>NZ_JASBOH010000021.1:0-24587 GCF_039907205.1 Corynebacterium sp. c25Ua_47 | reverse complement strand
GAGTTATCTAAAGTGTGGCAGCGCAGTGGCCTCACCGGCGCCGGTTACCGGAAGTTCACGGAGGGGGTCTCCAAAGTTGGCATCAGCGATGAGGTCATTCGTCGAGCTTGCTCGCTGACCGGCGTTCGCTCCCTGGATGCCATCCACCTGGCGAGCGCCTGTCTTCTCCGCGACGCTGGCCTCACCCTGACCTTTTTCACCTACGACAAACAGCTCCACGCCGCTGCCCAGTCTCAAGGTTTTGCTGTCTTTCCCTCGCCACAGTGACGACCACCAATACAAGTCTTGGGGGTACCTCTACGTCGTCTTCACTACCAACCCGACTTAGGCCAAATTGGTGCGGAACAACTCCACCCCGCCGTCGAAAAATGCAAGGTAGCAGCGTCAAGAGTGACGTTGCGGCACCTGCCCGATGACCTAAGTCGGGACACAACGACCGTTCCCGTAGAACACTGTACGCATCTTCGCGAAGCGGATTACCTTCTTTGCTCCCCTCGCAGCGCGCAACGTCTGCGCGCCTCCATCGACCTGCAGGAGGCGTCTGACAAAAGGCAGCGGTCTCAAGCAAGTCGGTGCTCACCCACCCCATGACCCAAGTCGGGACCAGTAAAAGTCCTGGGGTAGCCCTACATCGTCTTCACTACTAAACCTTCTTCACCACAGCAGGCTTCAGCTTCATCGCGCCAAAACCATCAATCCGGCAATCAATGTTGTGGTCTTCCTGGCCGGTGCCGGCGTCGAAGTTCAGGCGGATGCCGCGCACCTTCGTGCCGGCCTTCAGCGGCTGCTGCGCGCCCTTGACCTTAAGGGTTTTGGTGATGGTGACCGTGTCGCCGTCAGCAAGCGCGTTGCCCACGGAGTCGACGATGGTCGGTTCGCTTCCTTCCGAGGCCGAAGCATCAGCAGAGTCGGCGGAGAACTCGTGCGCACACTCCGGGCAGACGATAAGCGGCGGCATCTCGTAGGTGTACTCAGAGGAGCATTCGGGGCAGGGCGGCAGAGTTGCGGCCGAAGTATCAGACATAGGGGAGAGTTTAACCTGCGTAGCACGAAAAGATGATCCTTCTCTCATTCCATTGATAGATACCCGGGTGGGGTATAGGCTTGAGTAAACACAATCGGACCCATTCGGAAGACTTATGAAACGCCTCATCGCCCTCACCACTGCCTGCGCCGCAGCCATCACCCTGTCCTCTTGCTCTACTGACAGCCCCGTACCGAGTGAAGCCTCGAAAAGCGCCGCTTCCAGCACCGACATCCAACAGGTGCCTGCCGAGGAGATCCTCGCCGAGTTCGATCTCGAAGGGTTGGATGGCCAGGAAATCGTGGACAAGCTGGACCGCCAGTCCAAGGACGAGCGCAATAGCGATCTCCTCGCATCCGTGCGCCCGAACGAGCTCATCCTCGCTACTGAACAGGGTCAGGCCTCCCTGCCGCTGCCGGAGGACAAGTTCTACCTCTCTATTGCGCCGTACCTCTCCCGTACGCACGACTGCTTCAACCACTCCCTGACCACCTGCACCGGTGAGCTCAGCCAGGAAGACATCCACGTCACCATCACGGATGATGAAGGAAACGAGCTGGTCAACGAGGACACGACGACGTTCGACAACGGCTTCATTGGCTACTGGCTGCCGGCCGACAAGAAGGGCACCATCACCATCGAACAGGACGGCAAGACCGGTGAGGTCCCCCTGGACACCTCCGAGAAGGGTGCAACCTGCATCACCACCCTGCAGATGGCCTAATCCGCTCATTCATTCACCACGGTGAATCCCACGTTCTGGGGTTCACCGTTTGTCCTTTTATGGTGTCCACGCAGTGCTTGCCGACGTCAACGGTGTTCTGGGCAAGTCCCCATACGGCCACTCCCTGAAGAACATCTCCGAGCAGGCAATTGACCACAACAAGTCCGCCGGCGTCGTCAACTCTGTTCCTTTTAGCCACGCCACCCCGTCGGCGCCGGCTTCTTGGGCGCAGGCGTCGTGGCTGCCCTACTCGGCGCCATCGCCGCGTTCCTGCAGTCTGTCAGCGTGGTCAAGGTTGACTTCTCCGCTCTGCAGAAGATGTTCCGCTAAGCACTACAGCACTATGCACTAAAGGATGCGCTGAGCATTCAGCCCCCACGTAGGCCCTCCGCTTCGGAAGCGGAGGGCCTACTGCGCTTACTGGGAGGACTCCTCTAGGCAGTCATACAGGAAGTCCATCAAGGTCGTAGCGTCATCGGATCGGAACAGTTCATCGAGGGCAAGGTTGAATTCCAGCCTTCTCGCATTAGGGATATTAAGTGCTGCGTAGCCATTGCTCATCAAGAGGCCTGACGCCACAAGCCGTGCGGTTCGCTTGTTTCCATCGAAGTAAAACTGGCTACGCGTGGCAGAGCAGAAATAGGCCAACGCTTGCTCGACTGGGTTTTCAAGCCCTTGGAGGGACACCAGCAAATCGGCATGAGCTTCACCCAATTCATCAGCAGGGTCGAAAGGGATGAACCCGCCATCCATGAGCCGCACTCCACCGCCATCTCCCTCCACATGGCCTTCACCACGGAAAAGACCAGCGTCCAGGGCCTCGTTCCTTGCTAGCACGGCATGGAGTGCGTTACTGGTGGCTTTATCCACCGCACATTCCTCTTTGAGGACCAGCTCGTGGAGCAGGTTGAAAGCTTCTGACAAGTCCAAGATCTGTTGCTGTTCAGCAAGTGCCTTTCCGCCCACAGTGATGCCATCTAGCAGGGTTCGAACTTCCGGGAGGGTGAACGTGTTTCCTTCCAGCGCGGCAGCGTTCCACACCAAGTCAGGAAGTTGCTTGGTTAATCGAAATAACGCACGGTCGGTCCCCAACTCCGAAACGTGCGGCCGCTCATGGTGCTCCCAGCTCACTCGGCTCGTTGCTCTTCTCATCACCTATGCCCCTCCCACATAGTTTTCTGCGCACACATCAATGGCAAGCTGATGCGGTGATACGTAGTGTATTCCGGCTTCATTAGTTGCGCCGGCGAGCTCTTCACCAGCGACAGGCACGAGGGTGATTCCTCCGGATACGGGCTCAGAACTGGCACGGATCCGAGTGGGCAATGAAGACACGATGTCTGCTGGATTTGTGCACCAGATCAATGTTGATTGAGGTTCTTCTTCACCTGCGATCTGCCCCGCGACTCGTTGCGCTGCAAAAGCACCCGACATCGCCCAAGTTTGCCCACTCGCATCAACCGCTGAAGCAATCGTTATGGGATTTGACGGTAAGAAGTGGAGAGCCCCGTGGCGGCCATATGGGTTGGAGGCCCACGCGGCCCGTTCCATGAGAGCCTGGTAGCTGCCACCGACGGCCGCAGCGTCACCCCACTGCACAAAGCGGTCAATCCAGGCTTTAACGTCCGGCTCCTCACTTGCGAGTTCCCCAAGAAGTACTCTGGCGGCTGTCGCGGCGGCGGCATCGCTCATGCGGTGTACCTGTACGGAAACCTCGTATCCGAGCACGCGCATTACCTTCTCCAACCCGGCCAAGCTTGGTTGAGCTGCCCCACGCAACCACAGATTGAGCGTATTTCGTGACACTCCCGAGCGCCGCGAGATTTCACTAAGGCTCAGCGGGCTTTTCTTGAGGAGTTGTAATGGGTCCATAGCCCCACTATAGCCAGCTGTCCTATGCTTAGGACACCTGTCCTACTGTTAGGACAATCAAGCCCTCTACCAGCGACATGGCAACAGGGCCCCACGGTGTCCTATGATGAAGCAAATGAGCGCGGAGATTTATTCACTTCCCACAACGCCGTTAGTCACTACCGACATCGCCGAGCAGGGTCCCCGGATTTCACTGCGCCGGGGGAGCAACATCCTCATGCTGGAGCTGCCCGCTACGTACCCCGAAGCGGAACTGACGGATCCGCGGTGGGTGGTCAAGTCCCATTTCATCGATCGCCCCCACTCGGTGCGTGAATTCGCCACCGAAGAGCCGCTGGAAGTCGGCATCCCCGGGCCTTTTACCCGCATCGAGGTAACCCTGCGCGATGGCGATGAGGACCTCATCGAGACCGTCACCTTCACCGGCATCACCGATGAAGCACCCTTCATCGTCTATGACCGCACCACCCTCATCGCGCCGCAGGGCACGCTCGAGGATGCCGAGCCGCTGGGCATCTGGGCCGGCTGGGAAGTGGGCCCGCTGCCGGAGCAGGTCCGAGTGCCGCAGAGGGAACCGGTGGACGTCGCCAAGCACGGCGATTTCGAGTGGGACTTTGACGTCGCCATCCTGCCCAACGCCCGGGGCCTCGACAACGAGCCCGTGTTCACCAAATCGCCGCGCGTGCACCTCATTGCGGAAGGGGAGTGGCGCATCGATCTCACCTACGCGCCCCTCGGCGGCGAACAGGAGGAGATTTCGGAGCAGACTTTCGACGCAGGCATCGCCGAACCTTTCCCGGGTGACCTCTACGAAGACCCGTGGGTGGGCCGCTACAAGGTGTCGCTGTGGCACGACGAGCAGCTTGTCGACGTCCGCTTCATCTCCCTCGCCGAGGGCCTCCACATGCGTGCGACCAACGATGGTCCGCGCGGCATGGATTTCCGCATCATCGATGCCTTGGGCGCGCATTCGGCCTTCAGCTATACGCTTGCCTCCCCGCCAAAGAAGCCCATCGCGCTGGAGAAGGGACTACGCACCCTCGAGGACACCGAGGTCTCGCGCCGCGAGGTCGTAGCCAGTGAGGCCGGCTATGAGCTGGAATTCGATGTTTGGCCCGAGGCCTTGTTTAGCCGCGTCAAGCGCATCGGCTTGGAACCCACTGAGCACTCCGATAAGCCAGTAGTTTTCGCCGGCCAGCTCGATCAGGACGATATGTTCACCGTCCACTCGCCACGCCCACTGCCGCTGGCGAAGTTCGTCACCATCGACGGCCGCCAGAAAATCAAGGAGCTGGCGCGCACCTCGAAGACGACGCAGGCGGTCACCAGCCTCGCCGTCCCCAACGCCGCGCTGGCCAACGCCGTGCGCAAACAGCCAACGGCCGAGCTTTTCCTGATGTGGTCCACGCTGTCCTACGAGGATTACCTGGACTCCCTCCCGGCGGGGGAGCGCGAGGCTCACCAGGCCCGCAGCTTGGAGCGGCGCATCGTCGAGTACGAAGCATCCGCCTCCACCAGCCTCATCTATGCGGCGCTGGCCACCGTCCGCAAGTCCCCCTTCGTCAGCCGCGGCCTACTCAACGGCGATGAGATTATCATCGAGCAGAACGCAGAACCGCAGGCAGATTTAGTGGGCTGGGCCTGGCCTTTGGCCGAGCCCACCGTAGCGCCCACCCAACTCACGCCCACCGAAGAGGGGTTTGAACTGCCCACGGAGCTTGCTGAGCATGGCTCGCTGCTTGTCGACGTCCGCGAGCTTCGCGCCTCCTCCAACCTCGCCGCCCCTGCACGCCCCTCCAGCGCCTCCATTGTGATCACACCGGAAGGCTCACCGGCGGCGCTCGCCTCGAAGGACTGGACCCCGGAGCAGCTCTGGGACACCTTCCGCGCGCTTCATGTGCTCTCGCAGCGCAGCCCCAACCCGAAACTGCAGGCGATGTTCGACAGCACCATCAATCGCCTGCGCGCCCAACCGGAGGCCGCGGTCCACGCCTTGGCCCGCACCGGTGTTAGCGTGAACCAGCAGGCCCGCTCGCTTGCGCGCACGCGCTTGTTCCACTCTCCGCTGGAGGCCACCGCCGAGTCGAGCGCCGATAGCTACCTGGATCTCCTGCTCGATCCTTCCGCCAGCGAGAACGCGGAGCTGAACGCCGTGCGTGAATCCGGCGCCGATGGCCTGACCCGCCCGATGCTGCTGAATGCAGCGACCATTCACAGCCCCACCCCGCCCGTCGATGATCTGATGGGGGAGGCCGGCCGCGTCGCCGCGCTGCGCGAGTGCTTTGCCAACAACGGCGCCCTCGATGCCCTGGGCACCATCGAGCACCTGCGCAAGGACGCCACGGCTCTGGCCTCGCTGGTGCAGAACGCGGGCGTTGACATGTCCGTCAGCCACACCCTTATCGCGTTGGGCGCCTTTGCCAGCGGAAATACGGCAGATGAGCTCAATGCGGCGGCCTGGATGCCCTATATTTCCTATGCCTTCGCCCTGGCGTCCCGCGCCGCGGCGAACGACATCATCATGGAAAGCCCGCTGCTCAAGGAGGACATGCCCATGCTTGCCGACGTCCTCCCCCTCGCCCCCCGCCTCTTCTTCTACGACCTCGTGACCGCAGAGGCGCTCTTCCACAATCGCGACCTATAACCGCGTGAGGTGTGCCACAATAGGTGAGCATGAAGGTTATCTCCACGAACGTCGCTGTCCGCCGCCCCGAGCCGCACGGGCGGCACGAGTACACGGGCATCGATAAGCAGCCACGCCCCCTCCTGGATCTGGAAATACCCGGGCCCAACTACGGTGACGGCTCTGGCGTGGTGGGGGATTCCATCGGTGACCACGCCCACCACGGCGGCGCTGAGAAGGCCGTGTATGCGGTGGCCCGTGAGGAGCTCGATTACTGGGAGGGCACGCTCAACCGCGTGCTGCGTGATGGCTACTTCGGGGAGAACCTCACCACCGAAGGGATTTCTTGGTCGAATATGCTGATCAACCAGCAGATTCAGGTGGGGGAGTGCGTGCTTGAAGTGTCTATCCCGCGCACGCCTTGTGCCACCTTCTCCGGCTGGATGGACGAGCCCGGTTGGCTCAAGTCCTTCACGGAGCGCGGTGATTGCGGTTCCTACCTGCGCATCATCGAGCCTGGCCGCATCACTCCTGGCGATGAAATTACGCTTATCGGCCGCCCCGACCATGACATCACCATGGGCATGGCCTTCGCGGCCAAGATGGGGGACAAGGAGCTAGCCCGGCGCGTCGTGGACGCCGGCTGCCTTGCCGCAGTCCACCACGATCAGCTGGTTAAGCGCCTGCAGCCCCCGCGGTTAGCTAGCCATTCATAGGTTGTCGCTTGTGAACCGCGCGTGCCATCCATACGCACGAATCGTGCCTTCACCAGTGACTTCAGCGCATATCGGACCTGCGCTCGAGTAAGGTTTGTGGCTGTTTCTATTTCGCCGATAGACAGCGGTTGTGCCGCCGTACGCAGCGCCTCCGCTACGCGCGGGGCGTTAACACCCAGGCGTTCCAAGGTCACTGGTGCATCCACTCGTCGTTCCGGGCCGGTGCCTGATTCCTCCTTGCGTAGTGGCTCCCAGATACGGGCCTCTCCACGAGTGTCCGGCCGCCACATCTTCACCGTAAATTGCACGCCAGAATCTATCAGGTCAGGCTCCGGTAATCCTTGCTCTCGCGCGGCATCCAGCATGAGCTGCACGCCGCCGCCTTCGCCCTCAATAACAAAAGAGCCATCGTCTGCTTTGAGATATCGGCACAGTCTATAGAGCCGCTGGTTAATCTCCTGGCGCGCCAGATCTCTCGACTTGAGCTGTTCAACCGTCAGATCCCGTAGGCCTCCTGGACTGGAGATAACCATCTTGTCCGGTAATAGGCGGACATCAATCGATTTACCCGCACCCAACGTATTTGGCCCAAGATCACGGTGCACCAATGCATTAGCCACGGCCTCTCGAATGGCCGAAAGGGGAAGTTCAGGAACTTCCACCATTGATCCATCCTCTCGATATCGCCGTACGGCGGCTAAACGTTGCCTTACCCAACCCATTACCGAGTTCAACAGCACCGGGACGGGCCCCTCAAAGGTCTCCAACCCCAACACTCGCCCGTGCTTCGAACCATTTGGTAGCCTTTGCGCCACCGTTACTGCTAAGGAGGGAAAATGCCCTTGGGGATAGAAACCCAGCGCATACAGGCCAGCAAGCGTCAGCTCTCCAGTCGCGGTCGTCACCGCTAGCGCCCGTAAGACGTCCTCATCTTGAGTAAGTCCCGATAGTCGCCGATTCTTTTTCCGCGCCTGAACCAAGAAATCTTGCACCACGTCGCTATCTAGGTCTGCAAGGCTCGTGCCTTCCACAATCGTCGTGTCATAGGACACTGCCTCTTCGGCATGCAGCTTTGCCACGTCCATCATGCGCAGCTCCGAGGCACTCATACGGTAGTCCCCATCAGCCATTCGAAGATACGCTTCTCCCCTGTAGATAGCAGGCTTATCAATAATCGGAAGACCCGTAACCTCCGCAATCACGACATGCGTGCCATCTATTGCCACACTGTCGGTATGCACTGTGACTGGAGGGGTGATGGCATGACGCGCCTGCGAGGCCAGAGCAGCCTCCATCTCCGAAGGATTCTCAATGCCAGTGACAATGAATCCTTCCTTCTCATTGACACCGAGAATGATAAGGCCGCCACTCGGCATGTTTGCGAACGCGCACAATGTCTGCGGTAGAGAGTCCGGAATGCCCCCTTGAGCGGTTTTGACCTCGACTGTTGTTGAATCACCGCCGCGCAACTCAAGCTCAGCCAATAGCTCTCTCAGCTGATTCTCGGACCAATTGTTCACGATGAATACCCGCCCTCAATGTTAACAATGACGGCTCAATGCTAACTTCATTCCTCTTCAATGACAAGAGTTCTCATTGATCTTCCCATTGAGGTGTCATTGACATTCTCATTGAGGCCAAATTATGGCCCTGAAACCCCGTATGTTTAAGCTTTATCTAGCGCATAAACCGCAATGAGTGGTTGGATAAGAGTTATCCAACCACTCATTTGCTGTCTGACGAATGGATAGCCTCTACAAGCCTCACTACGTTACCGAGAGCTGGATCCCCAAATCAGGCTCCGGCATTCCCCGGCGCGATAAGGCCGGAGGCCCTTTTTAGGTCTATGTCCCTGACCATCTTGTAAGTAAGGCATGGAGTTTCCCCAGAGCTCACCAGCCGGGCAGCACGTATCGAGCGAGAGATCTTGGATCTCAACCGTCATGCTGCTTCTGGCCAGTTGGAGTCTGTGGCCCGCTTACTCATGCGTTCTGAGGCGATTTCTTCCTCACGCATTGAAGGTATTGCGCCCAACGTCGACAAGGTTGTCCTCGCGGAACTCGCCCAAAAGGAGGAAGTCCGCGGCTTTAAGGAAAGCGCGGAAGAGGTTGCGCGTAACCTCACCGTTCTGTGTTCCATTGAGAAGAGCTTTGCCACCGAACCAACATCTCCATCGGCCTTCTTGAAAAGCTCCAAAGAGAGTTGATGGGGGAGAAGGGCTCTATCCCCACTGGTCTCCGCACTATTCAAAACTGGATTGGTGGAAGTAACCACACACTCTTTGGGGCCGAGTTCATCCCAGCGCCCCCACGTCTAGTCCATGACCTCGTAGACGACTTATGTCTTTACCTCGATGGCGCTTCGCACGGTGCTCTCATCCAGGCCGCGATTGCTCACGCTCAATTCGAAACGATTCACCCATTTGCAGATGGCAACGGCCGTGTGGGCCGTGCTCTCATTCATGGGATTCTTCTGCGTCGCGGACTTACTGAATACACCATTCTGCCGGTATGCCTCGTCCTCGGTACGTGGTCCAAATCGAAAGCTACCTGCCTTTTCGCACCATCAAGCGTGGGAAAATCCTCACCATGAAGCGCACGTATAAGTGGGAGCATGTCGAGATTCCCCTCATCCGGAACTAGGCCGCAGTTCATTTTTTAAGAGCCGGTTTGACCGCTTCCGGAGTGCAATACGGCGATGGATACGAGGCCACGTGGGAGCTGCGCGCCGCGGAGAACTGGGTGACTGAACGTGTGTCGGTGAACGTTGAAGGCGACGGATGGGGGCGAAGCCTCGAGCTGTTTAGGTCCGAGCAAGGCGTGTGGTCGGCGGAAACCAATGAAGAGGGCGCCCAGCTTGAAGATCTGCCCTCCCCCGGTATCGTCCAGTCAGCCGACCTGAAAGCCGCACTCGATTGCGCTCTCGGTCTGTGCCCTCTCACCAACACAATGCCTATTCGTCGCTTGACGCTACTTGAGACTCAGGTTCCGAAAACGCAGCTGATCATGGCTTGGATTGATATACTGTCCCTCCAGGTGATCGCATCAGACCAGTACTACAGCTCCGTCGATTCTGAAACTGTCCGATATGAAAGTGGAACACGGGGAGTCGACGTCGAGTTGGAGGTCGACGGTGGCGGCGTGGACGTACACTACCCTGATCTCGCACGGCGGGTCTGATCCGGAAGCAACTCTAACTAAGCTGGGCGGTATGAACGACCTGACCATCGCACCTGGCCCAGGGATCCCCGGGGGTCTGGTCATCGTCGCCGCCGACCTGACGGAGCGGTTCGCGAAGTCGTCGGGACCAGGTGGCCAAGGCGTCAATACTACGGACAGCAAAGTGCAGCTTTCCGTCGATATCGCTACGTGCTCATCGCTTTCCGACGCCCAGCGTCGCCGCGTCCTTCACAGCCTCGAACACCGCCTGGACGGCACAGTGCTCACCGTGAGCGCGTCGACGCAGCGCTCGCAGGTCCGTAACCGCACCGAGGCGCGCGAACGCATGGCCGCCCTCTTGCGTGAGGCGCTCGCTCCGCTTCCTCCTCCGCGGCGCAGGACCAAGCCGACGCAGAGCTCGGTGCGACGCCGTCTCGAAGCGAAAAAGCGGCGCTCGGAACTCAAGTCCACGCGACGGCGGCCCCAAATTTCCTAGTTCGAACCATCCGCGTGCATATCCTCACGCTGACGGACCTGGTTCGGGTAACCGCTACGCTGAGACAGCTTGGACTGGTTGAATCCGCTCGATTTCCGAGAGGATCTTGTCTTCCGCCACGTCCAAGTCATATTGAGCCTGTAACCCGAGCCAGAACTGGGGGCTCATCTCGAAAAACTTCGCTAGACGAAGGGCCGTGTCAGCGGTTACAGCGCGCTTACCGTGAACAATTTCGTTGATCCGGCGGGGCGGAACGCCGATGGTGACGGCGAGCTTGTGCTGGGTGATCCCCATTCCTTTGAGGAAGTCCTCCATGAGGATCTCACCGGGGTGAACCGGAGGGAGCTTGTCAGTGGTAGTCAACGATCTCAACCTCCTCTGGCCCCGCGGCGGACCACCGAAAACAGATCCGCCACTGGTCGTTGATTCAAATGCTGAACTGACCCCGCCGATCACGTCGCTCCCGCGTTGGGTGGCAGCCGAACCACAACGGATCAGTCATCTGCTATCCCATCGACTAATTCCTGCAGGTCGCAGGACCTACGCGCAACCGTCAGTTCAGTGCATTTTGAATAGTTCAGTACACATTGTATTATTCAGCACATGCTGACTATTGCTTCGCGCCTCGACGTCATGAACCGGCTCGGCCGGGCCATGGCTGATCCGACGCGTTCCCGAATCCTGATGACCCTACTCGACGGTCCGGGCTACCCGGCTGAGATTTCGCAAAGCTTGGATCTGACCCGCTCGAACGTCTCGAACCACCTGTCCTGCCTACGCGATTGCGGCATCGTCGTCGCTGAGCCGGAGGGCCGCAAGACCCGCTACGAAATTGCCGATCCGCACCTCGCGGCGGCGCTCGAAGCGCTGGTCAACGCGACACTGGCCGTCGACGAGAACGCCCCCTGCATCGACACTGAGTGCTCGGTGCCCGGCTGCGGCGAGAAAGGAACGGACGCATGAGTTCAGCATGTGGATGCGAACACGAACCCGCCACGGAGATCGAAGAGCTCGATCGGCCATGGTGGAAGGACCCCGAGCTACTGCTACCGATCTTCTCCGGCGTAGCCCTCATTACAGGACTGGCGCTGGACTGGTCCGACTTGGAGACGCCCGCAACGGTACTGTATTGGCTTGGCCTGCTGTTGGGCGCTTACACGTTCGCACCTGGAGCGATCCGGAACCTTGTCACGAAGCGCAAGCTCGGCATTGGCTTGCTTATGACGATCAGCGCGGTCGGCGCGGTGATCCTTGGTTTCGTCGGAGAGGCCGCGGCGCTGGCGTTCCTGTACTCGATCGCCGAGGCGCTTGAAGACAAGGCGATGGACCGAGCCCAAGGCGGACTGCGGGCACTGTTGAAGCTGGTACCGCAAACCGCGACCGTGCTGCGCGACGGTACGACGGCCGAGGTCACTGCGAAGGACCTTGAGGTTGGCGAGCTAATGGTCGTACGCCCCGGGGAGCGGATCGCCACGGACGGCATCATTCGGTCCGGACGCTCCAGCCTTGACACCTCAGCGATCACCGGAGAATCCATTCCGGAGGAGGTTGCGCCCGGCGACGAGGTACCCGCGGGAGCGATCAACTCCGCCGGTGTGCTGGAGGTCGAGACGACCGCAGCTGGAACGGACAACTCGCTGACCACACTCGTCGACCTCGTCGAGCAAGCGCAGGCGGAGAAGGGTGACCGCGCCCGGATCGCCGACCGGATTGCCCGACCCCTCGTGCCCGGGGTGATGATCCTGGCGGTGCTGGTCGGCGTGATCGGCTCGCTGTTGGGCGACCCCGAGACGTGGATCACCCGTGCGCTGGTGGTCCTGGTCGCAGCGTCGCCGTGCGCGCTGGCAATCTCCGTGCCGCTGACGGTCGTGGCCGCTATCGGCGCGGCCAGCCAGTTCGGAGTAGTCATCAAGTCCGGCGCGGCGTTCGAGCGACTCGGCGGCATCCGTCACCTAGCGGTAGACAAAACCGGAACCCTTACCCGCAACCAGCCCGAGGTTACCGGAGTGGTCCCGGCAGACGGATTCGATCGGGCGCAGGTGCTTTCCTTCGCGGCGGCGGTTGAGCAGCAATCGACGCACCCCCTCGCCGCGGCGATCGTGGCAGCGGAGCCCGAAGCGCCCACCGCCTTGGATATCAGCGAGGAAGCCGGTCAAGGCATCGGCGGCACCGTCGAAGGCCGACGGGTGCTGGTCGGCAGCCCCCGATGGATCGACGCCGGGCCACTGAAGGCGGACGTTGAGCGTATGGAGTCCGAAGGCCAGACCTGCGTCCTAGTCACCGTCGATGACGCTCTCGCCGGGGCGATCGGGGTGCGCGACGAGTTGCGGCCCGAGGTGCCCGATGCCGTGCAGTCCCTGCACGACAACGACGTGGAAGTGAGCATGCTCACCGGTGATAACACTCGCACCGCTCGGGCGCTGGCTGAAATCGCCGGAATCGACGACGTGCGCGCCGAACTGCGACCGGAGGACAAGGCAAGCATCGTCGCCGATTTCTCCTCCAAGACGCCGACGGCGATGATCGGCGACGGCATCAACGACGCGCCGGCACTGGCGGGCGCAACGGTGGGCATTGCGATGGGAGCAACCGGCTCTGACGCCGCGATCGAGTCCGCTGACGTCGCCTTCACCGGCCACGACCTCCGGCTGATCCCGCAGGCGCTGCAGCACGCCCGCCGAGGCAGCAGGATCATCAACCAAAACATCGTGCTGTCTCTGGCCATCATCATCGTGTTGATGCCACTGGCGATCAGCGGTGTACTGGGCCTGGCCGCCGTCGTGTTGGTACACGAAGTCGCCGAAGTCATCGTGATCTTGAACGGCCTGCGGGCTGCACGAGCGAAACGCTGAGGCTGTGACCGGCAAGTCTTATAAGGGTTGAACCACGCGCCGAGCGCACACACACGTTGGACCAGGCGAGTCATTCGAGTTCACCGCCTGGTCCTTCTCGATGCGTGCAGGCACGGGAACTGTGGGTGAACCTAATAGTTCAACGGCCTGATACCGCTTGCAGATTCTTCACACGAGGTAGCGGAATGGACCGAGGCCGAACGAAAACCGGAGTTAGAGACAACGCTCTTCAACCTACCCCCAATAACGCGAAACGTCATTAACGCCTCGCGTTACACGTTGAACTTGAACTCGACGGAGTGTCGTCGATAAATAACCATTTGATGCGCGCGTGCGGAATTAACAACGAAATACCGCTAAAACAGACAACATATGGGGTGCACAGAAACACATATAAGTTCTGCGGAAAACCTATAGGGTGCGTCGCTAAAAACCGCTGTGCGCGAAAAACATAAAGGGTTTACGGACCCGGTCCCAGACCCCTCAATACTCTGAGCCGGAAGAATGGAAAGTGGAAGGTTGATGTATCCCCACTATTTATTTTTTCCGTTTTTCGGAGTACATCGGGAGCTACAACTGCGGACCAGCTCTGTGTGAACTAGATGAGAAGGCGCAGCAGCGAATCATCGACGCTGGACAGTTGGTGCTGCGGGCACGCGAGCGGCACCCCCAGCGGTCACTCGCGGAGCACTACAACCCGTTATCGATGGACCCAATTCTGCTCAAGGCTCACAACAACTTGGACCGGGAAGTCGATAAGGCTTTCGATGTGGCACGCAAACTCACCAACGAGCGCCAGCGCCAGGAGCTACTGTTCGCCAGCTACGGGGAGTTGGCGAGGGGCTATGTCTCCTCGCTTTCATCAAAATCGAAACCACCAGCAGGGTCGTTCCCCGTGCGGGTGATTTTGATCGGTCCCGCTGCTGGGTGTAGAACCCTGTCGCTGGCAACGCCGGGAACTATGACTGTGCCCGACGAGAACACGTCACTGCCATAACGCGGCTCACGGTAGACGAACATGGGTCGTTCACTACTACTGGTGGATTTCGGTTTTGGTGGTGGGGGGATTACCGCCGCCGGCCTCGATTTTTCCGTTGAGGAGGGCGTTGACTACTTCCCGATTGTGAAATGGGCCGATGGCGCGGTGGAGAGGAACCAGTCACCTGGAAGAGATCGATCCAGTCGCTGGTGTGCAATCTGGGAGGTAGGGTTGCGGGGTCGATTCCTCGCGAGCGCAACCATGATTGTGTCTCTGAACGTGATGAAAAAACCCTGCCCTTCGGAGAATTTCCCCTATCCCGCGTCCCCGGGCGGTGAAAACGGTGTGCACCATCGCCTGAAAGGCTTTGCGTTGCTCTATCGGGATCTTCGGGTCACCCACCCGGCGGATCACTAAGATCCCCCCGTCAACGTTTGGCTGTGGCCGGAAAGCAGACCTTGGTACTCGGGAACCAAGGTGAAACGTGAACCATGGGGACCACTGAGCCGTCATCATCGTGCTTGCACCTACCCCGGCCCGGCGGCGAGCGACTTCCCACTGCATGAGGAGTACAGCGTCAGTCCATGCCGGCGCATGCAACAACTTTCGAAGAATGGCAGTGGTGAGGTGAAAGGGAATGTTTCCCACAATGACGCAGGGAGTGGCGGGTAACGGGAAGTTGAGGAAATCATCATGGACCACTTCGACCGACGCCGAGGCGGTCTTTTTTGTGAGTTTGGCAGCTAGTTTTGCGTCTACCTCAACTGCCGTTATTGCCCTCCCCAAGTGGGATATCGGGTGAGTGAGGGCACCGCTTCCTGGCCCGATCTCAATGATGGGGCCGGAGGTTTGTTTTACAAGATCGACGATGGAGTTGATGATCTTGTGGTCTGTGAGAAAATTTTGGCCATGTTCGTGACGGCCGTATCCGTATGTAGACATCAGGTGTGCTCCGTGGAGTTGAAACGGAGCCGGGCATGGCAAATGGCCGCCCGGCTAAAGGACCGGAGCGGTTTCTAACCTGCGGGAGGGAGAAAACCGCCTTAGCGGCTGGTGAGCGGCCGCATGAAAACGGAACCTGAAATCAACATGGGCCTATCGTATCCAATTAATTTCGCAGGGTCCAATACGGTGAGAAAGAAGACAACCGCACCGCAACAGTGCAAGACCTCTCTGGATTGGAATTTGTCCTACCTTCGGCTCGTCGTACAGACGCCACTGGCGTATTTTGTCTCTGGGCAACGAGGGGGAGTTACCCCCACCTCCGGATGTTTTTAAGGTGCACCCCTTATTACGCTGTGGTGCGGGAGTAGTTTTGTCCGACTGATCGGACTACCCACCGACGTGGGGCGGGTAGTTCGAGGTCCCAGCAGATGATCGCGTCGATTTCGCCGCGTTCAAAGGATGCCACCATGGCGTCGTAGTCGGGGCGAGCCACATTCTTCTTTGACGCGGAAATGGACTGATCGACGTAGTTATGTCCTATGTCCAACGTCCAAGCCACGCTGCTTTGCAATGGCTTCACAGTCCTGACGCTGCCGGTCGATGGTGAGGCCATCCACGTCAGCGTCTCGCGAGATACGAAGGTAAATAGGAGCGCGTGTTGCCAAACGCTTTTAATAAGGCCCTTAGCTAACATTGAACTTAAACTCGACCACGTTCCGTAGCCGAATAACCTTTGGAGCCGCGCCGTCAGTTAGCAGAGATGTGGCACCGCAGCGCCTAGGCAAGAGGAGGCAGATGAGTATCGACGATATCGCGGACCACGTCGATGTCGACGCCGAAATACTGGTGCACCAGGATGTTGCGGAAATCCCGAATCTGAGGCCAGACGATCTCAGGGTGCGCGCCGGTGATCTCATCGGGAAGATGGTTCACGGCTTCGCCGGACTGCGACTCACAGCGGCACCGCCTCGGCGAGCGTCGAAGCGGATACCGGGTGCCTGAGCAACTGGGCAGGAAACACGTCGATGCCATCCGCGCCCGAACAGAGCGCGACTCTCCTCGAGCAGACCAGACGCACGCATCAGGAGACGTCCCTCCGCAGGGTCCATCCCGACGAGGATGTCGATGTCCGATCCTGCAGACGCGGTGCCGCGCGCGACGGACCCGAACAACTTCGGGTTGGTCGCGCCGTACCGATCGATGAGCACCTGGAACTAGTCAAGACGCGCAACGAGAATCCCGCGTAGGGCAAGCGTCTCAGGCGTCATGACGGTCTCAGACATGCTTCCGGGGGAAACGGGCCCGGCAGCACGTCGACATGGAGCTTTGACATTGAAGCGGAACTCCACCGCGTTCTTAAGGGCCGACGACATTCTCCCGTCTCACCGCCGCACCAGGCGGCACTGACGCGCTGCCACCACTTACAGCCGGTCGTCTCGCCCGCCCGCCATGACGCACTCAACGAACGAGCGATAGAGCAGGCTTACACGCGTCTCGCACTAAACGACCGGGCAGCAGCGTCACGGAGGTTCCGAAGTAGCGGCTATCGCAGTGCACCTAAGGGTTTGGTGAGGGAACCAGCCATTCGGCAGCGGTACGGAACGTAGCCCTCAGTTGCGGGTGCTCCCGCACGATCTCTCGCTGCCGCTCCGCCGGCAACCCGAGCTCGTGCAAGACGTTGAGGATTACGACCGCGGTCGTCACCTCGACGACGGCGATCAGCTCCTCGATGGAATGGTTGGGCGTTCTGCCCTCGTGCGCGAGGTCATTGCGGGCGCGCGTCGTCCACTTCGCCCAATGGTCGACATCCGGTAAGAGCTGTGCGATCGCTTCCTGATCGGGTCGCGCGGCGAGGGCATGGAGCCGATCACGGAGGGTCGGGTCGTTGCGGATCGCCCCCTTGAACCTGTTTCGGTGCTCATCGGGAACCTGCGCCAGCATCGCCTCTCGCATCGCCCTGAACTCCGCGTTGGGGAACGGTTTCTCGTCGATGCGGAGGTTGCGGTGCAACACCTCGGCAGCACCGACTGCCGTCAGAAGATTGTTCTCAACAAAACGGGCCGGTGCGTAGCGCAAGCCCAAGATCATGTTTGTCGCTGCCTCCAGGCGGCCATGGGCCTCGCACCATCGGGGCATGACCTCCTCAAATGGGATCGAGCCGCAGGTGAAGAACATTCGGTGGTGATCGACGGCTTTCGCGTCGTGTTTTCCAAGCGCGGCCGGTGAGTAGAGCACATCGGCACGTCGGCGCGGCAGCGGGCGGCCATCAGGGAAGTGCGACTCGGTCCCGGCAACTTCCAGTCGGAGCCAGATCACTCCGGCCGCGCGATGCGTCGCCAGGGAGATCAGGTCCTGCACCAGGCTCGCCTCCTGCAGAGCAACACTCAGAGAGAATGGTTCGGCTGGCACGACGCAGATGGACACCGTGTCCCGCATACGTCCGACGCTTCCTCCCTTGCGCTGGTCGAAGAATGGAAGCGTGTGCGTGTGCTGAAGGCGATACTCAGTGTCGTCGACCACGACCGATTGCGCCTCGACCGGCTTCACCGAGATACGCCCGGTCCCATCGATCTTGCCGTCGGGAGCCCCGAGGGATCCTTCGAACACAGAAGACGCCGCCCAGAGACTCAGATCCTCGACTGAGACTTCTGCCCTAGCGAACGCCGGATCCGCGTCACCGCTGACATGCGCGCCGATGATGGCGACCGTCGCGGTCACGGTCTGCTTATCAGGGCTCGCCACTCGCGCACCCATGGTCCTTCTGGTGCTCCTAGGAACACAGCCAAGCAGTGTGATCTCCCTGAGCTCGGCCACACCGTGCATGACTTCCCAGGTGCGGGTTCCTTCGTGAACAGCAGTCCATCCAGACGAGTCCGTCGTCAAGATCCGATCCTCGAAGGTGCCGATCAGCGACAGAGAGAGACCATCTTCCGGGTCGTACCGTAGGACACCCGGGACCTTCTCGCTAGGGGCTTCCGGCAGCCACCACACGCCAGCCCACTCGCCGGCCTTGTCGAGGTTGAGAGGATCATTAGGCATCGTACTCCCGGTCCCGGGCTCCTTCCTGTCTTGCGGCCAGATGTCAGGTCGAAAATCTTTACTCCACCACATGCCCCCCACGTAGGACAATCTACAGCGAGATCATGGTCAACTGAGATCGGATGCGGCGACTGGCACACAATCGCAGTTCGACGCGACGGCACAGCCCTCGCAACTGGCAACAATCAGCGAGGGCAGACCGACGTCGCCCGGTGGACACACGTGTCCGGGGTCTTTGCCGGCTACCTACACACCGTCGGCTTACACGAAGACGGCACCGTCGTCGCCGTCAGCGACGACAGCAGAGGCCAGTGCGAGGTGTCATCGTGGAGAAACATCACCTCAGTGGCGGCCGGCTCCGTCCATACGCTCGCGCTGAGCCAGACCGGAAGGGTCTTCGGAACGGGCGACAACCAGTTCGGCCAGTGCGATGTCCAGTCATGGACCGGCATCACAGCGATCGCAGCCGGAGCGAGACACTCGCTCGGGCTGCGGGCGACCACACCGAGCAGCAATGCAATGTCAACGCCTGGGCCGCTCGACCACAGATGAACTGAAGTCCAGCGTGCCCGATAATCGGCGGTCGATCACACGTTGAATCTAAACTCCACGCAGACGACATCCTCAGCCTGCTCGACCTCGCAGACCGCAGCTCGCCAGCAGCCGCTTTGACACGAAGCTCTCACCGCCTACCGGGCGCGCAGTTCCACGGGCACAGCCTTAAAGTTTGCGGATACGCTCTGCATCAGCCACGAGGTTTTGCGTGAGCTTCTCAGCTTCAAGCCCACTCAAGTCACAGCTGTCGAAGCGGGCCAGCCAGTCAGCACGAATGGCGGGGGAATCGAACCAGGTTGCGCGCTCGGCTTCAATATCCTCGATGCCGCTCAAAGTGCGGCCATCGCGGCTACGGATCTCGAGGTCGTCGACAAGCGGGGCAATCGCTTGAAGCCCTGGGACGATGGCTTTAAAGCCCGACGTGTGAGAAACTTCATTTGTCCAGCGCGGATAGCGACTCACGCGCTGCGCCTCCAGGTAACGCTGGACGACACCCAGCCGAGAAACCTCCTGCGCCACCGCCAAGCCCACGACCCTCACGCGGAAACCCGCGGAGCGAAACTTGGCTATCTCACCCGCGATGAATTCCGGGTTGGACAGCGTGTTCTCAATGATGAGGGAGTGCCCGTGCTGCCGGCCATACTCAATGAGCGAAGACATCCAAAAGGGCACAGGTCCATTGGTGAGCACGTCCATGCGCAGGGGGTCGCGCTCCATGATTTCGTCGAGCGCGGGGTGCAGCTTCCGGATCTCATCAGAATCAAGAACTGCATGGCCATTCTTTACTGATTCAATAGCCGTTGATTTGCCTGACGCTGGCTGCCCCGCCACATAAATGACCTCTGGAACAGCCGGACCATGAGCATTCGACCGGCCAAAATAGCTAGTTTGCAGAGTCTTTAGCCGTTGCTCCATAACCTGCGGGTCAACGGGAAAGTCAGCGGCGGAAAGCATAGGCTATGCTGCTTTGTGCTCGGAGGAGAGGGCTTCAAGCCGCTGCGCGAAGAGAGCCGCAGCGGCGCGGATGGCTTCAATGTCGGTTGAATCAACACCACTGACTATGTCCTCTACCAGCCAATTCTGACGAATCCACCATTGTGATTCAACATCGTTGCCTGCTTCAGCAGCCCTAGTGAGGTAGGCAGCTTTCAGCGAGGACGCAACCTCCTTCATGGCGTCGAAGGCTGCGTACTCGATCTCCGGGACTTTGGCGGTGCTCATGGCGCTAAGAATAGCAGCGCCATGGCGGTTTTAGCCGTTGATGATCTGCGGGTAGGCCAGGCCCTTGAGGCCCTCGGTGCCGAACTCCACGCCGTAGCCGGAGGACTTGATACCGCCGAAAGGCACGCGCGGATCCACGGCACCGTGGCTGTTGATCCAGGTGGTGCCAGCCTCCAGCTGAGCAGCAACTTCCAGAGCGCGCTCGCGGTTGGAGGACCACACGGAGGAGCCCAAGCCCACGTCCAGCTTGTTGGCCTGCTCGATGGCCCAGTCGAGGTCGGTGTACTTGATAATCGGCAGTGCCGGACCGAACTGCTCCTCGACGACCAGCGGGTTATCCGGGTCGATATCCGCCACCAGGGTGGTGGGGTAGAAGTAGCCCGGCGCGTCGTAGTCCGGGTCGCCGCCCAGCAGCACGCGGGCACCCGAGTCCTTGGCAGCGTTGACGAGCTTGTCAACGATGTCGAACTGCTGCTTGTTCTGCAGCGGGCCGAGCACGTTCTCTTCCTCCAGGCCCACGCCCATCGGGGAGGCCTTGGCCACCTCGATGAGGGCTTCGCAGACGGCGTCGTACAGCGACTCCGGCACGTACACGCGCTTCATCGCCGCACAGGTCTGGCCGGTGTTGATGAACGCACCCCAGAAGAGGTCGCCGGCGATCTCCTTCGGGTCGGCGTCGTCCAGCACGATGCCGGCATCGTTGCCGCCGAGCTCCAGCGTGAGGCGGGTGAGGTTGTCGGCGCTGGCCTCCACGATCTTCTTGCCGGTGGCGGTGGAACCGGTGAACATGATCTTGTCGACGCCCTCGTGGGTCGTCAGCGCCGCACCAACCTCACCGGCACCGCTGACGACCTGGAGAACACCCTCCGGAAGCACGGAGTTCACGACCTTGAGCAGGCCCAGTACGGAAAGCGGGGTGTACTCGGAGGGCTTGACGACGACCGCGTTACCCATACGCAGCGCCGGCGCAATCTGCCAGATGGTGATCATCATCGGCCAGTTCCACGGGCCAATAGCTCCAACGACGCCGAGTGGGCGGTAGTTAACGGTGGCGGTGATGTCATCATCAACGGCCGTGTAGTTGGGGTGCTCGAAGGAGGCGGTAGCATTCAGCCACGCAGAGCAGGCGCCGACCTCGAAGCGGGCGTTCGGGCCGTTGAGCGGCTTACCCTGCTCACGGGAGAGAAGCTCAACGAGGGCTTCAGCGTTGGCGTCGATGGCGGCGGCGGCCTTGGTGAGCAGCTCGCAGCGCTCTTCGTCGCTCAGCTTGGCAAAGTCCTTTTGTGCCGCGCGTGCGGTCTCAACTGCAGCGTTGAGGTCCTCTACGGTGTTTTCTGGGGCGCGGCCAACGACCTCACCTGTGGCGGGGTTGAGGATGTCGCGTCCATTCTCGTCCGTGATGGCGTTGAGCAGATCAGCGTACGTAGCGAACTGAGTCATGAGATCTCCTTCAAGGAAGTCGAGGGCCCCGCGAGCAAAGCCCAAAAGATACTTTTGTTTAGGATGTTACCTGCACCACACATGTCGTCTTGACTCTGCGTGCACACAATTTGTCCAAAAATGTGCCAGTTCTCACGATATGATTCCAGTTATGTCTTCCTCCGCCGTTGAACATTTCGATATCGCGTCGTGGCGCACCGCGTCATCCGATTCTTTTGGACAACTCGACGTGGACGCCGAAGACCCCTCTTCCTTTCACGCCACGCTGCGCTCAACGAAGGTGGGGGACATATCCCTCTTCGATATGCACACCTCCCCGCACACCGTGAACCGATACAAGGTTTCCACCGACGAAGTCCCTTTTTGCAAGCTCAGTCTGCAGATCACAGGCTCCTCAACCATGAGCCAGGACGGGCGAACCTGCGAGCTTCGCCCAGGGGACCTAGCGCTATACGTCACCCAGCGGCCCTACACCCTGCGCTATCCGGAGGAACAAAACACCCTCATTGTTCACTTCCCGCAGAGCTTCCTCGACATCTCACCCGCGCAGATCCAACGCCTCACCGCGAATCCGATCTCACGCTCACACGGCCTCGGCGCGGTGGCCGTGCCCCTCTTTGAACAGCTTGCCAAGAACCTGGACCTATTGAAGGGCCCGCATGCCACGGCCCTAGTCCGCTCGGCGCTGACCATGCTGGTGTCAGTCTTGGCCTCCGACGTCGCCGACGAACCCTCTGCAGGCACACTTCTGTTCAACCAGGCCACCGCCTACATCGAGAAGCACTTGGGCGACCCAGACCTAGGCCCCAGCACCATCGCCCAAGCACTCTTCGTATCAGTGCGCCACCTCCACGCCAAGTTCTCCGAACAGGGCCTCTCTGTAGGCAGCTACATCAGAACGAGGCGCCTAGAGCACATCCGCAGAGAACTCGTCGACCCGCGGCACTCCGAGGAATCAATCAGCCACATCAGCGCCCGCTATGGCCTGCACGATCCCTCGCACCTCTCACGCATCTTCAAGGCGGAGTTCCACAAGTCGCCGAGTGCGTACCGAGCGGCGGCCAGCGACTAACCACGCAGCTTATTGATGACCTCGCGTGCGGTGGAGATTCCGGTTTCGATGGCTCCATCAACAACCACTCCACGCCAACCGGAAGCCCAATCGGCTCCTGCGAAGTGCAACGAGGAAGTGGAAGTGCGGAAGTGGTGCCACCCCTCCGTGAACTGGCCTCGCCGCAGTGTGGCCCAGGCCTGGCCGGAGTACTCGTCGGCTACCCAGTCATGACCGGTGACACCAACAACCTCAAGATCTGGGCGCCACTGGTCAACGACCTTTTGGGCATCCTCAATGCTTTCCAGATCAATCTTCTCGTGATCGGAGCCGAAGGCGACACAAATGGTCGTGTCGTCATCTTCGAAGTACTCCGAACGCAGCACAGACACAACGGCCGGCTGAGGCGCGTAGCCGAAAATATTGTGGTGCCCCTTGATCTTGATCCACGCCTTGAAACCAGTTGAGTTCCATTTCTGCTCGACAGTCTTCTGCGCGCCCTCGGGCAGCCCTGGCGTAAACGTAATGTTCCCCAACGCACCGACCGGAACCGTGACAATCACCGCGTCTGCCGTTTCGGAAGTACCGTCCGCATATGTAACGGTGGCTGAATCTTCTCCATGCTCAATCGCCGTCACCGCAGTGTTTAAACGAATTTCTCCGGTCAGATCTTTTGCAATGTTGCCGTAGATACCCCGCATGCCATTGACGAGCTTGTATCGCAGCGTTTGCTCATCCACCAAGGAAAGACGGTGATCGCACAAGGCTGCCCACTGCTTGGCCATCAAAGAGGAGCCCTGTTCTGGGTACCCGATGTACCCGGCCGACCAGTAAGCATTGCACAAGTCCTTTTCTTCTTGTGTGAAGTCACCGTCTTCTAATGCGTCAAGAACTCCAGCCTGATCTGCAGCGAGGAAAGCATCCTTTAACTCTTGGGATGCACCGAATTTTTCATCCAGCACAAGCAGCGGCTTGTGCGGCTCTGGGAAGAATTCGCGAGAATTCTCGAAGATCTTCTCCATCGGCCGAGCCAATTTGGCATCCATTTCTGCCTCCGTGCCAGACTTCAGCTCTCCGCCGGCATACCAGTAGGCGGTATCTACAACGGGCGAAGCGATAATGTCCTGGCCATAACGAGTGATTTCGGACCAGACATGCGGCTGATGCCAGTGCACCCAGGTTGCACCGATCTCCAACGGACGTCCGAGCCTGTCATCCGTCCACGCACGGCCACCAATGCGGTCGCGTGCTTCCACGATGTGATAGTCAATTCCAGCGGTTTGCAACTCGCGCGCTGCCGTTAGACCTGCGAATCCTGCACCAACGACGATTACATTCTTCTTTTCCATGATTGCCTTCCTCAAGTTTTAGATTTGGTCAAGATTGTCTTGAAGACCTGCGTAGATATGCGGCTTCTTATGTTTCAAGTATTCGCCCCAGACAAGGCCAAGGATTCCGGATGCGATGATGATTCCCGGCATTACCCACACGAGGGCATCCGGGCCGGTGTCGCCAATCATGAGCGGGAAATTCATCAGCACCAGTACGAAGACAGCTGAGAGTCCGCAAGCTGACACAAGCGGTGCAATGATGCGAGTGAATAGGTTGTAGCCTTTTTCTTGCTTGTTGAGCCATACCATGATGGACACACTCACCACTGCGAGCAGGAACACCAGGCCAAATGCCGCCGCGTTAGTAAGCCACGTAAAGAGAGTAAGAACTGGGAACAGCTCGCCCATTTCACTCCCATTTCCAGCCACTGCGAAGCCAGCCACGACAACGACTGCAAGTGTTGTCTGGGTAAGAGACCCAGCTATAGGCGCGCCTTTAGCAGATGATGTCGCGAACTTCTTAGGAAGAACGCGTGAGCGCCCGAGGGAGAAAAAGTATCG
>NZ_JASBOH010000020.1:0-30323 GCF_039907205.1 Corynebacterium sp. c25Ua_47 | reverse complement strand
AGCACCCGCAACCCCGCAACCGGAGGAACAAAATCCCTGGGTAAAAGGGTAATGGGGCTGGTACGAGAAAAGCCCCTCAACAGGAGGGGCTAGACGCGGTGTTAACCGCGGTCGACGGCGCGGTTGCGCAGGGCGCGGGCGAGGCGGTCACGCTGCTCGGTCACGGCGCGACGCAGGCCACCGGCCAGGTCGCGGGAGAGGAACTCATCGGCACGGTCGAGGGTTTCCTGGCTGACATCCCAGCGCGGGAACAACCCGGTCACCGTGGTCAAGGCAATCTCGTTGGACTGCGCGGACCAGATCTTTTCCGCCACGTCGAAGAACTCTGCACTCGGCAGGAGCTCGTCGGCGCCTACGAACGTCAGGCCCGCCAGCTTCGACTCCAAGTCGCGGTTGCCCAGTTCGCCGGCCACAATCTCGTCCCACACCGCGCGCTTGTTGTCCTCGGTGTTTACGGCAGCCAACGCCTTAAGCGAGGCCTGGTAGCCCGTCGCGGTGTTATCGCGTTTGAGTTCCTCCGCCGCCGCCGTCATGGCGGCGCCGGCGGCCTCGGGGCCGGTGACGTCGGCAAGCGAGCCATCGGCGATAAGCGCGGTGAGCACCTTCCAGCGCAGGCCCGCATCCGAGGAAGTCTGAAGGAGCTCTTGGAAGAAGGTGCGGGAGGCGTCGTGAAGCTTGATGCCAGCCAGCGCCTGGGTGAAGACGATGGAGCGCTCGGCGTTATCGGAGCGGGCGCCGTCAAGGAGGGCGTCGGCAAGCTGCGTATCCTCCTTTGCCCACTCGGGGTCCGCATAGGTGGACTGGGCCGTTGCGGCCTGGGAGAGGATGCGCTCCAGCACGGCGAGCTCGGTCTCCGCCGCCGCGCCGCGGGCGACAAGCGCCACGAAATCGCGGGCGCGCATGGTACCTGCCCGGGTCATCTCCCAGGCGGTGGACCAGCACAAAGTGCGGGCCATGGGGTCCTCGAACTTGTCGATATTCTCCTGCAGGAACTGCAGGGAACCGGCGTCCAGCTCGATGAGGCAGTAGGTCAGGTCATCGTCGTTAGGCAGCACAAAGTCTATGTCCGCCTGCTTGCGGCCAATGAGTTCCGGAATCTCGGTGGAGGCGCCATCGATATCCATCTCGATGCGCTCGGTGCGCACCACCTTCTCTCCTTGCAGGGCGTAGACGCCGACAGCGATGCGGTGGGTGCGCAGAGTATCGCCACGTTGGGTGAGGTGGGCCTGTGTGATGGTGCCGGACTCGTCCGTCTCCAACGCCACACCCAGAGTGTTCACGCCCGTGCTCTTCAGCCACTGCTGTGCCCAGAAGGACAGGTCGCGCCCCGAGGCCTCCTCGAGGTGGCGCAGCAAATCCCCGAAAGTAGCGTTGGCCCACTGGTGCTCCTGGAAGTGGCGGCGCACGCCAGCGAAGAAATTCTCGCGGCCCACGTACGCCTGCAACTGCTTCAGCACCGACGCCCCCTTGGCGTAGGTGATGCCGTCGAAGTTCTGCTCCACAGTCTCAATATCGGAGGCATCCGTGGAAATCGGGTGCGTCGTGGGCAGCTGGTCCTGCTGGTAGGCCCAGGCTTTCTCCACGTTGGCAAAGGTCACCCACGCGGTGTCGTACTCGGTTTCCTCCGCTTGGGAAATCGCCGCCGACCAGGTGGCGAAGGACTCGTTGAGCCACAGGTCATCCCACCACTGCATGGTCACGAGGTCACCGAACCACATGTGCGCCAGCTCGTGCAGAATGGTGTCCGCGCGGCGCTCGTACTTGTAGTGCGAGGCTTGCGACGTAAAGACGTACTCATCGCGAATGGTCACGCAGCCGGCGTTCTCCATTGCGCCGGCGTTGAACTCCGGAACGAAAATCTGGTCATACTTGCCAAAGGGGTAGGCAAAGCCGAAGTTGCGGTGGTAGAAATCAAAGCCCTGCTTGGTCTCCGTGAACAGGCGCTCGGCGTCGAGCGATTCCAGCAACGAGGGGCGGCAATAAATACCCAACGGCACCTCAACGGACTTAGCAGGTGAGCCCTCCGGGTGCTCCGCCAAGGTGCCGGTCCACGTATCCGTCACGCCCACATATGGGCCCGCGCACAGGGCAACCAGGTAGGTCGACAGCGGGTAATCCACCGCCGCGCGCACGGTGTTGCCCGAACGCCTGATGGGGGAGTTGGTAATCACCGTCCAGTGCTCTGGGACCTCAAAAGCCAGCGAGTACGTAGCCTTCAGATCCGGCTGGTCAAAGCAGGCGAAGACGCGCTTGGCGTCGGCAGTCTCGAACTGGGTGTAGAGGTAAGCTTCACCGTCGACCGGGTCAACGAAGCGGTGCAGGCCCTCGCCGGTGCGCGAATAGCGGATTTTCGCCACGACCTTCAGCTCATACTCCGCCACCTGCAGACCCGACAGGGGGATGCCGTAGGTCGGGTCATAAGCACTGGTGGGCAGGGGAGCGCCGTTGAGGCGGACCTCGAGAAGCTCGTCACCGCGCAGATCAATAAATGTCGAGCCAGCTTCCTTCACGCGGAACGTCACCACCGTGGTGGAGGTGAAAAACTCCTCCCCGGTGAGGTCGAGGGCAACGTCATAGTGGCTTACCTCCAGCATGCCGGAGCGCTGTTGGGCTTCCTCGCGGGTGAGGTTAATCGAGGTCATGTAGGTTACTCCTCTTCGTCGGTGATTAAGTCTCTGCACCAGCGTAGTCACACGCCTAGGGTGGGGTGCCACAGACTACACAAGCAAAGGAGATTTACTGTGGCCCAACAAGTAACCTTCTGGTTCGACTGCTCCTGCCCCTTCGCATGGCTGACCTCGCGCTGGATTAAAGAGGTGGAGAAGGTCCGCGATATCGAGGTGACCTTCCAGCCGATGTCCCTCTCGGTGCTCAACAAGGGCCGCGACTTGGACCCGGAGTACATGAAGATGATGGAGGCCAACTGGGGCCCTGCCCGCGTAGCAGCCAAGATTGCCGTGGAGGCCCCGGACAAGGTCGACGCCTTCTACACCGCCATGGGCACCCGCATCCACACGGAGGGCCAGGGCGGCAAGAAGGGTTACGGCGCCTACGACGACATCATCAAGCAGGCGCTTGACGACGTCTCCCTCCCCTCCACCTTCGCCTCCGTGGCCAACACCGAAGAGATGGATGAGAAGCTCACCGAGTTCCACAACCGCGGCATCTCTGAGGTTGGCGATGAGGTCGGCACCCCGGTGGTGAAGTTCGGCGATACCGCTTTCTTCGGCCCGGTCATTACCCGCGTTCCCACCGGCGAGGAAGCCGGCGAGCTTTTCGACGCCTCCGTGCGCCTCGCCAAGTTCCCGTACTTCTTCGAACTCAAGCGCTCCCGCACCGAATCCCCGCAGGTTTAGTGCGTGGGATGGCCCACAGGCCGGTAGGATGTGGGCCATGCGCGTTTATTTAGGAGCAGACCACGCAGGGTTCGAGATGAAAAACATCATCGCCGAGCACCTGAAGAAGCAGGGCCACGACGTCATTGACTGCGGTGCCCACGAGTACGACGCCGAGGATGACTACCCGGCATTTTGCATTGAGGCCGCGCTGCGAACCGTCAACGATCCGGGCTCGCTCGGCATCGTACTGGGCGGTTCCGGCAACGGCGAGCAGATCGCCGCGAATAAGGTGAAGGGCGCGCGCTGCGCCCTGGCGTGGTCCCCGGAGACCGCACGCCTGGCCCGCGAGCACAACAACGCCCAGCTCATCGGTATCGGTGGCCGCATGCACTCCGAGGAGGAAGCACTCGCCATCGTGGACGCCTTCCTGGATCAGGAATGGTCCCGTGCTGAGCGCCACCAGCGCCGCATCGACATTCTTGCCGAGTACGAGCGCACCAACATTCCGCCGGAGCTTCCGGAGGCCTAGTTCATGTCCTTGGGGTGAGTGCCGCCGCGGCCCTCTTCCCCGAGGTCAAGATCAGTAATCGCAGCCATCTCGGATTCATCGAGTTCGAAGCCGAATACATCGAAGTTCTGCGCGATGCGCTCCGGGTTTTCGGACTTCGGGAACACGATGACGCCATTTTGCAGGTGCCAGCGGATGATCACCTGGGCGGGGGAGACGCCATACTTTTCGGCAGGCTCGGTGATTTCCGGCTGCTCGAAAAGGTCCGTCTTACCCTGGCCTAGTGGGCCCCAGGCTTCGATGTGCACCTGGTGGGCGCGGAAGGCATCGAGCTCACGCCAGCGCTGCAGGTAGGGGTGCAGCTCCACCTGGTTGACCACGGGGGTTTCATCAGTCTGGGTTTCTAGCTGGTCCAGGTGCTCCAGCTCAAAGTTGGAGACGCCGATGGACTTGGCCTTGCCGGCCTTCTTTAGCTCGATGAGCTGCTTCCACGCCTCGACGTAGTGGCCGTTGTCCGGGCAGGGCCAGTGGATGAGGTAGAGATCCACGTAATCAAGGCCCAGCTTCTCCAAGGACTCGTCGAGAGCTGCGGCCGCATCAGTCTGGCGGTCATTCCACAGCTTCGTGGTGATGAACAGCTCCTCGCGCGGGATGCCGGACTTGGCAATCGCGCGGCCTACGCCTTCCTCGTTGCCGTAGATGGCAGCGGTGTCGATGTGGCGGTAGCCCACCTTGAGGGCTTCGAGGACCAGTTCCTCGGTCTTGGCGGGGTCGACTTTGAAGACACCGTAGCCGAGCTGGGGGATGGTGTTGCCGTCGTTGAGTTCAATATTGGGTACAGTCATGCGGCCCACTCTACGTAGGGGCGGCGCATTCTGACAGAAAAGATGCATGGCCAGGCATGATGCGGCGGCAATCCGAGCGGTCATCCCCAGCGGGTGCGAAAACGACTAAAGCTGCACCGGCTACCTAAAAGAGGTACTCAGTGCAGCTTTTCTTGGAGGGAATGACGGGAATCGAACCCGCGTCTTCAGCTTGGAAGGCTGAGGTATTAGCCACTATACGACATTCCCACAACCGGCAATCTTCAACTTTCAAGGCCTTGACTTTGAAAGCCGTTGAATCGGCGTGCCGATTACTTTAGCGCACGTGGTCGCTGAAAGGAAAATGGGAACTTAAGCGGGGTAAAGCGCGTTACTTTGAGTAGGTGTACAAGCAAAACAACACATAGTTCAACACGCAATTCAACTCTGAGATGAAAGTGGTGCTTTCGTGAGCTCGTTATTGCTCCTTATCCTCGTCGTCGGTGGCGGCGCATGGTTCCTGTCCTCGCGCAACGGGAAGAAGCAGCAAGAGCTGCGTGAATCCCAGCGTTTTGAGGACGCGATGGCGGATGCGCGCCGCTGGACCGAGCGCCTTGGTGGCCAGGTCATGAACTTAAGCGGAACGGACACCGCCTCCCAGCAGGCCATGGCGGATGCGTCCGAGCGTTTTACCGCCGCTAACTCCGCGATTTCCCAGGCCACGACGGTCAAGCAAGCGCACCTAGCGCGCGAATCTGCGCTGGAGGGTCTTTACTATGTTGCGGCCGCCCGCGAGATTATGGGCATGGACCCGGGTCCTGAGCTGCCGCCGCTGGAAGGTCAGCGCCAGGCCGGCAAGGTGACGGAGACCCGCACGGTGGAGGCCAATGGGGAGACGCTGACGGCGTCGCCAAGCGCATCCGCAGAAACCCCCAACTACTACCCGGGTGGTGTCGTGGCTGGACGCCCGGTCCCGGCCGGTTGGTACTCCCGCCCGTGGTGGGCCGATGCGTTGACCACCGGCGTGTGGATGGTGGGCTACTCCATGATGTTTAACGCCATGTTCGCCGGCATGGCGGGAGTGGGCTACTCCGCCGCGGCGGCTGAAAGCGGCGACTGGGGTGGAGACCTCGGCGGCGCTGATGGCATGGACGGCGGTGCCATGGACGGAGCCGGTGATATGGGCGCTGGCGATGTCGGAGGAGGCGACGATGGCGGCTTCTTCGATGGCCTCTTTGGCGGTGACGGAGGCGATGGTGGAATGTTTGATTTTGACTTCGACTTCTAAAGAATAAAAGCGCCTCTGACATGCACGAATGAAGTTAAATTGGGGCCGGTGTTGGGATAGCTAAGCGCCTATCGGTACACTAGCCCCAGTATGAAGCGCAGCTGCGTGCGGAACTTCCGGGCGCAGAGGCTTTCCATACGGGGCGTGGCGCAGCTTGGTAGCGCACCTGCTTTGGGAGCAGGGGGTCGCAGGTTCAAATCCTGTCGCCCCGACGTATGGGGGCCTGGACGTACATCCAGGCCCCTTAATTACATCTTTAAACGATCACAATCAGGAGAGTTTCTCGTGAAGACCACCGTAGACAAGCTGAGCGATACCCGCGTCAAGCTCACCGTCAACGTTCCGTTCGCTGAGCTGGACAAGGAAATCGATCAGGCCTACGCGGCGATCGCGCAGCAGGTTTCCATCCCGGGTTTCCGTAAGGGCAAGGCACCGCGCCAGCTTATCGACGCCCGCTTTGGTCGTGGCCCCATCCTCGAGCAGGTCGTCAACGACATGCTGCCGTCCCGCTACGAGCAGGCTGTTACCGAAAACGATCTCAAGGTCATTGGTCAGCCGGAGATCGACATTGCCAAGCTGGAGGACAACGACTTCGTCGAGTTCACCGCTGAGGTAGATATCCGCCCCGAGTTCGAGGTGCCGGACTTCTCCAAGATTTCCGTCAAGGTGCCGGCGCTCGAGATCGGCGATGAAGACGTCGACAAGGCCCTCGAGGACCTGGCTTCCCGCTTCGGTGAGCTCAAGGACACCAAGCGCAAGATGAAGACCGGTGATTTCGCTGTCATCGACATCACTACCGAGGTTGATGGCACCAAGCTGGAGGAGGCTTCCCACGAGGGGATGACCTATCGCATCGGTGACGACAACCTGATTAAGGGCCTCGACACCGCACTGCGCGGCATGAAGACCGACGAGGACAACGAGTTCACCACCACTATCCAGTCCGGTGAGCACGAGGGCGAAGAGGCCACCGTGAAGGTCCACGTCCAGCAGACCAAGGAGCGCAAGCTGCCGGATCTCGACGACGAGTTCGCACAGATGGCCTCCGAGTTTGACACCATCGACGAGCTGCGCGAGGATACCAAGACCCGCGTCGAGGAGACCAAGAAGTCTGAGCAGGCTGCCGCTATCCGCGATGAGGTCCTGAAGGCCGCTCTGGCTGAGGTTTCCTTCGAGCTGCCGTCCTCCATCGTTGATGAGCAGGTTCACGCTCAGCTGCATCAGATCCTGGGCCAGATGGCTCACGACGAGAAGGCGCTGGCCCAGCTGCTTGAGGCACAGGGAACGACCCGCGAGGAGTTCGACGCTGATGCTCGCAAGTCCGCTGAGGAATCTGTCCGCACCCAGCTCTTCCTGGACGCACTGGCTGAGGTTGAGGAGCCGGAGGTGTCTCAGCAGGAGCTGACCGACCACATTCTGTTCACCGCTCAGTCCTACGGCATGGACCCGAACCAGTTCATCCAGCAGCTGCAGTCCAGCAACCAGCTGGGTAACCTGTTCTCCGACGTTCGCCGCGGCAAGGCCCTGGCTACGGCTATCTGCCGCGCCGAGGTCACCGACGAGGCCGGCAACAAGGTTGATGTTGACCAGTACTTCGGTGAGATCGACGAGGACGAGGCTGAGGCTTCCGAGGAGAAGTAATCTCCCGCTTGTAATGTGCCGCTGCCACATGTGTGGTGGCGTGCGCGCGTGAAACCCCGGATTCAGGTAACTCAAGGATGAGCCTGAATCCGGGGTTTGTGTCATTGTGAACGCCCTCTAGGAGTCTTTGAGTACTTCGTAGAGGGCGTGATGGGTGTTGGCTGGGGATACCGCTAGCCGTTCTTGGCTCTAAAGGCCTTGTCGGTTAGCTGCAGGAATCGCATAACGTAATCCTTGACAAAGTCTGCGGTGCGTTCATTGAGATGTCCGGACTCTTCGAAAAGCGTGGGGGATTGACCCAGAAATACTTCGGGCTGACCAGGAAGCGGCATATCGAAGTAGGACAGGGCGAGGCGAAGGTTCTTCTGTGAACTGTAGCCGCCCATGCGGCCTACAGAGTGGCTAATGATACCTGCGGGAAGGTTCTTCCACGCCACATCTGAGTTGGGTTTAGAGCCGATGTCCACTGCGTTTTTGAGGCAGGCGGGGATAGTGCGGTTGTTCTCTGGCGTAATGAAGAGGATCCCGCTCGAGTTCTTGATGGACTCGCGAAAGGTGGTGTACTCAGCCGGAGTGGGCTTGTCCGTGACGGCGGGGTCATCGTAGTCGAAGTCATAGAGCGGCAAGTCACGGATTTCCACGATGTTTGCCTCGTAGTCTTCAGGGATCATCGTGAGCACCTCGTGTGCAATCTTGCGTGCAAATGACTCTCGGCGCAGGCTGCCGACGATAACGCTGATACGTGGGGTGGTCATGGTAAACCTTCTTTCTTAGTTGGGTGTAGGGAGACGTGGTCAAGGGAGAAAAGGCTTGCAGCCAAAGGCCGGTGGTGGGCCGGCAGCGTGGGCGGCGGTGAGGAAGCCATCTACTTTGTCTCCTTCTTCATGACGGAAGTACAGTTCGATGAGTCCTAGAAGCCCCCCGAGGACGGCCTCTCGTGCGGCGGATGTATTCAACAGCCGCATGGCTGCGGGTTGGTTTCCTTCGCGGATGGCTTCAAACAGCGCGATGGTCTCAAGCCAGCTTCCTTGGTCCGGTCGCGGAAAAGGTTTAGAAATCCCAGTCATCATCACTCGTTTCTTCAGCAGTACCAATGACATAGGAGGAACCAGATCCAGAGAAGAAGTCATGGTTCTCATCTGCTCCGGGGGCTAGGGCGGCGAGGATTTCTGGGTTCACTTCCGTTTCTTCGGGCGGGAAATAATCCGGGTAGCCCAAATTCATGAGCGCCTTATTGGCGTTATAGCGAACGAACACGGCTACATCATCCATGAGTCCTAAAGGCTCATATAGCTCGCCGGAATAGTCCAGCTCTAGTGCATAAAGCTCTTCGAGCAAAGAAATGGTGAAATCATGCATTTCCTTCTGCCGTAGCGGGGTCGTGGATTCCAAACCGCGCTGATACTTGTAGCCCGAGTAGTAGCCGTGCACTGCCTTGTCACGCAGAATGAGGCGAATCATGTCTGCCGTATTTGTCAGGGTGGCGTGGACAGAAAAGTGCAAGGGAAGATAGAAACCCGCGTAGAGAAGCAATGAGGAAAGCAGCGTCGATGACACCTTGCGTTTGAGTGGATCCGGCCCAAAATAGTGCGCGAGCACTTTCTTGGCGCGTGCCTGGAGAAGGTCGTTATTCACCGCCCAGCGGTATGCTTCATCAATTTCCTTTGTACTGCTCAGGGTAGAAAACACTGAAGAGTATGAACGGGCATGGACTGACTGCATGAAGGCGATGTTGGTATACACGGCCTCCTCGTGTTCGGTGCGGGCATCTTGAATCTGACAGATTTCTCCTACAGTGGCCTGGACAGTATCCAGGGTGGTGAGTCCCGTGAACACCCGCATGGTGAGGTTGCGTTCCTCGGGCGTCATCTTCTGCCACGCCGGGAGATCGTTAGAAAGCGGGACCTTCTCTGGCAACCAAAAGTTGGCGGTGAGACGGTTCCACACTTCAAGATCCTTATCATCGCTCACCCGATTCCAATTGATGGCGCGGATGCGGGCTGAAGGATCATGCCGGTAGCTCGGCGGAGTAACTGAAATGCTGGTTAGTTCAGCACTATTCGATGTTGAAGACATAGCTTCTTTCTTTCTGAGGGGATGGTTGTGGACAAGGGGAGGACCGTGCTCCTACAAAGCACAGGAAACGCAGCCTTCGACCTCGGTTCCCTGGAGTGCAGGTTGGCGTAAACGGATGTAGTACAAGGTCTTGATTCCGGCTTTCCAGGCATAGATTTGTGCCTTGTTGATGTCCCGCGTAGTGGTGTCAGCGGTGAAGAACAAAGTCAGGGAAAGCCCTTGGTCCACGTGTTGGGTGGCCATAGCGTAGGTGTCGATGATTTTTTCGTACCCCACGGTGTAGGAGTCATCGAAATACTCCAAGTTGTCGTTGGTCATTTCCGGTGCGGGGTAGTACACGCGCCCCAAGCGGCCTTCCTTGCGTATTTCAATCTTGGAGGCAATCGGGTGTATGGACGCGGTGGAGTCATTGATGTAGGAAATTGATCCAGTGGGTGGAACTGCCTGCAAGTAGGCGTTGTAGATGCCGTCTTGCATCACTTGTTTCTTGAGCCGTAGCCAATCCTCGCGTTGAGGAATCTGCACGCCTGCTTCATGGAAGAGCTGTTTTACGTGTTCAGTGGCTGGCACCCAGTCTTTGTCGATGTATTTGTCAAAGTAGGCGCCAGTGGCATAGGTGGATTCTTCGAAGCCTGTGAATCGTTGACCTTTTTCAACCGCGAGTGCATGGGATGCGCGGAGCGCATGGTAGGTCACCGTGAGGAAATAGATATTTGTAAAGTCCAGTGCCTCGGCGCAGCCATAAGGAATACGCTTGGAAGCCAGGAAACCGTGGAGATTCATTTGGCCCAGACCAATGGCATGCATGGAGGCATTTCCGTGAGCGATGGAAGGAACAGCTTCGATATTCGTCAGGTCTGAAACCTTCGTGAGGGCACGTACTGCGGTTTCGACGGTCTCCCCAAAGTCCGGTGATTCAAAAGCCTTCGCAATGTTGAGCGAACCTAGATTGCAGGAAATATCCTGGCCGACGGTGGTGTAGTCACCCGAAGCTCCGTAGGTGGATGGCGTGTTGACCTGGAGGATTTCACTACACAGGTTGGACATATTGATATGTCCTTTGAGGGGATTAGCGCGGTTGACCGTATCCTCAAAGAGTATGTAGGGGTATCCGGATTCAAACTGAAGCTCAGCCAGCGTGGTGAAAAACTCGCGGGCCTTAATGGTCGTGTGAGAAATTCGCGGATTGGAAACCAGCTCGTCGTAATACTCGGTGATAGACATGTCAGACATGGCTACGCCGTACTCGCGAGCGATGTCATACGGGCTAAAAAGATGCATATCCTTGTTCTCTTTGGCCAGCTGGAAGGTTATATCTGGAATAACAACTCCCAGCGAAAGAGTCTTAATGCGGACTTTCTCATCGGCATTTTCCCGCTTGGTATCCAGGAAACGAAGAATATCTGGATGGTGCGCATGTAGGTAGACGGCTCCAGCGCCCTGTCGAGCGCCCAATTGGTTGGCATAGCTGAAGCTATCTTCCAGAATTTTCATGACTGGGACTACGCCGGAAGCTTGGTTCTCAATCTTTTTGATTGGGGCTCCGGATTCGCGCAGATTGCTCAGTAACAAGGCCACACCACCGCCGCGTTTTGAAAGCTGCAGTGCAGAGTTCACGCTGCGGCCAATGCTTTCCAAATTGTCTTCGATGCGAAGGAGGAAGCAGGAGACCATTTCGCCACGCTGGGCTTTTCCTGCGTTGAGAAAAGTAGGGGTGGCGGGCTGGAAGCGTCCGGTCATGATGTCATCCACCAGCTTCCCCGCAAGCTCTTCATCGCCCTGTGCAAGGTACAAAGCTGTGGTGGCGACGCGTTCTTCGTAGCCTTCCAGAAATCGCGAGCCATCAAAGGTTTTCAGTGCATATGAAGTAAAGAACTTAAATGCGCCGAGGAAGGTGCGGAACTGGTGTTTAGCTTGGTGTGCTCTGTCGTACATGGCGCACAGAAAGGCGTCATCATAAAGCTCAAGGAAATCCCGCTCGTAGTACTCGTTATCAACCAACCATTCCAAGCGTTGCTTGGTGGAATCGAACTGATGCATGCGGGGAGCGACATGGTGCGTGACATAGTCTTGTGCTGCCTGAATGTCCTTGTCAAACTGGATTTTTCCAAAAGCGTCGAACAAGTTCAGCTGCGCGTTGAGTGCGTGGTAGCTTTTGCGCTTGCCGACACCGCCGGCATTGTCTGCTGAAGCAGTGCGGGGCGTAGCGCCAATAGTCTGTGTGGGGGTGGCATCAAGAGGCCGCATTGTGTTGTCCAATCTGTGTGATGCGGATGTGTTCTTCATCTTGTGGGGGATTAATGGGGTGTCATCGTTAGCTGCTTTTGCTGCTCCCAAAATTTTTGAAGGCCCTGCTTTACGGCGGCAATGTCCTTCTGGGTGCCGAGAAGCTCGAAGTGATACAGCTCCGGTACGTGGCACTTGGCGGAAATGATGCGTCCGGCGACGCAGTAAGCACTTCCGAAGTTGGTATTCCCTGAGGTAATAACGCCCCGGATAAAGGAGCGGTTGATTGGGTCATTGAGGAAGTCGATGACCTGTTTGGGGACTGCGCGTTTGAGCGAGCCTCCGCCGTAGGTGGGAACGATGAGTACGTACGGGTGTGAAACCTGGATCATCCCGGTTTTCTTGGGGCGCAGCGGAATGCGCACCGCGGGTCTATCTAAGCGTTCGACGAATCTTTTTGTGTTTTCTGAAACGCTAGAAAAATACACCAAATCTGGTGAGTCTGACATAGCAATCCTGCTCATCCTGGCCTTAGCCATAAGTGGGATAGGTGATATTCGAAAAGACTAACTACGCAATGGCGTAGTTGCAACTACGGCCCAACGTAGTTTTGAAAAGGGCAGGTGAGAGTAGGATTAATGCAAAGGGGAAGGTCTAACGGCTGTGGTGTGCTACAAACACTGCGTCGGTAGCTGGGCGTCCAAGCACTACCCACTGAGTGCTGCCGGCCACCTGTATTTCGAGAGAATCTGAAAAGGGCGCTCCCTCGCGCGTGCTAAGAACAGCCCCTGTGACAATGCCGCGCTCTTCAAGGAACTTCAGCAGTTGTGGGTCGGAATCAGAAATGCGTTCCACGGTCACTTGCGGTTGTGCACCGCTGTCGGTGAGACGGTGCGCACTGGGGATTGTGATCTGTCCATCAACCGTAGGGATAGGATCGCCGTGCGGATCCCTAGTGGGGTAATTAAGGAACTTATCTACACGTTCTATGAGCATGTCGGACACCGCGTGTTCGAGATTTTCGGCTTCATTATGGACTTCGTCCCACGTGTAGTCCAATGCTTGAACCAAAAAAGACTCAAGCAATCGGTGGCGGCGCACCATGACCAATGCGTACTGCCTGCCAAGTTCGGTTAACTCCACAGAGCCATAGGGCGTGTGTGACACGAGCCCTTGCTTCGACATTTTGCGCACTGCATCGGAGACCGAGGAGAGCTTGAGTCCCAGCTGTTTCGCTATAAGTGTGGCGGTAACGGGCTCGGATGACCATTCTTTTAGCCCCCAGATAGCTTTCAAATAGTTCTGGGTACTGGTGGACAGCTCGGAAACAGACATGAGTAAATGTTAACCCAGCTTCCGTATGTGCCTTTGGCGCTGTGCCCCAACGCTTATAGCGAACAGAGGCCAAGTTTGAGAGGAATGCCGGTAAGGTGGGGCCAGTTAAAGCATTCTTCACTTCAAGGAGAACCACTAATGTCTGAGAATATTTCCATGGACTCATCCTCAACGGGTATGAACCTGGGTGATAGCGTCTATGAGCGCCTTTTGCGCGAGCGCATTATTTTCCTGGGAACCCAGGTGGATGATGAGATTGCCAACAAACTGTGCGCCCAGATCCTCCTGCTGTCCGCAGAGGACCCAACGCGCGATATTTCGCTTTACATCAACTCCCCGGGTGGCTCCGTCACCGCGGGCATGGCCATCTACGACACGATGAAGTACTCGCCGTGCGACGTGGCTACCTATGGCATGGGCCTGGCTGCCTCGATGGGCCAGTTCCTGCTGTCAGGCGGCACCAAGGGCAAGCGCTACGCGCTGCCGCACGCCCGCATTATGATGCACCAGCCTTCTGCCGGTGTTGGCGGTACTGCTGCAGACATTGCCATCCAGGCGGAGCAGTTCGCGCAGACCAAGCGTGAGATGGCGGAGCTCATCGCTGAGCACACGGGCCAGACCTTCGAGCAAATTACTAAGGATTCGGACCGCGACCGCTGGTTTACCGCCCAGCAGGCCAAGGAATACGGCATCGTCGACCACGTCATCGAGTCCGTCAACGGTCCTATCACCAACTAGGGAACAAGGAGTTTTATCACTATGTCTAACCTTCAGATGCCTTCTTCCCGCTACGTTCTGCCGGAGTTCATTGAGCAGAACGCACAGGGATCGAAGACCACCAACCCGTATTCCAAGCTTTTTGAAGAGCGCATCATCTTCCTGGGCACCCAAGTCGATGACACCTCTGCTAACGACATCATGGCGCAGCTGCTGGTCTTGGAGTCCCAGGACCCGGATCGCGATATCACGATGTACATCAACTCCCCGGGTGGCTCGTTTACCGCGTTGATGGCCATCTACGACACCATGCGCTACGTGCGTCCTGACGTGCAGACCGTGTGCCTGGGCCAGGCGGCATCCGCAGCGGCCGTTCTGTTGGCCGCCGGTGCTCCGGGCAAGCGCGCCGCTCTGCCGAACTCTCGTGTGCTGATTCACCAGCCGCGTACGCAGGGCACGCAGGGCCAGGTGTCGGACCTTGAGATCGAGGCCAACGAGATCGAGCGCATGCGCCGCCTCATGGAGGAGACCCTGGCTGAGCACACCGGCCGCACTGCGGAGCAGGTGCGCATCGATACCGACCGCGACAAGATCCTCACCGCGCAGGAAGCCGTCGAATACGGTCTTATCGATACCGTCTTTGATTACCGCAAGCTCAACGCATAGCTGAATAGACGAATTCAGCCCCGCTTTCGGATGTTTCCGGTAGCGGGGCTTGACGTCGTTATAAGGCTCTTAGCTCTCGTAGGGAGGCAGGATAGCCTCCGGGGACTCAGGCAGGATCTGGCCGCCGTCAATGATGAGGGTCTGTCCCGTTATGTAGCCTGCCTCGCGGGAGGCGAGGAAGGCCGCGGCGTTGCCGATATCGCGCGGGGAACCTAAGCGGTGCATGGGGACGGAGCGTGCCATTTGGTCGAGGTACTCCTGGCCTTGGCCCTCCAAACCCTCGGTGAGGATGTTGCCTGGCAGAACACCGTTGATGGTGATGCCATCACGGGCAACTTCCAGTGCCGCGGAGCGCATGAAGCCTTGTTGTGCGGCCTTCGAAGCGCCGTAGTGCGCCCAGCCTGGGTAACCGGTGTGCGAGCCGGTGATAGACGTCGTGATGACGATGCGCCCGTAGCCCGCTTTCTTCATATAGGGCAGTGCTTCCTGCACCACGGTGAACGTGCCGTGCGTGTTGATGGCGAACATGGCGTCCCATTGCTCGTCGGTCATGTCCTCGAGCGGGCAGTTGGGGAAGACACCGGCGTTGGAACAGACGATGTCGATGCGGCCATAGCGCTTGACGACGTCCCTGTAAAGGTTGCGGACGGAGTCGCGCGAGGTGACGTCGACAAGCAGGGCGTCCGCCCCGAGTTCTTCGGCGGCCTTCTGGGCGGCCTCGAGGTTGAGGTCAGCGATGACGACGGTCGCGCCGGCTTCGCGCAGAGCGCTGACGATACCGCGGCCGATTCCGGCGGCGCCGGTGACGATGGCGACGTGGTCCTGAAGATCAAACATGTGGTGCTCCTCAGCGGTTGGGTCTGTGTGCGCCCTCCAGCCTAGGCCGCCACGGTCTCGGGTGCTGTCTGCTTGGTGGTTGCCGTGTAGGCGCGCACGCCGATGAGGGAGACTGCTGCAAGTACTGCGGTGACACCAGCAAGGGTGTACAGGCCGGTGGGGGTCCAGCCGCTTTCGAGGAGGTAGCCCGCCAGGATGGGGGCGAGGGTAGCGCCCACGCGAGCGATGCCGATGGCAGCGCCCGTGCCGGTGGTGCGCAGCGCCGAAGGGTAAGCCTCCGGGGTGACGGTGTAGAGGCCGGAGATGCAGGCGTTGAGGGTAAGGCCTACGCCAACGCCGAGGGCAAACATGAGGGAAGGCACGGTGGTGGAGTTAATGAAGCCGATAAGGACGACGGAGGAGATAAGACAGAAGACGATGAGCAAGGGACGGGCGTCGATGCGCGTGGTAAATAGGCCGAAGAGAATGGCGCCGATGGCACCGCCGAAGGAGAGCATGATGCCCCCGATGATGCCCTGTTGCGCGGTAAGTCCCTCGGCGGTGAGCAACTTCGGGGTCCACTGCGAGGTGAAGTTGTAAGCAAACATGATGAAGCTAAAGGCCAGCCACAGCTTGATGGAGGTGCGCAGGAATTGCGGCGAGACGAGGTCCTTGTAGGAGGCCTTGTGGGCGGTGCGGGGGCGGACGCTGACCTCTCCCGTGAGGCCGAGTTTGGCAGCGATGGTACGGACAGAATCCATGCGGCCGCGCGCGGCGAGGAAGTCGGCGGACTCGGGGACGAAGGCAACAGTGAGGATAAGGGCGACAACGGTGAGTGCTGCCCCGACCCAGAAGATGGGCTGCCAGCTATCGAAGGAAGAGGCGACAACGCCGCAGAAGGAGGCACCGAGGCCATAGCCGGAGGCGTAGATGGCGACGGCCAGGCCGCGGAAGCGCAGGTTGGAATACTCGCTGACGAGGACGGTGACGCAGACAAGCACGCCGCCGACTCCGATGCCGGTGATGAGGCGGCACAGCAACAGCAGGCTAAATGTAGGCGCGAGGGCGGTGAGCACGAGGCCGACGAGGTCAATGACGAGCGAGACCGTAATGAGGGTGGTGCGCCCAAGGCGGTCAGCCAACGGGGCGAGAAAGAGCGAGCCAAGGCCGATACCGATGAGAGCGGAGGACAGGAGCCAGCCAAGGGAAGAATCGGACAGCGCGAACTCTTCGCTGACGGTGCCTGCGCCGAAGGCCATGGCCACCATGTCGTAGCCGTCGAGGGCATTGAGGAAGAGGGCAATGGCGATGATGAGCCACTGGCGCGCGCCCATGGGGGAGCGGTCGATGAGTTCGCGGATGTCCATGAAAATCTTTCTGCTGATAGAGCGGTTTCGATGTAAGTTAGTGAACCGCTCTGTCTATGTCTACTAACTGCCGTTTTAAATTCAGTGGCGCGCCGTCGCGTGCGGAATAGCGCTTGGGTCCAAGTGGTTTACTAGAGTGGAACAAACTGCGGTAAAATCGCCCCACCATAGCCCCAGAGAAAAGAGTTGAAAGGCCTTCATGGCACGTATGCAAGAAAGCGCTGACCTGCTCAAGTGTTCCTTCTGCGGAAAGAGCCAGAAGCAGGTGAAGAAGCTTATCGCCGGCGGCGGCGTCTACATTTGTGACGAGTGCATCGAGCTCTGCAACGAAATCATCGAGGAGGAGCTCGGCGCGGCTCAGGCCGAGGCGGACGAAGAGAAGGAAATGCGTCTTCCGCGTCCTTCGGAGATTTCGGCTTTTCTGGATAAGTACGTCATTGGTCAGGACCAGGCCAAGCGCGTGTTGTCGGTGGCTGTGTACAACCACTACAAGCGCATCAAGGCTGAGGAAGCCGCAGGCCTGGAGGGCCGTCGGAAGAAGGCGCAGGATGAAGAGGTGGAGATTGCCAAATCCAACATCCTGATGCTGGGCCCGACGGGCTCCGGAAAAACCTACCTGGCGCAGACCCTGGCGCGCCTGCTTGACGTCCCCTTTGCCATTGCGGATGCCACGAGCCTGACCGAGGCCGGCTACGTGGGCGAGGACGTGGAGAACATCCTGCTCAAGCTGCTGCAGGCTGCGGACTTTGATGTGGAGCGCGCGCAGCACGGCATCATCTATGTCGATGAGGTGGATAAGATCTCCCGCAAGTCGGAGAACCCTTCGATTACCCGCGATGTGTCCGGTGAGGGCGTGCAGCAGGCGCTGCTGAAGATCCTTGAAGGAACCGTGGCGGCGATTCCGCCGCAGGGCGGGCGCAAACACCCGAACCAGGAATTTATCCAGCTGGATACGACCAACATCCTCTTCATCGTGGCCGGCGCGTTCGCGGGCTTGGACAAGGTGATTTCGGAGCGCGTGGGTAAGAAGGGCGTGGGCTTCGGTGCCAAGCTGGAGACTAAGGATGAGAAGGAATCAGTCGACTTCTTCTCCCAGGTTCGCCCGGAGGACCTGGTGAAATTCGGCCTCATCCCTGAGTTCATCGGCCGCCTGCCGGTGGTTGCCACGGTGGATAACCTGGACCGCGAATCGCTAGTTAAGGTGCTCGTGGAGCCGAAGAACTCTCTGGTCAAGCAATACCAGCGCCTGTTCAGCATGGATGGTGCGGAGCTGCACTTCGACGACGCAGCGCTGGAAGCGATCGCTGAGCTCGCGCTCGAGCGCAAGACCGGTGCCCGCGGCCTGCGTGCCATCATGGAGGAGCTGCTCGTGCCCATCATGTATGACCTCCCAGACCGCGAGGACATCGCCAGCGTCCACATCACGAAGGACTGCGTGACTGACGGTGGCGAGCCGGAGTTCGTGTACTCGGATGAGGCGAAGGAATCCGCTTAAACCGGCTGTAGATTTATGGCTGGGTGGTGCTGGAAAGCGTCGCTCGGCCATTTTTGCGGCTCAAACCAGAGTGGATGAGAGGAATCGACCATGGAGCTACGTGACGAACAATCACTGCAGGTGGCCAAGCTTTACTATCGCGGAGGACTGAGCCAAAGCGAGGTGGCCGCTGAGATGGGGTTGTCCCGGCCAACCGTTGCCAAGCTCTTGCAACATGCCAAAACCCGCGGATACGTCACGGTCGAAATCCATGATCCCCGTGAGGACGGCGATGAACTAGGCCAACGCCTAATGGAGCGTTATGGGCTTGAGGATGTTCGTCTCGTCTTTAGCCCTCGTGGTGATGAAGACACGCTTACAGAGGGCTTGGGGCGCGTCGGGGCCAAGATGCTCCATGAACTTGTCCATGACGGTATGAGCGTGGGAATTTCCTGGGGGAATACCATGCACGCAGTGGCGCGGCATATGCAGCCAAAAAGCGTGGCTGGAGTCGAGATTGTACAGCTCAAAGGCGGACATTCGCACTCTATCCGCGTGACGAATGACATGGATACGCTCAAGCGCATTAGTGCGGCGTTTGGAGCCGAGACTCTAAGTCTGCCTCTGCCGGTTATTTTCGACTCTGCGGAAGCAAAAGAAATCGTCGAGAAAGATAGACACATTTCTTCAATTTTGAATGCAGGGCGCCACGCTGATCTTGCGGTTTTCACTGTGGGAGCTGTCTCACGCGATAGCCTGTTGATGAACCTTGGATACCTCAGTGAAGAGGAGATCCATGTGCTTGAACGCCAGGCCGTTGGTGATGCATGCTCGCGTTTTTACACGGCCGATGGGGAGGTGGCTTCGCCAGCTATAGATGCGCGCACTATCGGCATTTCACTTTCAGAACTAAAGGCGATTCCGCAACGCTTCATGGTGGCCGGTGGGCTTCAAAAGATGGCGGCCATCGATACCGCGCTGCGCATGAAGTTGGCGACGCATGTCGTCATCGACAAAGAAACAGCGAACCGATTGCTTCAGCTTTAGGAGAAAACAAACACAAGAGCCCCTCGTGCTGAGAGGCTCTCCTTGGTGCGGGTTAAAGAACCATGGGGGCGACGATGACGCCCACAATGGCAGCATTGAGCATGTTGGTCAAGAAGCCGCCGAACAGGGCCTTAGGCCCGAGTTTCGCAATCTCGCCGCGGCGCTCCGGTACGAGGCCGCCGATCGCTCCAATTTGAATACCGATGGAGGAGATGTTGGCAAAGCCCGCCAGAGCAAAGGAAGAGAGCATGATGGCTTTATCACTGAGCTGGTCGATGCTTTCACCAAAGGCGGTGTAACCAACGAATTCATTGAGGATTGTCTTTTGGCCAATGAAGTTGCCAACCTGCATAACGTCATCCCACGGAACACCGATGAGCCATGCCACCGGAGCGAAGAGGAGACCAAAGAGGCCTTCAAGAGACCAATTGTCTTGACCGAAGATGGAACCTACGCCGCCGAGGATGGCGGAGAGCATCGCGATCATAGCGATAAAGGCAATGAGGAGGCAGGCCACTGAAATGGCAATCTTGCCACCGGCCATGGCACCGCTACTGATGGCATCGATGATGTTCTTGGAATCGTTATCGCGCACGTCCTTGACCGTGGCATCTAGATTAGATTCCTCGGTCTCCGGCATGAGGCCCTTGGCGATAAGAAGGGAACCTGGAGCGTTCATCAAGGATGCGGCCAGAAGATACTCCAACGGTGCGCCCAATAGGGAATAACCAATGAGCGTGGAGCCGGCGACCGAGGCGACCGAGGCGAAGCCGCCGACCATACAGGTGTAGAGCTCCGAACGAGTGAGCTTGGGCAGGTACGGCTTGATGACGAGAGGGGCCTCCGACTGGCCGAGGAAAACAACTGTCGTGGCCCAGACAGACTCCACCTTGGATGTGCCCATAAGCCATTTAATGCCCGAACCGACATACTCGACGAAGTACTGGATAACCCGGAGATGGGGTTGCCCGCAAATCGTGGACACGTAGTGGAGCTACCTAGTGGTTAGGCAGCTATTTCTTTTCTGCTGTTGATTGCGCCGGCGTGGTTCTCGAAGTCGACGGGGCTGACCATTCCGAGTGCAGAGTGCCGGCGCCGACGGTTGTAGACGACTTCCATCCAGTAGGCAACAGCCTTGCGTGCAGCATCACGGGTAGGCCATCGCTGCCGGTCGTAGAATTCAGTCTTTAGCGTCGACCAGAACGACTCAGCCATCGCGTTATCGAAGCACACACCAGTACGCCCCACAGACTGAGCAATGCCCAGTCTGCGGCACACCTGCCAGAGCTTCTCACTGGTAAATTGCGTTCCACGGTCAGCGTGAAACACCAGCCCATCAGGAACGTCACCGCGCAGTGTATGCGCCATCCGCAGGGCCCGTTCAACCAAACTTGTGTCTTGAACACTATCCATAGCCCAGCCCAGCACTCTGCGGGAATGACCATCGCGGACCGCGCACAAGTACAACCAGCCCTCACCGGTGCGCAAGTAGGTAATATCTGACATCCACACTCGGTTGAGCTGACCTGTATCAAACATGCGCTTGACCAGGTCAGGAAGAGTTGACTTACGCTTGGCTTGAATCGTTGTCACCGGGACAAAGGCACGCGGTGAAATCCCTTCAATGCCCATCATGCGCATCCGCTTCGCCACAGTCTTCCGGTTGAGCGAAATGCGGTAGCGCTCGGTAAGTTCTGCGGTGATCCGCGGAGCACCATAAACCTCATCAGAGTCTTTCCAAATCTGATGAATCTTACGGTCAACATCATCGTAAAATGCTGACCGATCATCTTTTCCGGATAGTCGTTTCTGCTGCACATGGGCCCATTTGTAGTATCCAGACCGAGACACTTTTAATAGTCGTGCCATGCGCTTGATGCTGTAGTTCGCCTTGCTCTGGCCGCATCAATTCGAACTTTTCTGCTCGCGTTGCTTCGCAGCGAAGAAGGCCGTCGCTTTTGACAAAAACTCATTATCCATCTTCGCTTCAGCCAGCTCCCGGCGCAGACGAGCATTCTCAGCACGAAGATCAGCTTCACTCATCCCATCCGAGGCTCCTCGGCGTTCACGCTCGAGTTTGACCCATCGGCCTAAAAGCCCGGCGGAAACACCGATTTCCTTAGCCACATGAGCAATCGGCCGATCTGACTCGATTACCAGGTTCGCGGCCTCACGCCGGTACTCCGGCGTGTACTTCTTGCGCTGTTGACTCACAATGAACATCCTCTCTTACGGACACAAGATCCGTACAAATAGGGTGTCCACTAAACGAGGGTAACCTCAGAGATAGTAGAGCGCAGCAATGATCGCGCCCAAGAAGATGACAACCGGAAGAACATTGAGGGCGAAAATGAAGTCTTCCCCAAGCAAGCCACCGAATACAAACGACGTTCCTTCGTTCGTGAAATCAGTGAGTGTGGTTAGGCTGTGGGAGACCGCTTCGAGAGCTTTGAAGCCGGGCTCCCATGCCAGCACTAGGTAGCAGAAGACAATCTGAAAGGCGAGGCGGTTTCAAGTGGTGGATGCATCACTTGAATAGTTCTTGTATCTTCTCTTCTGGTTTATACCAGTTGAGGACTTTTCTAGGGCGTCCGTTGAGAAGGTCTTGAATGTGTTGGATGTCCTTGTCGGTCGGGTACTAACGTCGCCTCCTTTGGGCAGGAAGTCTCTGACTAGCCCGTTGGTGTTTTCGTTGGTAGGATGTTGCCACGGCGAGTGTGGATCACAGAAGAGAAGTAGACTGCTAGTCCACGTGCGATGCTCAGCCTGTTTACTTGGGCTAGTTCTACGCCTTGGCCCCAGGTCAGAGTTTTAGTGATGTTGTGTATTTTGTCGGTAAACATCTCGATTAACTTATCGACAGTCGTGGCGGAATCATGAACATCTACTTTCCGGGGTCAGGCCCGTACCCACACACAAACCATCAGACACTCTCAAATGAACTGGACCGAATTCCTAGACCACTCCAAGCCCAAGTGGGGCTCTGTCAGCACAAAGCCAGGTAGTGATCGAAAGATTACCGTCTACAAGTCCCCAACCAGAGGACAGCTCCCATCAACTACCCACACGACGAAAACCGGAGGACACGTCACCCTTTCAAGTCTGTGACCTCCGGTCGTCGCAGTCCGGGAACCGTTCGATACGAAGTCAAGTGGCGGTCGAGTCGCAACTTCTTGCGATGCCTGCCTGCAAAGCGGAATAAGTCTCAAATGCCCACGATTAATTCCCGGTTAATTCTTTGTAAACACTGATCCTCATTCATTGACCGGCAGTCTTGGCATAAATAGTCTGACCGATACAACCTAGCTCAGGAAAGGAGGCGACATGAACATCCGTACACTGCAGGCCATGGTCGACGAAACCGACCTTGCAATGAAGAGTGAGGAACGGAAGGAGAGCACCTTCAGCCAGAATCACTGCGGCGACAACGACGTCAGCACCATCACTTGGTCTTACTGTGGAAACTAGCGCCTAGTAAAGCAATGTATCCGATTATACTGGCGGGAGGGGGCCTCTCCCGCCAGTCTACTTTAGTGGGTAGCTCATGATTATGGAAATCGCCAGACGCTTTCGCCGTTGGGGAGTTACGAGCCAGATTATTTGGTGTCTTGCGTTTTCAAGCGCCTTCGCAGGATTCTCTATAGTACAGCCCGCCCTACTAGCGAAGCTAATTGACGGCTCTAACAACGTTGGGGAGAGTCTCGAAGAGCAAGCACTAGCCCTATTACTGGTAGTAGTTCTTGCAACCACTTTCAATGCGCTATTGATTCGACAAGAAGGGCGCTTGATTGCCAAAATAAGAGGATCTCTTCAAAAAGACCTAATCTCAACGGTCGACGCAAACCAGTTTGAGCTGAACCACGGGAGAGGACTACAAGTTGTCGTTGGCGATACTGATACAGTTGCACACTACATCGTAGGACTGCTAAGCAAGATACTTCCTGGGGCGGGAATGTTCATTTTCGCCTTCATAGCCCTTTTGCGTATTGATACAATATTGACGCTCTTAGTGCTAGCGATGGGAGTTTCCCTTTCAGCATTGAGTGTGCCATTTCTAAAACGCATGGCTCGGGCGGAACAGGCAAACCTCCGCTCTCGAGATGAACTAAGCGACACCCTATTGACATACTTCTCGGTCGCCAAGGTAGCAACACTGAATGGGCGTCTTGAACACCTAAAAAAAATCGTAACAAACAGTTTTGATAATTTACAGCAAGCAACCTACCGGTCAGCCACTATACAAGCTCAGTTTGCACCATTTAATGGTTCTATAGTACCCATCCTGGCCGTCACAACTTTGGGCGTAGCGTCATGGCGAGTGCGGGTAGGAGCCATGGATCCTTCGGAACTCATCGAGTTTCTAATGTACATGTTCATATTAATGGCACCACTGCTTCGGGCTTTATCTTTGGCCAGCCAACGGGCAAAGGCACACACTGCGTGGCGTGAAATTTCCACTCTAAATGATATTGAGAATCCTCGAAAGGCCCTGCCGGAACGAGTCTTAAAAGTCCTGGATAGAAACCAGCAAAAGCTGCTGGATTCAACTGGCATCACCATAATTTTGGGTCCTAGCGGCATCGGTAAGACTACGCTCCTGCACGACGTTGCAGCCACGGTCGGGCCCACCGACACTGCCTTTGTAAGTCAAGAACCGAAGCTACTTCCACATACTCTTGAAGATACCTTACAGCTATATGGAAGTGGACCAGACTCCGAGCGATTCATGAACAACTTGAGTTGTCTGCGAATGCCCGATTGCACGTTGACGACCACTATCGCCCGCATGTCCGGAGGCGAGAGACAAAGAGTGGCTATTGCTGCTGCGCTCTCATCTAACAAAGAAACGCTAATCCTGGATGAACCAACTTCTTCTCTTGGCACGGACGATCAACGAGATCTCGCAAAGCTACTACGCAACCACGTCAACAATGGTGCGAGGGTAATACTGTCCACGCACAACTCCGACTTCGTTGAATTTATGCTGCCGGCTAACGTATTGGAGCTTGAGGAAAATGTTTAACTTCGAAGGAGCTCTCCTTCGCTCGCGAAGATTTTACGCACTCCCAACTCTGGAGGACACCACAGAGGATTTCTTGACGGGAGAGCTCGATGGTTATGTACTCCGACGGGGCGAATATTGGACCAGCTATCGGCTAATCGGTTCCGATATTTCCCCTCAAGGCTGGAAGATACATATCTCATCAAGTCCGACCGACCTTGATGAAGTCGTAACTCAAACATTAGCGGTTATTGATGAGTATCGGTTGCACTTCAAGATAGTCAATACACGGGACTCATACTTTCTTGCAAACAGTAAAAATGCTAATCGCACATCGGCAGGGAAGCTGATAACTATTTACCCCGACAAAGCATCCTTTGAAAAAGTAGTAATCGCCCTTGCCTCTAGGCTTAAACCATTTGACGGGCCTGAAATTCTAACCGACCTGTCCGGTCCCGTTCCCTGCATCCACTTCAGGTATGGAGCTTTCGTCCCAATGGTCAATGCCGACGGAGAGTACTGCTTATTGAATGACGATGGAGACCTCGTTCCTGACCGCCGCGAGGTCTTGGACCCAGTGCAAAGTCCCGAGACAGACTTAAAGATCGTGCATGAGGCTGTTGCCCGTCTGCAAAGCGGGAGGACTCTCGATGTTTCAAATGTCACTCTCGTAAAGCAGTCGAACGCCGGCGGAATATACCGCTGCACTTTTGATGGAAAGAAAGCGTTCTTGAAGCTTGGCCGGAAATTTGCAGGTTTTGATCAAGACTTGAACGACGGAGCCTTTCGAGTCAAGAACGAGCACACACAACTAAGCAGACTTATAAGCTCTGGTGCGACTCCAAGAGTTCTTGCTTTAACCGAGTTAGCCACTGATGTCGCGCTAATAACAGAAGATTTAGAATGCCTAGATCTTCATCAGTTTAAGAAAGCGAAATTTCCACTATATGCGAGAAATGGCGACGATTGGGTTCCTTATCTTCGCGAAGTGCTGAAAGTTGCAACTCGGCTGGAAAAGCGCATAAAGCTGTTACATTACAGTGAGGTATACCATCGCGACCTCCACGGTCGTAATGTTCTAACTGATGGCGAAGAAGTGTATTTCGTAGACTTTGAGGAGGCTACAAATTCTTCGGACGACGTTCCCGGAAGCTCTAAAGCACAAGGCTACGCCAATTTCAACGTAAACGATGCGGAAGAATCCGACTGGTTCGCCTTTAGACAAATTATTCAGGAACTGACCTTCGGGAATACACGAGTAAATCAATTCAACGAGGCCGGCTGGGATCGCAGATGGGATGACCCCTATGAAAGTATGCTGAATGATCACAGAGTATCCACGCTGTTGAAACAGCTAAGGAAGCTCGCCGCTGTTGATGGTCGTCTGAGAAACCCCCTACTAGACCCTTCCTTCTCGGACTCAAAAAAACCTACGATTACAGCAAGAACAATGAGGCAGAAGATCAGTCATGATGCCGAGCTTTGCATCCGCGAAACTGGCAGCATCTCAGTCTCACCTGATCGCCTTGAAAATGGCGCAGGGTATTGCCTGGAATTTGCGTATCTCAAGACAGCTCTACAAGCCGACTGGGATTTAGCTCGAGTCGTACCTAATTTTTTGCAGCACAGTCAATCATCCTACGGTGTTGGGCTTCCTGACATCATAGACCGACTGGAAGAGCAGTACCAGTCCATCGAGGCCCCAGCTGCAAGCATCTCACGATCCGAAGTACTGCAGCTCCTGTTGATTGCACGATTCTCGAGCCAAGTTTGTGCATACCAAGGAGTAGTACGTAAGTGGATTCTTCGTATTGCAAAGCAAGCACGGAGTTTACACTTCGAAAAGCCCTTGCATGAGAACTCTAACCGGCCGAACGACCAGCGTACAGGCCTGCTGTATGGGCCTCTGGGATTGGCATGGATTTTGTCTCTCTGGTTGGAAGAAATGCATGAATCCGATGTTGCACTAGCAAAAGAAGCCATTACCTACTTAGTTGAACAGGAATTGACGAACTACGACTCCAATAGTGAAGGAGCTCTATTCGCCGTCCAGGGTAACCGCCTACTTCCGTACCTCAGCACAGGGAGCGCCGGATTCGGTCTACTCTTGCCAATGATAAAGAAGACTCTAGGCGGCGATTGGCTGCGCCCAGAGGCAGAACGTCTGCTGAACGCTGTGGACACTGAATTCAGCATTTGTAGTGGCCTCGCGAACGGGATGATGGGGCTCATAGTGGGAACCGCTGGAATTAGCAGCTACCTGGATCGTCCATATTCAGTACCTGCCCTCTACAGGCGGGTGCGCAGATTACTACCGATGGATAGCGCGGGAGACCTTTTCTTAGACGATTCTTCCCTTCGCTATGTTTTTGATGTATCAGAAGGCGCAGGAGGGTTCATACTTTTGCCTGGACTTCTCAGGATTGTTTCAATGGAGGCGCTCGATGATTTTGAATTATGATCAAAAGACAGGAAGCTTTCATGCAGCCACTCATACTTCGGGCTCGCCTGATATTGCAGTCCTAGATTCATTTTGTGCAGTCACGAACATAATTGAGCTCGTTGAGTTCAGAGTCCTTCTGTGCATCTATGATCCAACTGGCCACGAAAGATGGTACTTGCGTGTGTTGTTTGCAGATGCTCCAACTCGAGCCGAGACTCTCCCTGTAGCGGAGCCAGTACTCCTAGTGGATCGTAACAAGCCTGAAATCTTTATAAAAGTTTGGAGGTCGGGACATATTGAGTCTTTGCGGTGCAGGTTTGTGCATGGCGAACTTGAGTGGGAATTTTGCTCTCCGGATGCAAACGCAGAGTATCGCGTAATTTCTGAAACCTGGCCATTTAGAAAACTCCCACCGGAAGTATTGGAATCTGGAGCTTCAATTCATTACATTTCAGAAAATTTCTCCGCGACTGATGCTCAATCGCTATTGCAACAATCTATCAGGGCTACAGATGAGGTGTCCTCCGACTTTCTTCAACGGCTATCGTGCGACATCCAACAGTATTGGAGGTCATCACTTTCTTGGCCAGTCTTTGATTTAGCACACTCATCTAGCATCTGTGATGTTGAGATTTCCACAGCAGATTCTGTCAACAATGATTGTGACACGTACTTAGTGCACTCGTATGGGGTTTATGGCCAACGAGTTGCAGACGCCACAACTACGTTTGAAGGCTCGAATCTACTTAGGGTTCGGGAGCTGCTTTTGCCTCAGCCACGAGACTGTCTCGCAGACTATGCCGATGATTTGAGCTGCATTTCAAAACATTTTGCGACCAAAGGTCGGGTGGTTGCTAGCACCGTCTCTGCTGGTTCGGTGCCCCTTACTCTGTCGATCGCTAAGGAGCGAACCGCCTATTCGGGCCTGATATTTGATCGATGCATCTCAGCAAAGGGTTCCTCATATTTGTCAGACCTTGATAATCAACATATTTTACAAAGGTTGCCATTCTCTTCCCGACGTTTGCTCAGAAAAGGCTTCGAAGTCGCTCAAAAAGACCTACCAATCTTGTCATTTTCATCTATGTACGATTCACGTATTAGTAACAGGGACCAGCTCCGCTTCGGCTTGAATCTGCGCGAAGACCTTATCCAACTACATGTTTCCGGGGGACATGCCAATACGCCATGGGATGTTGATCGGTTAAAGAGAATCATTGGCATGGCATTCTTGATAAATTTTCTTCCTACAGTGAAGGACCGGTAGATGTTTGAGGTTATTGACGCTGGATTTCAATTCACGGTGCAGAACAGGAAGGATTGGCTATTCCGGAATGTGAACTTCTCGATTGCGAATGGCGAAGTGGTAGCCCTCATGGGGCCGTCTGGGTCAGGCAAGACCACTCTGCTTAATGGACTCGCTGGTATTGGGCGGTTATCCGAAGGTAAGAGCGTGCTTGATGGAATCCAGATATCGGGCCTGCCAAAACGAAAGGTGCGCAAACATCTAAGGGATTCTGTATCAATAGTTTTCCAAGACCACCTATTGATTCCGGGATTAAACCTGCTTGAGAACGCGGAGTTGTCTTGGGCCTTGTCGGGTAAGCCGAAGGGGATCTCCCCCAAAACAGTTTTAGACAGCTTGGCTATTGGAACAGAAAGGAACTCTCTGCCTGAAGAAGTCTCAGGTGGACAAGCACAGCGGGCAGCAATCGCGCGGGCCTTGGCTAGTGGCCCAAAGTTGTTATTCGCCGATGAGCCGACAGGGAGCTTGGACGAAAAGAACGCACATCGGGCTTTTGGTGAAATCAAAAACTGGTGCGGTTCACAGGGGGGACACGGTCTAATCGTTACCCATGATCCGGTCATTGCAAAGCTATGTGATCGTATTGTTCGTTTGGACGGCGGGACAATCAATGGATAATCCCAATCGCGATCAAGCAATCTCGCTTAAAGTTACAAAATCGTATTTTCGAGCGTCGTTAGGTCCCAACGTTGCAGCTGCGGTAGCTATCGGTTTTTCAATCGGCGTACTTGCAGCTGTTCTTAATACCCGAGCCGCGACTGAAGGTACAGCAGTGGGTGAGGCTGTCACGGTGAATGTAGCGACAAATGTTGCTATCTCTTGGACGATTGCCTCGATTTTCTGCATTCCGCAGATAGTGAATAGAGCGTTTACCAAACTTGACTATTTCATCGGTTGTCTACAAATTGTGGGATGGCCGGCTCGACGGTACCTTGTCATGCTCATCGCACAGCTCCTATTCATCGAAGTCTTGGCTATCTTACTTTCTTATCCTGTAGCTGTACTCTTTCAGCGGTTAGTGATGCTGATTTCCCGTCGGGACTCTGACGATTTGTTGTACCCTGGTCAGTTTTTTGAGCCGATATCGCTGAATTCAATTTTGATGGCTACGCTCATAATCACTGTTAGCGTTTTCATTGTCGGCATTATCACGTTCATTGGTTACGCTTTGAAGCAGAAGACTCAGGCATCGGGAGCGAAGCCTGTACGTGTTTCAATTGACGGGCTCAATAGGCTGCGGTGGGGAGACTTGGCCGCTGTACTGCCCGTCGTCTTTCTTGTAATAGCGGTCCAGGCTGGTGCTCAAGCAGGACTTTTTGTCATTCTAGCTATGGTATCTGCCTTGTTTTGGCTATGTAGTCGCTTTATTCTGCACATCGTCAGAGCGATAGAGAAAGGTACTACCCGATTGGCTGGTGTCACTCCCGGGATAGCTGTACTGGGCGCATTCTCTGCAGAGCTTCATAATATGACGAAGTCTATCGTCTTGCCGTTGTCCTACGTGCTGGGCATTCCAGCTATTGTCCTTTCAGTTTCACACACAGAGGCTGACGCATTAAATCAAGTGGGTGGGGGAATCCAGAATTGGGATTTTCTTGTAATGCTTGGTTTGCCCCTGTTCTTTGTAGGAATATTGTCGGTCACATCATTTCTAATGGCTGTAGATCAGGTCACGATTACAACTGACCGACTTAATAAAATTGGGTTTCCTGTCTCGGTGATCTATCTTGTCAGATTCGCAGGTTTACCATTTCTGTTTATGTGTGTCAGCCTTGGGATTGCAGCTATATTCGCACTGGTCAGCTCGATCATTCATGTGATAGTTCTTGGTTCGTCGATAAAATTTGCAATCGCCGGGCTGTCAATGATGGTCTCGCTATTATTAGCCGGGGCACTCTATTTATCTTTCATCCTGTTCGGGCTCTTCTACTCCCTTTGGAAGTACCTTCACCACAAGTACATCGCTGACCACCGTTCGAGGAACTAAGTGAAGCATGTTTCTCTTCGGCTGGTCGTCTGCAAGTGGCTAGAGAATGCAACCACTTCTTCATTCAGCCGCTGCATCAGACACTCACTTCTTCCGATGACTTTGCGTGTTACCGGACCAACTTTGCTGGCTTCGCGATATAAGTAGTCGCTTGTCCACAGTCCACGATTGGAGTCCATTCCAGATGGAATGTGCTCGTAGCCAGTGACATAGGCCCCACGCTTATGCGAAACCCGGTGGGTTGACACGGTTGCCCGGTCAAAGAGGCTCTTCCGGTTTTGGG
>NZ_JASBOH010000002.1:0-379859 GCF_039907205.1 Corynebacterium sp. c25Ua_47 | reverse complement strand
GATACCCGCTTAGTGCCGAAAAAATAACCGCCACAACACCAAACCTCCAGGCCACAATGTCAAGGGTGACCTTCATCACCTAACCGTGAGCCAAGTCAGGATTCCGTCGTTGAGAACCAATACCGTGTAACGGGGCAGAGGACAGACTGCGGGATTGGGAAACGGCCGACACCGTATTTAGCCGTCGGTGACGTACTTGGCCGCACTGAGGCATTGGTCTAACGAGTGGCGCGCGTCGCTGTGTGTTACTGCATTCGCGGTTTTCCTTGCTTCACCTATGACATGACATGTCGGCCCAATGAGCGTCGTCTAGGAAGCTAGTAGCTCCATGCAAGCTTCCCTTCGCGCTCACTGGGGTGGGTAAGGATGATGATTGGGGTTCCACGGTGAGCGCGAAGGGGGAGGAACGTTGTCATTGTCGCGGGGGCTAGTTGACAGACATGACAATGGCGACTGCACCACTGCACCTTCAAGCAAAGTCGTCGCGGTGCCTGCCTTCGGCCGATCCCGCTCCTCGTCCTAGCACAATAAAAGGCCCCGGCCACCACACTCGTAGTGAGTTCGTGGTGGCCGGGGCCTTGCTAGCGTCGCTGTGCTGTGTGCCAGCGCCTGGGGCTTAAGCGCCCTTAGACGTCGAAGGCTTCCTCCAGCAGATTCTTCTGCTCAATCTGGTGGACCTTCGCGTTACCGGTTGCAGTCGAGGACTGCGAGCGGCGGGAGACGCGGACCATCTCCGGCATATCCGGGATGAGGTCGCGCAGGTGCTCGTTGTAGAACGGCCACGGGCCCTGGTTGGCCGGCTCGTCCTGTACGAAGCGAATCTGCGTTGCGTTCGGGTAAGCCTCGAAAGCCTCACGCAGGCGGTTGAACGGAATCGGGTGGAGCATCTCCACGCGCACGATGGCGATGTCGTCGCGACCATCGGCTTCCTTCTTTTTAGCCAGCTCCCAGTAGAGCTTGCCGGACACCAGCATGATGGTCTTGACCTTGTCAGTATCGCCGACCTTCTTGCCGTTGATGTCAACGTAGTTCGGGTCGTTGATGACGGACTGGAACTTCTTGACCTCAGTGAAGTCCTCCACGGAAGAGGTCGCAGCCTTGTTACGCAGCATGGACTTCGGGGTGAAGACCACCAGCGGGCGCTTCATCTCACCGAGGGCCTGGCGGCGCAGCAGGTGGAAGTGGTTAGCCGGAGTAGACGGCTGGGCCACGGTCATGGAGCCCTCAGCACATAGCTGCAGGAAGCGCTCAATGCGGGCGGAAGAGTGGTCCGGGCCCTGGCCTTCATAGCCGTGCGGCAGCAGCAGGATCAGGCTGGAGAGCTGGCCCCACTTGGCCTCACCGGAGGAGACGTACTCATCGATGATGGTCTGCGCACCGTTGGCGAAGTCACCGAACTGTGCCTCCCAAGCCACCACGGCGTCCGGGTTACCCACGGTGTAGCCGTACTCGTAGCCCATGCCGGCGAACTCGGTCAGCGCGGAGTTGTAGACCATGAACTTGCCGCCATTGCCCTTGGACTCAGCCAAGCGTGCAACCGGGTTGTACTCGTCGCCCGTGCGCGGGTCGAAGGCCACAGCGTGGCGCTGGGTGAAGGTACCGCGGCGGGAATCCTCACCGGCCAGACGCACGACCTTGCCGGCGTTAGCCAGGGAGCCGAAGGCGATGAGCTCGCCCCAGCCCCAGTCGATGCCACCCTCGCGAGCAGACTTCTGGCGGTCCTTAGCCACCTTGGCTACACGCTTGTGGTACTCGAAGTCCTCCGGCGGGGTGCCGTAGGCGTCACCGATCTCGGCGATTTCCTCGGCAGTGATGGAGGTGTCCAGACCACGGGTCAGCTCCTGGGAGGAAGTGATACCGGTCTGCTCCTTCGGGCCAGCCTCTTCAGCCTTCTTGTGGTCGGCGAAGACGGACTCCATCTGGTCGTGGAAGTCGCGTGCGGCTGCCTCAGCCTCTTCATCGGAGAGGTCACCACGGCCGATGAGCTCCTCGGTGTAGCGCTCACGAACGGACTTGTGGTCATCGATGATGTCGTACAGCAGCGGCTGGGTCATGGACGGGTCATCGGCCTCGTTGTGGCCGCGCAGGCGGTAGCACACGAGGTCAATGAAGACGTCCTTGCCAAAGCGACGGCGGTACTCGGTAGCGAGCTTGCCCACCCAGACAACAGCCTCCGGGTTGTCGCCGTTGACGTGGAAGACCGGGCAGTCGAAGCCCTTAGCCAGGTCGGTGGCGTAGTGCGTGGAACGGCCGGAGTCCGGGGTGGTGGTGAAGCCCACCTGGTTGTTGACCACAACGTGGACGGTGCCGCCGGTGGTGTAGCCGCGCAGCTGGGACAGGTTGATGGTCTCCTGGACCACGCCCAGGCCGGTGAAGGAAGCATCGCCGTGGAGCATGATCGGCACCACGGTGTGTGCGCCGGCGCCCTTGTCCAGGATGTCCTGCTTGGCGCGTGCGATACCTTCCATGACCGGGTCAACAGCCTCGAGGTGAGACGGGTTAGCGGCCAAGGTGACCTTGATTTCGCCGTCACCGAACATCTGCAGGTGCTCGCCCTCAGCGCCCAGGTGGTACTTCACGTCACCAGAGCCGCCCATCTGGCCGCCCTTGTAATTGCCATCGAACTCGCCGAAGATATCCGCCAACGGCTTGCCCACGATGTTGAAGAGCACGTTGAGGCGGCCGCGGTGCGGCATGCCGATGACGACCTCGTCGAGGTCCTGTCCGGCCGCGGTGTCCACGATGGAATCCAGCAGGGCGATGAGGGACTCAGCACCCTCCAGGGAGAAGCGCTTCTGGCCCACGTACTTGGTCTGCAGGAAGTTCTCGAACGCCTCAGCGGCGTTGACCTTCTGCAGGATGTACTTCTGCTCGGAGTTGGTCGGCTTCGGCATACCGGCCTCAATCTGCTCCTGCAGCCAGCCGCGCTCATCGCGGTCCAGGATGTGGGCGTACTCGGAGCCAACCTTGAGGGTGTAGGCTGCGCGCAAGCGGCTGACCACCTCACGCAGCGTCATGGTCTCCTTGCCGCCGAATCCGCCGACGTTGAAGGTGCGGTCCAGGTCCCAGATGGTCAGGCCGTGGGTAGCCAGGTCCAAGTCGCGGTGATCCGGCCAGGGCAGACCCGGCTGCTTCCAACCCAGCGGGTTGATGTCCGCGAGCAGGTGGCCACGGGAGCGGTAGGCCTCGATGTACTGCATGACGCGCGTGTTCTTGTCGACGCCCGTGTTGGGGACGTCGGCAGCCCAGCGGAAGGGCTGGTAGGGAACGCCCATCGATTCGAAGAGCTCGTCCCAGAAGGCATCGTCCAGAATCAGCTGGCCCACGGTGCGCAGGAACTCACCAGACTCCGCGCCCTGAATGACACGGTGGTCGTAGGTGGAGGTCAGGGTAACCAGGCGGCCGACGCCGAGGTCCGCCAAGCGGTCGGCAGAGGTACCGGCGAACTCTGCCGGGTAATCCATGGAGCCCACACCGATGATGGAGCCGGAGCCCTTGGTCAGGCGGGCGATGGAGTGGCGGGTGCCGATGCCGCCCGGGTTGGTCAGGTTGATGGTGACTCCGGAGAAGTCGTCCATCGTCAGCTTGTTCTTGCGGGAGCGGTCAACGATGTCCTGGTAGGCATCGATGAACTCGGAGAAGGTCTTGTTCTCCGCTTCCTTGATGGCAGCCACGACGAGGGCGCGGGAGCCATCCTTCTGCGGAAGGTCGATGGCCAGGCCCAGGTTGACGTGCTCCGGCTGGACGACGGTGGGCTTGCCGTCCTGCAGCTCGTAGCGCACGTTCATGTCCGGGTGGATCTGCACGGCCTTCACCAGCGCGTAGCCCAGGATGTGGGTGAAGGAGATCTTGCCGCCGCGGGTGCGCTTGAGGTGATCGTTGATCATCGCGCGGTTTTCCCACATGAGCTTGACCGGGATATCGCGCACCGTGGTAGCGGTGGGGATCTCCAGGGACTCGTCCATGTTCTTGGCAATGGCCTTGAACATGCCCTTGAGTACGCGGGAGCCCGGCTCCGGTGCTTCCTTGATGCGGTCCAGCGGGGACTCGGACTTCTTCTCCGTCTTCTTCGCAGCCTTCTCGGCGGCGGGAGCCTTGGAATCGCTCGGTGCCTTAGCGCCCGGAATAGCGGAAGACTTCTCCGCAGCCTGGGCCTTCTTGGGCGCGGCCGGTGCCGCGCTCTTCTTCTGGGTGGGGGTGCTGGATTGAGCGTTCGCAGCCTTGGACTGTGCGGCCGACTTCGGTGCCCCGTTGGCCTCAAAGTACTCGCGCCACTCCTTGTCTACGGAGTTCGGGTCCTTGGAGTACTGCTGAAACTGTTCGTCAATCAGCCACGCATTCGGGCCATAGATGCTCGAGTTGCTCACGGCAGATGCTCGCCTCTTTCTGTGCTTCTAAGTTTGTCTTTGTTCGACTCTAGTAGGCCAATCCACGGGTGCGAAAGGCACCCCGAAAAGTGTCTCCCCTTATGATACGGCCCTTGTAAGTTTGCTCACTACCCTGGGCGGGTTTCGCCCCTTTTATTCCCCCTGCAGGGGGGAGAGCTGGGTGCCCGCATGGTTGATCACTTGGCGTCCCAATTTACGGTTGGCGGTCGTTCCCAGTACCGCGCCTACACCCATCGGCAGCAGCTTGGACACCCATGCCCACTTGAGTTTCTTGGTGGCCTGCTTCATGAATAGCTTGGTCAAGCGGCCGTTGAGACCGCTGAGGGTGGGGCCGGAGAATCGCGATAGGGTAGCTGCGGAGGTGACGCCGGACAGCGAGGTTGCATCACCCACAAAGGTATCGACCAACGCGCTGCCCTGGGAGCCGGTGAGCACCACCAAAACCAGCGCGCGGCGGCGCTCCTTGTCCCGGATGTCGTCACCGCGCAGGTGCGCGGAGGCGAGGATATACCAGGCGGCGGCTTCGAGGAAGACTAGGGATTCCGCGCCGATAGTGGCCGCGCCGGTGACCAGGCCGATGCCGGGGATAGCCGCGGAGGCGCCCGCGGCAGCACCTGTACCGGTGATGATGTTCATGAAGTGCTTGTCAATGAGCTCCTGGAGCTCCGCCGGGCTGGCGTCGGGGTTGCGCTTCTTCACGCCCTCGACATAGTTGATGATGACGGAGGACTGGACGGAGACGATCTTGTCGATGGCCCCCAGGAATCCCTTCGTGATGCGGTTGGCCTCGTCTACCTCTAAGGTGCCCACGGCCTCTGCGGAGCCGGCTTGATCGACCGATGCTTCCCGGCGACTAACTGCCTTATCTTTGCTGTCCTTGCCAAAGACTTTGTCCAACATTGTCTCACCTAACTTTTTAACTAAATCTGATTGTGAATCTGAACTGTATGTTTACCACCGTATCGAAAACGTTTTATTCAGCGCGCCTGCAGGTTAGCGCATTAGGGTAAGAGGCATGAGCGAGTTTGAGCCTTCCCCCTCGCGTGAGGTCAGCGCAGCAGCGGCGCGCTTGCTTGCCGAATCCCTGCATGCCCGTGCCCGCGCCGCGCAGGAGGCGGCACGCACCGCGCTTGCCGACGACCTCACGGTACTCACCACAGGAGGCTGGGTGCGCGGTTGCATTGAAGAGGACTTGCGCCCGGACCGCCCGATTTCCGCGCCGGTGCGCTCGTGGCGTGGCATCCCTTTCGGCGCTGATACATCCGGGGCCAACCGCTTCATGGAGCCGCGACCTGCCCCGGCATGGGAAGGGATCCGGGATTGCCGCGAGTTCGGGCACGTGGCCCCGCAGCCGGTGTATTCTTGGACGGATCGCATCGAGGGCGCGGAGGATTGCTTGACCCTCGATATCGTCCGCCCACACCGCAGCGTCCCCTCGGACACTTTGGCGAGTTCTGGGGCTCCGGCGACTTCTATGGCAGGGGAGAAGCTGCCCGTCGTGGTGTATCTGCATGGCGGCAGTTTTATCGTCGGATCCTCCCACATGCTGATGCTGCGCGGCTTCGAGTTCGCAGCCCAGATGGACGTGGTCTATGTTTCGGTGAATTTCCGCTTAGGCGCCTTGGGCTACCTTGATGTCCGCAGCTTGGGCGGAGAGGCCTGCGCCAACCCGGCTGTGGCAGATCAGGTCTTAGCGTTGAAGTGGGTGCGCGAGAATATCGCCGCCTTCGGTGGGGACCCGGACAACGTCACGCTCATGGGCGAATCTGCCGGCGGCGCAGCGGTCCTGACACTCATGGCGGTGCCGCGCGCAGAAGGGCTGTTTCACCGCGCGATTGCGCAGTCGCCGCCGATAGGCATGATTCATTCGCGGGCGCAGTCGGTGTTTTGGGCCCGCGAACTGGTTCACAAGATGGCCTTGCCACGCGATACCACCGCGGATGATCTACGCCGCGAAGATTTCGCGGACTTGGTGCGCTCAGGTCAGTCCATGATGTGGCGCGCGGGCGAATTACTGTACCTGAACTCCTGCTACGCGCCGACCGTCGACGGTGACCTCATCCCGCAACATCCCATCGAGGCCTTTGAGGACGGCAACCAACACCCAGTGCCGTTGCTGGTGGGAACCAACTCCGGTGAGGCTAGCTTTGGAAAGTTCCTCTTCCAACGCCAGCGCGCCCGCGAGCGCGCGGCCCTGCGGCTGCTAGCCTCTTTTGATCCGGAGAGCGCACCGGATGTCATCGCGGCATACGGCGGTGCGGTCTCGCGCCGCGACTTTGGGGACCTGCTGACCGACGCCCTCTTTTGGGCCCCCACCGTCCGCGTGGCCTCCGAACACGCACGGCGCTATCCGACGTGGATGTACCGCTTCGACTTCGCGCCGGCAGCACTGCGCTGGTTGGGGTTGGGGGCGATGCACTCGATGGAGCTCTCCAATATCTTTGGTGACCCAGGAGCGTCGCGCGTCTCCTTCCTGAACACCATCGCCAAGCCTTCCGAAATGGAGAACGTAACCGGGGCCATGCAGACGCAATGGGGCGAATTCATTCGGGGCGGGGCCCCGCGAGAGGACTGGCCGCAGTACACAGCCCCACAGCGATCGACCATGGTTTTCGATGTGGAGCCGCGCGTGGAGGAGGCGCCGATGGAGGGGCGTCGCCAAGCATGGGAGGCCTACGACATGTTGGAGTGGGGCACTGGGCGCCCGGAGATTCTGAAGGAACTGGGATTCCTGCTCAATGAGGAGAGCTATTGATGGGGATCGCAGGTAAGATGTGTGGGGCCTTGGCAGCAGCCCGGGTGAGACTCCCACATGGACGGATGTTAATCACATGAGCTTTTTTGAAGATATCGCCTCTGCGCTGGACGGGGAGGGCATTGAGTCCCGCGTCAACGACGATGTGATGTTCGTGCCCATCACCTCCGATTTGGAAATCCAGTTTGTGGAAATTGACCCCATCCTGCCGGCGGCCAACGTCTACATTGCCGCAGCCGATGTGGATGAAGACGATGAAGACTTCGAGGCCGTTTTAGTTTCCGTGGCGTTCTCCGTCGAGGATGCAGTTGAGGCCGTGTCGCGTCACATTGCCACCGACCAAGTGGTGACGGTGCTGCGTGACCTGCTGGAAGGCACCGATGAGCGCATCGCCGAGTTGGAGTTTCTCCAGGATGAGTTCAACCCGAACCTCGTCGTGGCGGAAGTTGCCAACGACTCCGAGCTGCGCGTGCTGGTGGAGACCATTGATGGCGTTCCGAGCGCGGTCGTGCGTTTCCTCTCCTTCGACTTTGACGAGGAAGAGCTCGACGAGCTGGAAGACGAAGCAATCAGCAAGCTTTGGGAGGCCGAGGCTTCGGAGGACATGAGCGAGGAAGAGCGCGTTGCCCTGTTCGGCTCCGCGGAAGACGAAGACGGCGGGCTAGCCCCCATCATCGAGGTCCCCGCCGAAGCCCTCGAACTGGGAACCTACACCGACTTCGACCGCCTCTTTGACGTGCTGAGCCTCGTCTCCGATCAAGCCCTGGATTGGGAAGCCCAGCTGGTGAGCATCGATGACTCTGACTTCGACGAGCCGGAGATCTACGACATCTTCGGCGCCGACGATGAGGACGAGGATGACGTTCTCTTCGACGACGATGATGACGAGGACGAGGACTACGACGAGGACGAAGCAGAGGACGCCGATTGCGACGGTGACTCCGAGGACTAAAAGTTCCCAGGGTAGGGTAGGTGCGTACTTTTCCCTACGGTAATGAGGAGCAACCAAAACACATGCCGGACAAGAAGGCATCGCGGAGCCAACATCTGTGTGTTGGCTCCGCACTAGTGTGCGCGGCTCTGGCTTGGGTCCTGTCGCTGAATTCGAACTACGGTAGCGGGGACTATGTTTTTGGCTCCGTCCTTTCCACCAGCGTGTGGTGCCTGACCCTGCTCGGCGCACTCCTCTTCCTTGCCGCACAGTGGCGTTCTCTAGGGCATCACGCGCTTTTCAATCCATTGCTGGCGGTGGCGGTCAATTTGTTGTTGTCATCGTTGATCTTCAACGCGAACGTGCCCTTGTATCTGGACATGATGGGTACGGCATTCGTGGCAATTATCTACGGGCCCGTCTTGGGAATGGGCACGGCGCTCTTGACTGCGTGTTTGGCCAGCATCAACAACCCGTTGCTCTTCGTGTACCTACCGGTAGCTCTGGTGGTGGCCTACCTGTTTGGCTGGCTGGCGCGCCGCGGTGCCTTTAATCGGATGCTGGTCATGATGCTCACCGGCGCTTGTGTGGGGATAGTTGCCGGACTGTTGACCACGATGTGTACTTTGCTCCTGCCCGGGGAGTATGGGCAGAGTGGCCCCATTAAGCTCATGGCACTGTGGGAGTTGATTCTGCACGATGAGCACCTCGCCGTTCTTTTGCAGAGCTTGAGCTCGGACCTGATTGATAAGGCGTTCACGGCCCTCGTAGTCTGCGTAGCTATTCGCTTTTCGCCGCAGCCCATCCTCCGCCTTTATGACTCTCCGGAGACACGCCCATCCCGTGATCGCGTTTTAACACAGGACAGGTTCACGCTTTCTCTTGATGAGGAACCGCCTCGCAACCTCTTGGGCCGGATGCAGCGCTACTTCTAAAAGCACTAAGAGCTCTCAAAGCTGCGCAGCTCCGACGACTCGGGTTACATCCGCATGAGTCAGAGGCAAGGTGCGTATTAGGCGGCTTGGTTGAAGCCCTCGAAGAGGGAGAGCGGTGAATGCACCGGGGCATAAGCGCTATCCACCAGCCACACAAACGTGGCCGCGCTGCTGCTGGAAATTTCATGCACTGCGGAGACGAGCTCCTCTGGGACTAAGGCCCGCACCCATGCTTCCGCCAATGAAGGGGAAACCGGGCGGCCGGTGGGGTCGGTGATGCGCACCGTAATGAGGTAGGACGGCACGCGCCTTTCGCCGTAGCCCAGTACGCGAGCCTTGGCGCGCTCACCCACGCGGTGGCGCGAGACAGTAAAGGTCAGCGGTAGTGATTTGCCATCCTGTATGTCTACTGGTGGCAACACCTTTGATGGCGGCCGCCATTGCGGAGTGGGTCGCGCGAGCGAGCGCGGGTGACGGATGATGCTTTCGATGGAGCGAAGAGTTTCATGGTGGTGGTAGAGGATCTCAGTGGTGAGCTCGCTCGTACTCACGTCGGCCGGGAAAGGGGACTGAACGGACTGGTGAATGCTGCTGTACTTCTTCATGGCCCACACACTAGGAGTCGGCACGGACATCACCGCACACAGATCCGAACGGCTGTTCGAGTAAGCGTTCGGCCATTTGACGTGATGGGCTACAGTGAGTGGCGATATGAAAAATACTGCAGCACCGCAGGTTAAAATCCCGCGGGAAATCTGGGTCATGGTCACCGCCGGGTTCATCATCGCCTTAGGCTATGGTCTCATCGCGCCGCTGCTGCCGCAGTTCATCGTCAGCTTTGACGTCTCGATGGCCGCGGCCGGTCTGGTTGTCTCCGTCTTTTCTGCCAGCCGTCTCATCTTCGCCCCGGCTGCGGGCTTTCTCATCGACCGCGTAGGTACGCGCAGGGTGTACGTGACGGGATTGCTTACCGTGGCAGTTACCACCGGCCTCGTGGGCGTGGCGCAGGAGTACTGGCAGATCCTCGCCTTGCGCACTATCGCCGGCATTGGTTCCACGATGTTCACCGTCGCGGCCATGGGGCTCATTGTGCGCCTCGCCCCACCCAGCATCCGCGGGCGATGTTCGGCCACCTATGCCACGTCCTTCCTCCTCGGTAACGTGATTGGCCCACTCGTTGGCGCGAGCCTTTCCTTCCTGGGATTCCGCTGGCCCTTCTTTATCTACGGTGCCGGCGTGGCGATTGCGGCGCTCGTCGTGTGGAGCCTCATGCCGCCTGTGTCCAAGGCTGATGAGAGCCGACGCAGCCTCCCGCCGATGCGCTTGGAGGAGGCCTGGGCGGACACTGCTTATCGTGCAGTGCTGACGTCGAACTTCGCCCAAGGCTGGATCAACATGGGCGTGCGCGTAGCCGTCCTACCGCTGTTCGCCGCTGCGATTTTTGCCAACGGCGCATCCGCGTCGGGTATAGCATTGGCGGTCTTTGCCGCGGGCAACGCCATCGTCCTGCAATTCTCCGGCTCCTGGTCCGACCGCGTGGGGCGCCGTCCACTCATCGTGGCGGGCCTCGTGGGGTCTGCCTTGTTCGTTGGAACACTGGGCTTGGCGACGAACATCGTTTCCCTGCTCATCCTCTCCGCCCTGTCCGGCGCGGCTTCGGGCCTTATCGCCCCGTCGCAGCAAGCAGCCGTGGCAGACATCGTTGGTTCCCAGCGCTCGGGTGGCCAGGTACTGTCGACATTTCAGATGGCAGGCGATTTTGGGCAAATCCTGGGGCCTATCGTCATCGGTCTCCTGGCGGATAGGTACGGATTTGAAGCAGCCTTTGGTTTCTGCGCGGTTGTCGCCGTGGCAGGTGTTGTGGCGTGGATATTTGGTCGCGACACCCTGGGGGAGAGGAAAGGTATCCTGCGGGGTCTGCGCCGCCGCTATCGCCCGCGGCGTTAATAGGCGTGGCTCTATCTAGTGAGTACGGCGCACTTTCTTGCTGCACGCAGCCCAACGAGGCGTCGTGCCAGTCTTGAAGCTGCGCTCCCGAAAACGCGTAAAGCCATAGATGGAAGTTCCAGAACCGTTATCAGGGCGGCTCCACCCCTTCCGGCTGCGCTCGCTCGCGGCTCCCATGACTGTCCTCCACACTTCTGCACAAAGGCATCAGAGACTAATCTTTTCTTAATCTGCTAAGCAAATATTAATTTATGGTGATAACGACGTCAACTTCACAGCTTGACTTTAAGTGAGGCTTAAGCCACAGTGCGTCCGGCTGCGTACAACTGCTTGGGCATGTCGCGACGAAGACTCCATTCAAACTGGATGGGTTTCTCGCCTCTGTGTGTGACGTAATCGACATTGCCCAAGAAGGTATACGCCGACGCAGTGTCTACCTTGTTCCGCTTAGTAAAACGCGTAGCGATGATGATATTGCCGTTGAGCTCATGGTGACGGATGTAGCGGTCAGCCATCGCAGACTTAAGCGATGTGGTGGATTGGGACTCCCAGTGCAAACGATCGGGCGCCAATGGGTAATCGCGGTAGTTTGTGGATGCGCTGACGTTGTCGTCTTTTTGGAATGTGACGAGGAAGAGGTCAGTGTTGGAGGCGTCGAAGCGGCGTACGCCCTCACGTGGCAGGTTCGCGAGCTTGCGCAACGGGCCATCATCCAGCGCGCCGACCAGTTCGGCAAGGCTGTAATCCGCGTGAGTCTCCAAGACGCTATTCGTTGATTTCTCCGGGATGACGCGGGACCGGTCGAGTGTGAGCTGCATGACCTGAGTAACCTCAGCGACGAAGGAAGGACAGGCCCGGATGATACGCAGGGCCCCATCAAGGGATTCCGGAATCGCCGTATTTGAATTTGCCCACAGAGCCAATACGAGCATGGTGGCGTACCGAGTTTGCTCGGGAGTCATGTCTTTCTCGTTGGGCCCGTCCGGAGAAATGAGAAGACTGTAGGCCGCTACGCGGTTCGGGTCATTGATGTGCAGTAGCACGCGGATTCGGCTGAGAAGAAACTCTTCGTGCTCGTTCGTGGGACTGGAGGGCAGCAGCTTTTCATCGCGCAGCAACGTGGTCCACGTAATACCCTTGCGGCGGTAGATGTCTTCCACGGGGACGCCAGAGCTATTTATGAAGCTTGCGAGGTCGGTCGTGCCGTAATCAGAAATGAGTGCCCGTATCTTCTTAACGGAGTTACGGGTCAAGCGCTTGATGTTCTTGAGAACGCGCTCGGTCGTTACTCGGTCCAAGGTGATGTTAGAGCCAGGCGGGGCAGTGGGGAAACCTTGCTCTACCTCCTTGGCGAGGTTCTTTCCGCGAGCGGCGGTAAGCACCTTGAAGCGCTCTTCGAAATCGAATTCCTCGTGCTGGAGGCCCAAGAAATCAAAGACGGTGCAGGCATTCTTTCCTTCGTTGAGGCGTAAACCGCGGCCAAGTTGTTGGACAAAGAGCACAGGGCTTTGCGTTGGGCGCAGAAGCAGCAGCGTATTGACCTCGGGGATGTCCACGCCCTCGTTGAAAATATCGACCGCAAAGATGATGCTGATGGTGCCTTCGCGAAGCTGCTGAATGGCACGTCGACGCTCATCAACACTGAGCTTGCTGCTTACTGCTTGGGCGGGGATGCCGAAAAGGTTGAATTGCTCGGCCATGTATTCGGCGTGGGCGATGGTCACGCAGAAGCCAAGGGCCTTCATCTCGGAGAGATCGAAAATGCGACGGTTGAGCTCATTGATGATGAACCTGGTGCGCTTTTCACCGGCCTTGATATAGAACTCGCTGAGCTCCGAAGCCTGGTAGTCCTTCTTCCCGCGGTTCCAAGTCAGACTCGTCAGGTCCGTGTCATCGTCCACCCCGTAGTAGTGCAAGGGTGCAAGGAGCTGTAGGCGCAACGCATCCCAGAGGCGGAGTTCATGGGCCACGCGGTAGTCGAAATACTTCTGCACGTTCTCGCCGTCACCGCGCTCCGGTGTGGCCGTTAGCCCCAAGAGCTCGCGCGGTTGCAGGTAGTCGAGCACTGCCCGGTAGGTCGAAGCCTCGGCGTGGTGGAACTCATCGATGACGACGACTTCAAAGTGATCCGGCGCAATCTGGGCCATGCGCTTCCCTTGCAGGGACTGGATGCTGGCGAAGACATGGTCCCACTCGGCTGGCTGCTCACCGCTGACGAGGAGCTCACCAAAACCAGAAGTGCGAAGAACCTCGCGGTAGGTTCGCTGGGCCTGGGTAAGAATCTCGCGCCGATGCGCAATGAATAGTAGCCGTGGCCTACGCCCCAGCTTCTCGCATAAGCGGCGGTAGTCCAGTGCTGCCACAACAGTCTTGCCTGTACCGGTGGCAGCAATGAGGAGGTTGCGGTGGCGATCGTGAACTTCGCGTTCGGACTCTAGGGCTTCAAGCATCTCCTCCTGGTAGGGGTAGGGCTCAACGCGAAGGCCAGATAGCTCGAGCTTCTCGCCGTGCTTTGATTCGAGAAATTTGGCGCTGCCGAGCGCGTTTACGAGGCGGTCGTAGTCTTCCTCGGGGTCGAAGGCTTTGAAGTGAGTGTCGTACCAGTAGCTATCGAAGGTCTTGATGAATTTTTCGATGATCTCCGGAGTGGAGGAGCGGGAGCCGCGGACGTTCCATTCCCAGCCGTCGACAAGCGCCGAGCGCGAAAGATTTGAGCTACCGATGAACGCGGTATCGAAGCCAGACTGGCGGCGGAAGAGCCAGGCCTTGGCATGCAGGCGAGTGGTCTTGTGCTCATAGCAAATCCGGACCTCAGCGCCATAGTCCTCCACGAGACGACGCACGGCGGCGGCTTCGGTCGCTCCGCAATACGTCGAAGTGATGACGCGCAGCGGGATCTGATGATCCCTGAGGTACTCCAGTTGATCGCTGATGACCGCAATACCCGAACTCTTGATGAAAGCGCACAGCAAATCGACGGAGTCCGCAGTGCGGATCTCGCGGGCGATCTCGACCGACATATTGGTGTCGTCCACGCTGTTGGTGAACAAAGCACTGGCGTTGAGTGAGACCTCGGGAAGCTCTGGTGCCTCTGCGAGCTCTGAGCTGTAGATGGCATAGAGCAGCTGTTCCGCAGAAATAGACTCATCTTCCCCGAGGTGTTGTGCGAGTCCATTAATGAGGGCCACGCGCTCCTCGGGCTTATTTAGCTCTGTTAGTTTTTGCTCGAGGACCTTGGCAAAATGCTGGGACACTGCCGCGGCGAACCGAGGGTTCACGTCTTTCATGGTTCCATGGGCGATGCCCGTTGCGGCCGTGGGACGAGCCCGCTTAGTTTCCTCGATCCGCTCCTGGATACGAGCGGTGACCGGGGTTTCATAGATGCCGAAAGGCAGGAGAGAATCGGAACTCATAGGCGCGAAGAAACCAGCTTGACGGCGGGGATGTCTGCGGGAGCCCAGTCGAGTTCCTGCGCCTCGGCAGGGGACACCCAACGAGTCGCATCGTGATCACTGAGAGTCAGGTCACCGGACTCGATGGTGCACAGAAACGTAGTGAGCTCGATGGTGGCGAAGTCGTACTCATAGATGGTCGTGGTGACCTTGTCACCCACGGTTGCCGTCACGGATAGCTCTTCCTTGATTTCACGCGCGAGAGCCTGCTCGGGTGTTTCACCGAGTTCAATCTTGCCGCCCGGAAATTCCCACATGCCGGCTAGGGATTTTCCCGGGGCTTTGCGGCAGGCCAGGAATCTATTGCCCTTAGCGAAGACGGCTCCGACAACACGAATCGGTGAACTCATGGGGACCAGTATGCCGGCTGGCCCCGGTCTTATCTAGGAATTCGTGTCCGCGGCAGCAGAAAAATGCGCCGTCACAATGTCATCAATCAACCGCGCGGCCAGCTTGGCAGTGTGGGCGTCGGTGTCGAAGGTGGGGTTGAGCTCGACGACGTCGACAAGCGCCAGGCGTCCCGTGGCGGCGATGGTGAGTGCGAGTTCGCGGATGATGCTTAACGGCACGCCGAGGCCGGCGGGGGCGGAGACACCAGGTGCCTGGTCGGCAGGCAGCACGTCGAGGTCGATGGAGAGGTGGATGGGCTTGGTGCCGGCGCAGATGCGCTCGACGGTTTCGCGCAGCTGGGCGCGGTCCATGCTGAGCAGTTCCTCGTCGAGGACGACGGTGACGCCGAGGTCGGAGGCTTCGTCGAAAAGCACGGGCGTGTTGTTGGGGCGGGAGATTCCCAGGACGGAATAGTCGAAGTCCTCCCGGCCCACCAGTTCGGAAATCTGCTTGAACGGGGTGCCGGAGGTAGGCACGTCCGCGGTGCGGAGATCGAAGTGCGCGTCCAGGTTGATGATCTGCAGAGGGCCTAGAGCCCTAAAGGCGCCGCGGTGGGAACCGAAGGCGGTCTCGTGGCCGCCGCCGAGGATGATGGGTAGGTGCCCGGCGCGCGAGAGTGTCTCCACTGCGTCGGAGAGGCGCTCGTGGGAGCCCTCAAGGTCGGTGCCTTGGGTGGTGATCGTGCCGGCGTCGTACAGCGGATGCGGATGGTGCAGCGCCAGGGAACCCAAGGCGCCGCGCAGGGCAGCCGGGCCCGCAGCCGCGCCGGGGCGGCCATGGTTGCGCTCCACGCCCTCGTCGGAGGCGAAGCCCAGGAGTGCGACGCCGGGTTCTGCCTGGGGCTTGGCGACGTCCAGCGGGCGAATCACGCTGTGCCACCGCGCATGCTCGGGGCCTGGGCCATCGGAGCGGCCGGACCACTCGGGGGCAGGGGAGTAGGCGGGGGCATCAACGGTGTTCATGGTTATCCTTTCGCGTCTGTTCCTTGCGGAGCTGTTCCCTGTGGGGAGCTCGCGGCGGCGCTGCGGCGGCCGGTGAGGTAGAAGATGGCGGTCATCAGGAGGATGAAGATAACGCCCGTGGCGAGTGCCGGGCGGTACTGCTCCTGCCACACCATGATGCCAAAAGTGAAGATGATGAAGGCGATGGAGAAGTACTGGCCCCATGGCCAGAAGGGGACGGTGTATTTCAGGCTGGCGCGTTCTTCAGGCGGCATTTGGCGGCGGGAGGCCACGTGGGCGAGCAGAATCATCAGCCACACGTAGATGGTGGCAAAGGTGGCGAGGGAGGCGATGACCTCGAAGACGTTGTCCGGGATGAGCGCGTTGAGTCCGGTGCCGATGATCATGACGATAATGAGGATAATCATGGTCATGACCGGCACACCGCGGGTCTTTTTGGCCATGACCTTCGGCGCGAGGTTCTGGCGGGCCAGGCCGGTGAGAACGTTGCCGGCGCCGAAGAGATCGGCGTTGATGGCAGAGACCGCCGCGGTGATAACCACGACGTTAAGGGCGGCCGCAGCCCAGGTGACGCCGAGGGTGGAGAAGATTTGGACGAAGGGGCTTTCCTCACCGGTGATGCTGCGCCAGGGGTTGATCATGAGGATGACCAGGATGGCCAAGACGTAGAACAGCAGGATACGCACCGGGATGGTGTTGACGGCCTTGGGCACGGACTTGGCGGGATCTTCTGCCTCCGCACTGGCGACGCCGACGATCTCCGTGCCGCCGAAGGCGAAGAGGACGAGGATGAAGGAGGCGACCATGCCGGAGACGCCGTTGGGGAAGAAGCCGCCATCGTTGACCAGGTTGGCCGGGCCGGTGGTCTCCGCGGTGGAGAGGCCGAAGACGAGCACGGCCACGCCGCCTAGGATCATGGCGATGACGGCGCCGACCTTGACGATGGTGAAGGCGAACTCCAGCTCGCCGAAGGCCTTGACGGTGGCGAGGTTGGCGCCGCCGACGAGGAGGAGCGTGGCGGCGACCCAGACCCACTTGGGAGAGCCGGGGAACCAGAATTGCATGTAGACGCCGATGGCGGTGAGATCCGCGAGGGCCACGATGACCATTTCGAAGGCGAACATCCAGCCGGTGATATAGCCGGCCCAGGGGCCTAAGAAGGTGCGGGCGTACTCGGCGAAGGAGCCGGTAACGGGGTGGTGCACGGACATCTCTCCGAGTGCGCGCAGGAGAAAGTAGACCACGGCGCCGCCGAGGAGGTAGACCAAGAGGACCGAGGGGCCGGCGGCTTGGATGGCGCCGGCGGAGCCGTAGAACAGGCCGGTGCCGATGGCCGAACCTAAGGCAATAAAGTGCAGGTGCCGGTGTTTCAAGCCGGGGCGCTTGGTGGTGGTTTCTGCCACGGGGATGCGTCCTCCTCTGTGCCCCTGTTGTGGCGCTAGCTAGTCTTAGCGCTGCGGATGAGGGGAGTGGTTGGTGCGAGTGATTCCGGGAGCTACTTTCCTCTAGTTAGTGTGTCCGGTCAATTCCGCTACGGGGCAGAGGTCGATCTGCCCTATGACCCTGCACTCATTCGCTGCTCGGGGGTGACCTATGTGACATTTGTTCGGGGTGGCATTAGTATATGGAAGACCTGCGTGTGGCTGTCGCGTGGGCATGGCTACAAGCACTCGCCGTCGTGTGTTGGCGAGGGTGTGCTTGGCGCGTTCGTGTAGTGGACGTGTTGTGGCCGTGCTAATGACGTGTCGTTTCCACCACCGTGAGGTAGAACATGAAATCTGAAGACGCAATCGTTGACGCCTTCTACGAGAGCGAGGACGACGTCCCCTCCAAGAAGGGTATCTGGCGCCTCTTCGTCTACAGTGCTATCGGCGCTTTCGTATTCTTCTTTCCCATTAGCTACGACGGAAAGAAATCCATCCCGCTTGACCACATGGTCACCATCATCCGCACCTATGCGGACGTCTTGGTGCCTTGGTTCATCCTGGCGCTGGCGCTCTACGGCACGGTGCGCAGCATCGTGAATAAAAACTGGAAAGAAGGCCCGCTCCAGGCGGTCTTTACTGCGCTCAACGTGGTGGGCCTGGTGGTCTCCTTCCTGATGGTCATCGGAAAGCTTCCCGGAGTGCTGGGCAACGAGGACATCGTGCCCTTCCTGTGGAACTCGATTGCCACGCCAGTCGGGCTCATCGTGCCCATCGGCGGCGCGTTCTTGGCCTTGCTCATCAGCTACGGCCTTCTGGAATTCGTCGGCGTATTCATGCAGCCCATCATGCGCCCGCTGTGGCGCACGCCGGGGCGCTCCGCCATTGACGCGGTGGCCTCCTTCGTGGGCTCCTACTCTTTGGGAATCCTCATTACTGACCGCGTGTACCAGCGCGGCGGCTATACCGCGCGTGAGGCTTCCATCATCGCGACGGGCTTCTCGACGGTCTCCGCTGCCTTCATGGTGATCGTCGCCAAGCAGCTCGACCTTATGGATATGTGGGGCATCTACTTCGGTGTCTCCCTCGTGGTGACCTTCCTGGTCACCGCGATTACCGTGTGGATTCCGCCGCTGAGCAGGATTCCTGATGATTACATCGATGGTGTGGAAGCGGATCCGGAAAAGCCGGTGAAGGGCAATTTCTTTAAGGCCGCGTGGCGGGAAGCGCTGCTGGCGCTGGACCGCGCGCCGTCTTTGGGCGCTGCCATTTGGGAGAACCTGCGCGATGGCGTGCGCATGGCGTCGGCGATTGTGCCCTCCATCATGTCCGTGGGCCTGATTGGCCTGCTGCTGGCTAACTTCACGCCCCTCTTTGATTGGCTGGGCTACCTGTTCTACCCGTTCGCGTGGCTTGTCCAGCTGCCGGAGCCGGAGCTGGCGGGCAAGGCCGCTGCTATGGGTATTGCGGAGATGTTCCTGCCGGCGACGGCCGTGGCGGGCTCTGAAAGCATGGTGCTCAAGTTCGTCATCGGCGTGGTGGCTATCTCCGCCATTATCTTCTTCTCCGCGCTGGTGCCGTGCATCCTAGCCACCAAGATTCCGATTAAGCTCTGGCAGATCGTGGTCATCTGGTTCGAGCGCGTGGTGCTGACCATCATTATTGCGACGCCGATTGCCTTCCTGGTGACTTAGCTGGGATGCACACGAGGTCTCATTAGAATGTGGGCCCATGAGTACCTCCCGAGTCCCGGCGGCGCGCAATGCGCTGGAGATCCTCCGGCTGCTGTCCACTATCGACGTGCCGATTTCCGCCGCGCGCATCCGCAGTGAGCTGAACCTGCCGCGCTCCACGACTTACCACCTGCTTAAGGAGATGGTGGACGCGGGATTCGTGGTACACCTGCCGGAGAACCAAACCTACGGGTTGGGGCTCGTTGCCTATTCGATGGCTGCTGCCTACGCCACGCAGCAGCCCCTCGTGCGGGTAACCCAGGGACACCTCGAGCGGATTGCCAGCAGTGTCGGGGGATCGGGGCACCTGTCGCGTTTGGCGGGCTCGGAAATTTTGTACCTCAACGAGATTCGCGCGCCGGGAGCGCTGTCTTTGGTGACGGAGAGGGGAGTGCGGCTGCAGGCGCAGCGCACGGCCTCCGGGCGGGCCATGTTGGCCTTGCTCCCGGAAGCAGAGTGGCGCGCAGCATTTGTCCCGGGTTCCTTAGGTTTTGGGGAGTACAAGGAAATCTTGCGCCAGGTGCGCGAACGCGGATGGGCCGAAGAGGTTGAGGTGGTGGCGCGCGGGCAGGCGTCGGTAGGCGTGGCGGTGGTTGACCACGTGGGCAGGCCCGCGGCGGCGCTGGCGGTGACCTTCCCGGTGGGGACTGCCGACGCCGCCGACGTCGCCCAGCAACTGCACGCGGCAGCGCAGCAGGTGGCGGAGAGGATGTACGGGCGCCGCTAACAGCTGGTGCCCGGAGTATTGGCGCGCCGGGCAGCCTGTTGTACTATGAGCGCAACGCGTAAGGCTGTCGCGCGTATCACTATTTATCTATTCTTGTGAAAGCAAGTACGTGTTTTCGCGTGCCTTCCTCCCTTCCACGCGGGTGGTGGGGCGGGGTACCGCAGCGACGTAAAGGAGTCTTACATGTCTAATTCTTATCCCTCCACCGTGACCGTGGGTATCGGTGCGCTGAGCATCGAGGAGGTCGTGGCCGTTGCGCGCTATGGCGCGAAGGTGGAGATCTCTGAGGATGCCTTGGCCGAAATCGCCTCCACGCGCGAGCGTGTCGAGGAGCTGGCCCAGGATCCGACTCCGGTCTACGGCATTTCTACTGGTTTCGGCGCACTGGCCCGCCGTCACATTCCGGAGGAGATGCGCGCGCAGCTGCAGCTTTCGCTCGTGCGCTCGCATGCAGCAGGCACAGGCCCGGAAGTTGAGCAAGAGGTCATTCGCGCGCTCATGCTGTTGCGCCTGTCTACCCTGTGCACTGGGCGTACTGGCGTGCGTCCGGTGGTGGCGGAAACCTATGCGGCAGTGCTCAACGCGAACATTCACCCGGTGGTCCGCGAATACGGCTCCCTGGGATGCTCCGGCGACTTGGCACCGCTTGCGCACTGCGCGCTGGCGCTGCTCGGTGAGGGTGAGGTGCGCGTTGATGGCGGCGACATCACCCCAGCCGCGGAGGCCCTATCCGCTGCGGGCATTGAGCCGCTCAAGCTGCGGGAAAAGGAAGGCCTAGCACTCATCAACGGCACCGACGGCATGCTGGGCCAGCTCTGCCTGGCCATTACCGACCTGCGCGAGCTGGCCAAGACTGCCGATATCGCCACCGCGATGACGGTGGAAGGCCTGCTGGGTACGCTCGTGGTCTTCGCTGATGACCTGCAGCAGCTGCGACCGCACCCGGGCCAGGCAGATGCCGCCGCCAATATCCTTCAGGTTGCGGAGGGCTCGGAGATTCTCGCGGCCGCCCTCGAAGAATTCAAGAAGAAGCAAGTCCAGGACGCCTACTCGGTGCGCTGTGCCCCGCAGGTGGCCGGTGGTTTCCGCGACACGGTGACACACACAGCAACGGTTGCTGAGCGCGAGCTGGCCGCGGCCGTCGATAACCCGGTGGTGGCCAAGGATGGGCGCGTGGTCTCCAACGGCAACTTCCACGGCGCGCCGGTGGCCTATGCGCTGGACTTCTTGGCCATCGTGGTGGCTGACCTGGCCTCGATTTCCGAGCGCCGCACCGATCGCTTCCTCGATGTTGCCCGCAACCGCGGCCTCAACGCCTTCCTGGCGGATGACCCGGGCGTGGACTCCGGCCACATGATCGCGCAGTATGCGCAGGCGGGCATCGTCTCTGAGCTCAAGCGCTTGGCCAACCCGTCCTCGGCGGATTCCATTCCGTCTTCGGCCATGCAGGAGGATCACGTATCCATGGGCTGGTCGGGTGCCCGCAAGCTGCGCAAGGCCGTGGACGGTCTGCAGCGCGTCCTCGCCATTGAAATCCTCACTGCCGCCCGCGCCATCGATATGCGCGAGGGCCAGCCGGCCAAGGGCACTGGCGCGGTCATCGATGCGCTGCGCCAGACCGTCCAGGGCCCAGGCACCGACCGCTACCTCTCTCCGGAGATCGAGGAGACCGTGCGCCTGGTCAAGGAAGGTGCGCTGGTGGCTGCGGTAGAGGGGGCCGTCGGCACGCTGCGCTAAACACCTCCCGCCCCATGGTCCACACGGTCCATGGGGCTTTCTCGTGCCGTCTCAATTCTAAAAGTGCAGACCTAGAAGTGCAGACCTGCTGGTCGTCGCAAAGCATTGCCTTGCGCTGGACGACGCCACCTGCATGAATGCACTTCCAGGTCTGCACTTTTGGCTGGGCACCGGATTGCAGGTAGTGCGGCGGAGGCGAAGAACGGAAGCCTATCTGTGGCGAGGCACACAAAGCTGGGTTATGAGTAGTGCATGAACAATGAACAACTCTTTAGCTTTTTAGACCAGCACCTAATCGACCTTCGCAAGCTACCCAATGATGATCCCCGGTGGAAGAAGGTGCACGCCGGCAAGGTAGCCAAACTGGCGTGGTGCTTCGTACTGCCGATGATGCATTGGCACGAACTCAAGCCGTGGCAGAAGGAGACCACGAAGGCATATGTGCTCGGGTTGACTCTGCCCAAAGCGACATTAGTGGGAAAAACTGCGGCCCTGATTCACGGAATTCCTCTGGTTGTGCCACCGACCGAATGGGAGGCGACGTTGCCCTCGAACTCGGTACCTCCACGCGCTAAAAGCAATGTCCGGTATCGGCGCATGGACTTGCGCGGTAAAGAGACGGTGGTTCACGGGATTCGCGTGTCAACCCTGGAGCGCACGGCCATTGATATTGCGCGGTTCTATGGATTTGAGGAGGGGCTCGTTGCCGTCGATGACGTGCGGGCGCGCAATGTTGGCCAGTTCTGGATCAGTGAGACGCTCGGCGCTATGGGGAGAGTTAAGGGTGTTGCCGCCGCGCGGCGGGCGGTTGCTGAAAGCGTCAATTGCGCGGAGTCACCGTGGGAATCCTATGCCCGTGCCTTGATTCTTGCGGCGGACTACCCGGAGCTGCGCTGGGTCAAGGCGCAGTATGTGATTGAGAACTATCGAGCGGATCTGGTCATTAATGGGTGGCTCGTGATTGAGATTGACGGAAACGTCAAGTACCGCTTCGAGGCCGAAGAGGTAATTCGCGCGGAGCATCGGCGCCAGCAAGCCATCCTCAACAAGGGCTACATCGTCTTGAGGTTTAGCCCAGAACAGTTGAGTTCGCGGCCTGACTATTTCCAGGAGACGGTGGGCAAACACCTGGCACGCGGCCCGCGCTTGTAAAAGTGCAGACCTGGAAGTGCAGACCTGCTGGTCGTCGCAAAGCACTGCCTTGGCGCTGGACGACGCCCACCTGCGTGAATGCACTTCCAGGTCTGCACTTTTGGGTTGGGCTCTGGATTGCAGGCAGCGCGGCGCCCAATACTGGTCGGGTGACAGTCTTGTATCTGAGACAGGCAGGCCAAAAGAGCCCTAGAAGTTGGTGCTGCGTCACAGTAGCTTCTGATGTGTGACGCTGACCAAGCCCCACAAGGGACAGCCCCGGGAAACCGGCCTTGGGGGTTTGGAAGGGCGTCGAAAAGCACGAGCGAAAGGAAGTCATGTCTGAACCCCGCGAAGTACGCGCCCCGCGCGGAACCGAACTGAACGCCAAGTCTTGGCAGACCGAAGCCCCGCTGCGCATGCTCATGAACAACCTCGACCCCGAGGTTGCCGAGCGCCCCGAGGACCTCGTGGTCTACGGCGGCACCGGCCGTGCAGCCCGCAGCTGGGAGGCCTTCGACGCCATCGTGGAGTCGCTGAAGGACCTCGAATCCGACGAGACCCTGCTGGTGCAGTCCGGCAAGCCGGTCGGCGTTTGGAAGACCAACGAGTGGGCACCGCGCGTGCTCATTGCCAACTCCAACTTGGTCGGCGACTGGGCTAACTGGGAGCACTTCCGCAAGCTCGAGGACGAGGGCCTGATGATGTACGGCCAGATGACGGCCGGCTCCTGGATTTACATCGCTACCCAGGGCATCCTGCAGGGTACTTTCGAGACCTTCGCGGCCGTGGCCAAGAAGCGCTTCAACGGCACGCTCGCCGGCACGTTCACCCTGACCGGTGGTTGCGGCGGCATGGGCGGCGCGCAGCCGCTGTCCGTCACTCTCAATGGCGGTGCCTGCCTCATCGTCGATGTTGATGAGACCCGCCTGAAGCGCCGCCAGTCCAAGCGCTACCTCGATGAGGTCGTCACCGACCTGGATGAGGCCCTCAAGCTGGTGCTCGACGCCAAGGAGAACAAGAAGCCTCTATCGGTTGGCTTGGTAGCCAACGCCGCCGAGGTCTTCCCGGAGGTGCTGCGCCGCCAGCGCGCGGGCGAGTTCACCGTGGATATCGTCACGGACCAGACCTCCGCGCACGACCCGCTGAGCTACCTGCCCACCGAAATCACCGTCGAGGATTGGCACAACGAGGCCAAGGCAGATCCGACCACCTTCACCAAGAAGGCCCGCGAGGCCATGGCCGCCCAGGTCCAGGCCATGGTGGAATTCCAGGACGAGGGCGCCGAGGTCTTCGACTACGGCAATTCCATCCGCGACGAGGCCCGCAAGGCCGGCTACCAGCGCGCCTTCGAGTTCCCGGGCTTCGTTCCGGCCTACATCCGCCCGCTCTTCTGCGAGGGTCTCGGCCCCTTCCGCTGGGCAGCGCTCTCCGGCGATCCGGAGGACATCAAGGTCACCGACCAAGCACTTAAGGAGCTCTTCCCGGACAACGAGCACCTGCACAACTGGCTCGATGCCGCCGAGGAGTACGTGGAGTTCGAGGGCCTGCCGGCACGTATTTGCTGGCTGGGCTACAACGAGCGCCACAAGGCTGGTCTGCTCTTCAATGACCTGGTTAAGGAAGGCAAGATCAAGGCTCCGATCGTCATCGGCCGCGACCACCTCGACTCCGGTTCCGTGGCCTCCCCGTACCGCGAGACCGAGGCCATGCTCGATGGCACCGATGCCGTGGCTGATTGGCCGCTGCTCAACGCCATGACCGCTGTCTCTTCCGGTGCCACCTGGGTGTCCATCCACCACGGTGGTGGCGTGGGCATGGGCCGCTCCATCCACGCCGGCCAGGTCACCGTCGCCGATGGCACCGAGCTGGCCGCCGCCAAGCTGCGCGCCGTGCTCACCAATGACCCGGGCATGGGCGTTATCCGCCACGTCGATTCCGGTTACACTCGCGCCAAGGAAGTCGCCGACGAGCGCGGCGTGCGTATCCCGATGGAATTCAAGGCCCGCGACTAGACACGAGAGGAAAAGAAGATCATGTCCACCCTGTTTACTGGAATCTCAGAGCTGCGCACGGTGTCGGAGGCAGGCACGCTTGCCGACGCCGCACTTATCGCCAACACCGACGGCACCATCGCCTGGATCGGCCCAGCCTCCGAGGCCCCGGCCGCGGACGAGAAGGTCGACCTTGGCGGGCGCGCGGTTCTGCCGGGCTGGGTGGATTCCCATACCCACATGATCTTCGATGGCGACCGCTCCGCCGAGTTCGAAGCCCGCATGGCGGGCGAGTCCTACCAAGCTGGCGGCATCGCCGTAACCATGGATGCGACCCGCTCGGCGGGGGAGGAGCGCCTGGAAAAGCTTCTGGTGGAGCGCATCGCCGCTGCCCGCCGGGGTGGAACGACGACCTTGGAGACGAAGACCGGTTACGGTCTCAATACCGAATCCGAGGTGGAGGCCGCGCGTGTGGCCGCCCGCCACGTCGATGACGTGACCTTCCTAGGTGCGCACCTCGTGCCGCCGGGAGCAGAGGCCGAAACCTACCTCGATGAGGTTGTGGGCCCGATGCTCGATGGCGTGGCCGAGTATGTGCAGTGGATTGACGTCTTCTGTGAGCGTGGTGCCTTCGATGAGGAGCAGTCGCGCCGCGTGCTCGAGGCTGGCAAGGCCCGCGGATTGGGTGTGCGCGTGCACGGCAACCAGCTTGGCGAGGGGCCCGGCGTAGCACTCGCGGTGGAGTTGGGCGCGGCCTCCGTGGACCACGTCAACTACCTCAGCGATGCGGACGTCGAAGCGCTGGCCTCCTCCGATACGGTGGCCACCCTGCTGCCGGCGTGCGACCTGTCCACGCGGGAACCGCTGGCACCGGGCCGCAAGCTTATTGATGCCGGCGCGACCGTCGCCATCGCCTCCAACCTCAACCCGGGCACGTCCTATACGTCCTCGATGAACTTCTGCGTGACCACGGCCGTGCTCCAGCAGCACCTCACGCTCGATGAGGCGATTGCCGCCGGCACGCTGGGCGGTGCCACCGCGCTGCGCCGCCAGGATGTTGGCGAGGGCAAGGACGCGAAGGGCCGCCCGGCTAAGGGCTCGCTGGTGGTCGGTGCAGCCGCGGACCTGCACGTCCTCGATGCCCCGAGCGCTATCCACCTGGCCTACCGCCCGGGCATGCCGATGACGTTCAAGACCTTCGTTGGCGGCCGCGAGGTCTAGAAAGCAAAGTCTCGCACTCTAGAGTGTAAAACTTTGCAGTCTGAGGTATTCTGCAGGCATGATGTGGACAGTAGAGCAGCTCGAGGACTACCTCGAGCACTGTCGCCTCTTGCAGTCGGATACGACGACCGTGGAGGTGAAATCGGGACGCGGCGGAATGCCGCAGTCCCTGGGGGCTACTCTGTGTGCCTTCGCCAACATGCCGCGTGGCGGCACCGTCATCATTGGGGTGGCGGAGCCCGGCTTTGCGGTGCACGGCGTGGACGATCCTGGCGCTATCGAAAGCGCCCTGGCGGATCAGGCACGCACCCTCGTGGAACCCGCGCCTTACATTGAGACCCAGACCCTCCATATCGAAGGGCGTGCTGTGGTGCTCGGCCACATCGAAGGCGTGCTGCCGCACCAGCGGCCGGCGCTCTATCGGGGGCGGCCTTACCTGCGCATGGCGGATGGTGACTATGTCATGAGCTCCAATGACCTCCGCATGATCGAGGTGGATAAACTACACGCGCGCGAGGCCATTGCCTATGACTCAGCACCCGTTCCTGGGTCAAGCCTAGAAGTTTGTGATGATTCGGCGCTCAAGGAAGCAGTGGCGGAGCTGCGCAACGCCACCCCTCGTTTGCGGGGTGCGAGCGATGCCGAGTTACTGGAGCTATTCCGCGTGGTCGATGCCCAAGGACAGCTGAGTGTGGCCGGTTTGTACGCTCTGGGGCGCTTTCCGCAGGGATTCTTTCCTGACCTGCATATTTCTGCGGCCGTGCAATACCCGGCGGGGGAGGAAGGACCACGCACCCGGAACCTGGAAGAGTTTTATGGGCCCGTCCCGGATCTGGTGGATGCGGCCGTGGCGTGGGTGCGCCGGAATGTCGATACCGACTTGGTCTATGGCACGGATGGACATCTGCGCGAGGTTCCCGAGCTTCCCCTCGAGGCGGTCCGAGAGGTCATAGCTAATGCCGTGGTCCACCGAGACCTCGGGCCGGAAAGCTTAGGTGCCGGGAAGTTCGTCACCATTCGGCTGAATCGCCAGGCACTGATCGTGACCAGCCCGGGTGGGCTACGCGGCATCTCCGTGGAAGAACTCAAGGGAAGGGTACTGTCACCCGTCGCTGTAAACCCGCGCCTGTATGCACTGAGCACGAAATTGCGTCTAGAGGATGGCGAGCGCGTCATCGAGGGCCAGGGCGGAGGCATGAAGGTCGTCTTTTCGTCCCTTCGCAAAGCCGGCTTGCGCCCGCCGACCCTCATCGACACTGGTGTTCGCTTTACCGTGATCCTCTGGAGAGCGGGGCGAGGCGATGACGAGCACGCCCCCGCGACTCGCAGCGACTCTGCTTCCTTTCAACCCGCGCTTGCCCCAGCGCAGACAGCGAAGGAGGGCAGTGTGGTGGAAGACGGGCTCGTCGCCAAGCTCGGCGGAAACCCAGCCCTTGTGCTTAGCGCGCTGCGCCGGAACGGCGAGCTCTCGCTCGTGGACATCGTGAACAGCACGCAGCTCACCCGCGGCCAGGTGCGTTACGCGTTGGGCAAGCTCATCGAGTCAGGGCACGTCACGATGCGCGGCAAACACGGTGACCGCGCCACGCGTTACGCTGCGAAGGAGTAGCCCGAGGCGGAAAAGGTCGGGTAATTCAGCGGTGAAATAGCTAATTGGGTGCCGGTGCCGTACTCTGGTCTGAGCAATGAGCATTACCGATAACGCCACCGGCGGCGTAAACGAGCCGGAAGAATTCAATAAGTCGGAATCTCAGGAAAACTCGCAAGGTGGCGAAGCTCTGGACGCTTCGCAGGTATCCAACCAGGACACCGGGGCTGCGAATAACCCTGAGGACACCGGCGCTGAGGAAACTTCAGCCAACGACAACTCCCAGGGTTTTGCGCACCTCGGCCTTCCCGATGACGTTCAGGAAGCCGTGTCCAAGGTGGGCTTTACCAAGCCATCCCCAATTCAGGAAGAAACCATCCCGATCCTCATGGAGGGCCGCGACGTCGTCGGTCTGGCCCAGACGGGTACGGGTAAGACCGCGGCCTTCGCGCTGCCGGTTCTCTCCCAGATTGATACCGAGGCCCGCTACCCGCAGGCTCTGGTCCTCGCGCCCACGCGCGAGCTGGCCCTCCAGGTAGCGGACTCCTTCCAGTCCTTCGCCGACCACTTGGGTCGCATCGAAGTTCTGCCTATCTACGGTGGCCAGGCTTATGGCATCCAGCTCTCCGGGCTGCGCCGTGGCGCCCAGATCATCGTGGGCACCCCGGGCCGCGTCATCGACCACCTGGAGAAGGGCTCCCTGGATATCTCGCAGTTGCGCTTCCTCGTCCTCGATGAGGCGGACGAGATGCTCAACATGGGCTTCCAGGAAGATGTCGAGCGCATTCTTGAGGACACCCCGGAAGACAAGCAGGTCGCACTCTTCTCGGCCACCATGCCGAACTCGATTCGCCGCCTGTCCAAGCAGTACCTCAACGACCCCGCCGAGGTCACTGTGAAGTCGGAACGCCGTACGAATGACAACATCACGCAGCGCTTCCTGCTGACCCCGCACCGCCACAAGATGGATGCCTTCACCCGCATCCTCGAGGTCATTGACTACGACGCCATCATCGTCTTCTGCCGCACCAAGCACGCGACTGAGGACGTGGCCGATAGCCTCAAGGAGGCCGGTTACAACGCCGCTGCCATCAATGGTGATATTGCCCAGCAGCAGCGTGAGCGCACCGTCGATCAGCTCAAGGATGGCCGCCTGGACATCCTGGTGGCGACCGACGTTGCCGCGCGCGGTCTCGACGTGGACCGCATTACCCACGTGGTTAACTACGACATCCCGAATGACACCGAGTCCTACGTGCACCGTATCGGCCGCACCGGCCGTGCTGGCCGCACTGGTGAGGCCATCCTGTTTGTCACCCCGCGTGAGCGTCGCATGCTGCGCTCCATCGAGCGCGTGACTAATGCCCGCTTGGAGGAGATGGATCTTCCTACTGCGGATGAGGTCAATGCCAAGCGCAAGGAGAAGTTCTTCGCTTCCATCGGCGCTTCGCAGGAGGACAAGCAGTTCGAGTTCTTCCGTGACATGGTGCGCGAGTACTCCGCGGCTGAGAACGTGGCGATGGATGATATCGCTGCCGCCCTGGCCGTGCAGCTGCAGGGCGGGACGGACTTCCTGCTCAAGGAGCGCCCGGTGACCAAGAAGGACCGTCGCGAGCGCGATCGCTTCGAGCGCGACGGCCGCGGGCGTGACCGCGGTGATCGTGGTCGTGAACGCGGCGGCCGTGACCGCGGCCCGCGCCGCCCGGATGGGGACTTTGAGACGTACCGGCTGGACGTCGGCAAGCGTCAGAACGTGCGCCCGGGTGCGATCGTGGGCGCGCTGGCCAATGAAGGTGGCCTGTCCTCTAAGGACTTCGGCCGCATTACCATCGCGGTGGGCCACACCTTGGTGGACCTGCCGAAGAACCTGGACCCGGCAGTGCTGGACCGTCTGAAGGACACCCGCATTTCCGGTCAGCTGATCAAGATTCAGAAGGACACCGGCCGCCCACCGCGCCGGAACTTCGACGATGACCGTGGACGCGGCGGCTACGGTGGACGTGGCCGTGGTGGACGCGGTGAGCGCGGCGGATACCGCGACCGTGACCGCGGTGGACGTGGCCGCGACCGTGGCGGGCGCCGCGGCGGTTGGCGTGACTAGCCCTCGCTCGGCGCCGCGATGGCGCTAGATCTGCACAAGAAAACCTCCCAAACTCATGAGAGAGCTTGGGAGGTTTTCGCTATTTCTGCTGACTAGAACTGGAACTTGTCTACGTACATGAGGAGTGCGCAGACAACCCACAGCAGGTTGAAGATACCGGAGAACATAGCCAGCTGCTTCTTCAACTTGGCCACGTCGGCGCTGCCCGGGGTAGCAATCGCGGCCATGGCCTTGTTCTGCTTCGGGATGACCACGACGAGCAGAATCACCCAGGCGATGACGGAGAGAAGGAGGGCGATGTGGTACTGAACAGCGGACTTGTAAGCGTCGAGATCGGTAAGGAAGACTGCCAGACCGATAACCGGAACGATGGCGGAAATGTAACCATACGTCGAGGTGATCTTGTTGAGGATGCCGGCGGCACCAGCGGCCGAAGCATCACCGGCGCCAGCCTTTGCCAGTTGGGCAGGGAAGGCGGAGGTGGAGATACACACGGTACCGACCACCAAGATGGCAGCGAAGGCGTGAAGGAAGATGAGCAAGCTTGTCATGGGGAGTGCGCTTTACCTTTCTATACGGGGCTTATCCCAGCGAAAGTCTAACGGTGCTGGGATATGAAATCGAATCGACACTGGTGGCGCATGACTGCATAGTCGCGGGCAGGCAGTGGGAGTTGGTATTTGCGCGCCACCGCGGCAAGGCGCAGCGAGTAGTCGCAGCGGTCGGCGGGCGGGAGCCAGTCCGCCGGCAAGGAATCGGACTTGGTTTGGTTCAAATTGCGGGCAGTGGCAACAAGGTTGAGCGGATCGTTGGCGAAGGCCATTTTCTTATCGCGCGGCCACGTTGAGGCGCCAAGGTCCCAGGCTGCTGAGAGCGGAAAGACGTGGTCGACTTCGACGCGCTCCGCCGCAGGTGCGCGGGCATAAGGATCGAAGAGGGTGCCGTCGATGGTCTGCGCTGCTTTGACGTTATCGCGGGTGCCCGGCGCCCAGCCGCCGAAGTCATCGCGGTTGTAGCCAGGGGCCTCCACGCGCGCAGGCACGGTAGCCACACCCAGGTCCGGGCCGGGAAGGAGATGGTAGCCGCCGTAGGCCACCGTGGCTATGGAGAGGAAACCGATATAGGCCGCGCGCAGGTTCATGCACTTTTAGACTGCACGTGGCGTGGAGGGGTTCCTGAAGGGCTCGGAGGGGCGTCGCCAAGCACGCAATGAGGTGGGTTGTGATGTCAACAAAACTTGACAAAATAAGAATAGTTTTAATAATTAGCTTGGTAATAGATTAAGAATGTCAAAATTACTGATCCCGCTATCACTGCTAAAAGAAAGGAAACGCAGTGAAATCTCCGCTCCCCATTCTTGCTGCGACATGTCTCGTTGTTGCAGCAAGCCCTCTTGCCTTTGCGCAGGACGTCGCGCCGGAACTGCCGGAATCTGCACTCGCCGAGGAAGCCCTCAAAGACCCCATAGCAACGGAGAGCCCCAACGAATCCGGTGACATTAAGGATGCCGCCGAAGAGTTAAAGAATTACTCCACAGCACCAGCACCTGGTGGTAACAGTCCGGTCGGTGATGAATACTCGGCCTTCTACCACGATGCTGTAGATCTGGAGTCATCCACCCCCGGCCAGCTTTTCCGTTCCGCGCCTGTTCGCAACCCGGCGAATACCCTCGGAATTACAAATATCGGCCCCTACAAGGCCCAGCGCATCCTGTATTCCTCTACCAACCGCACGGGAGAGAAAACGGCAGTCAGCGGCATTGTTATTGAGCCCAAAGCAGCATGGACGAAGCCGGGACCACGCCCGGTTGTAGCATTCGCCCCTGGTACCCAGGGTGTGGCAGACCGCTGTGCGCCGTCGCGCAAGATTGCTGAAGGCGTGGGGGATTATGAGCAGTTCTTCTTCGAGCAATACTTGAAGAAGGGATATGCGGTGGTGGTGACAGACTATGAAGGTCTTGGTACCCCAGGAATGCACACTTACATGGACCGAATCTCCCAGGGGCATGCAGTCTTGGATAGTGCGCGTGCGGCACAGCAGCTGAACGGCTGGGATATTAGTGGTGACAACCCCGTGTTCATTAACGGCTATTCGCAGGGAGGTGGGGCAGCGGCATCAGCAGCGGAACTCTATGATGACTACGCGCCTGAGCTTAACGTCAAGCTAGCAACGATTGGTGCTGCACCCGCGGATCTGACGTTGCTGCCGCCGGCTCTCGACGGCACGCTGTACTTCCTTTTTGAGTCCTATGCGTTGTTGGGCTTGAGTAACTCCTATGGCGAAGACCTGTACGCTCATCTCAATGAGAAGGGGGCTGCAATTCTCAAGCGCGCCACCAACACCTGCACCCTGGGGCTGGCTGGCTTTTCAGGAACCACCATTGAACAGATCAGCAATGAGGGCAAGAGCGTTGACCAATTCATTGCTACTGCGCCCTATGACCGAATTCTGGCGGACCAGCACATTGGTTACGATGCGCCGTCGATTCCGGTGGTGGTTACGCACGGCCGCGGCGATGACGTGATTCCTTTCTCCACCGCTGAGCAGCTGGTTGAGCAGTGGACTTCGCGCGGTGCAAACGTGACCTTTATTCCGAATGATGCCCGCTCCCACGTGGCTGGTACCGTCCCGCATATTACGGAATCCGTCAAGGCTATTGAGGCAGCGCTGTCTTAAAAGGAAGGTGTCTCGGGCACCTCAGTTCACAAGACAAACCCCTCGCCGGAGCTTAGTGATGAACTAGCTCGACGAGGGGTTTAAAAGTAGGAGGGGGGAGGGGCCGAAGGCTACTTCTGAACCTTCTCCGCGGCCTCCTCGAAGTCCAAGTCATCGTTTTCTTCAACGAGCTTGGCCAAGCGGGTAGCCTCCTCGAATTCCTGGATGACCTTCTCATCCGGAGCCTTGGTAGCAAGGGAAACACCGACGGATACGAGCAGAGCGGAGATGAAGCCCGGAACCAACTCGTAAAGGGTATCGCCCAGCGGGCTCATGCCCCAGCCGATGGCCACGACGGCACCGGTGATCATGCCGGCGATGGCGCCGGTGGAGTTGAGGCGCTTCCAGTACAGCGACAGCAGCACCAGCGGGCCGAAGGCGGAGCCGAAGCCGGCCCAGGCGAAGCCGACCAGACCCAGAATCGAATCCGACGGGTTGATTGCCAGCACAGCGGCGACGATGGCGATGGCCACGACGGCAGTACGGGACAGGTTGATCAGGACGTTCTGGCTTGGCTTCTTCTTAGCGAAGATGAGGTAGAGATCCTCAATGAGGGAGGTGGAGACCACGAGCATCTGGGAGGACATCGTGGACATGATGGCTGCCAGAACGGCGGTCAGGACCAGACCTGCGAAGAGCGGGTGGAACATAACCTGTGCCATGTCGAGGAAGATGGTCTCGTAGTTCTCCTGGTCAGTGATGGAGTGGCTGGTCTCAGTGAAGAAGACCGTGCCGGAGAGCGCGACGAAAATAGCGCCGATGAGCGAGATACCCATCCAGCTGACACCGTAGAAGCGGCCCGCGCGGGCGTCGGAAGGCTTGCGCAGCGCCATGAAGCGCACGATGATGTGCGGCTGGCCAAAGTAGCCCAGGCCCCAGGCCAGGTTGCCGATGATGACCGCGGCGGAAACGCCGGAGAACAAGGAGAAGTAATCGGGGTTCTCAATTACACCGCCGGTGGCGTACGGGTTCTCGGCGGCGAAGCTGAAAATCTCGCCCGGGTTGTCCAAAGAGAAGAGCACCATGATCGGCACGATGATGAGAGAGGCGAACATGAGCAGGCCCTGGACGGTATCGGTGTAGGACACCGCCAGGAAGCCACCGACGAAGGTGTAGAAGACCGTCACGGCAGCCACGACGAGCATGCCGACCATGTAGTCGCCACCGAAGCTGGACTCGAAGTAACGGCCGCCGGCCACCATGCCGGAGGAGACGTAGAAGGTGAAGAAGAAGATAATGATGGCCGCCGCGATGATGCGCAGCAGGCGCGACTTATCGTGCAGGCGGTTCTCAAAGAAGGAGGGCACGGTAATGGAGTTGCCGGCAATTTCGGAGTAGGAGCGCAGACGCGGCGCGACCCACTTCCAGTTGGCCCAAGCACCGATGAGGAGGCCGATCGCCATCCACAGCTCGGACATACCGGTCAGGAACAAAGCGCCAGGCAGGCCCATGAGCAGCCAACCCGACATATCGGAAGCGCCGGCGGATAGGGCGGCTACGAACGGGTGGAGGCCGCGGCCGGCGAGAACGTAGTCGTCGTACTCATCCGTCTGCTTGTAGCTCCAGAAGCCGATAGCGGCCATGGCAAGCAGGTAGATGATCATCGCAACGACATACCAAGTGGAGTCTTGCACTGATCTCTCCTTGAGATTGAGATTAAAAAATAGGACCTAACCACGCTAACGAGGCACAAGCTCCTACCCAACTGAAAATTGGCTGGTTGACCAGTATTTGGTTACCTTGGTCACAGCTTAATGCACGGTCTTACTGGTGTTACGCCGTTATGTAACGAGACTGTAACAATTGCGTATTTGGGCAGGAATCGGGAACTTTCTGCAACCCTTTCCCACAAAGGTGTGCTGCTAAACTGGCCCCTATGGCTTCTTACCTGCTGCATGGCCTCTGGCTGCCCGTCTCCGGCCTGAGTCTATGGATCGAACAGGTCGAAGGGCACAAGATCGTCATGCCCTCAGCAGTCCCGGAGGGAACCTTTCCGGATGTGGTCGATAGCATCCTGAGCAAGAAGACCTTCCGCAACCGCGCGCGAGTCTCCCTGCGTACGCCGAAGGGCAAAGATGTTTCCCTCATGGTGCCCATGGCTATGTTCGCCCCAGATGAAGCGGTAGAAACATTGGCCAAGCTGGAATACCTCGACACCGATAGCCAAGCGGCCACCCCAGAGCAGCGCGCGACCATCGCGCCGGATCTCCTGTGGCTCATCCGTGCTTATCGTGGCCTCTTCCGGTTTGTTCGCGCTGGCCGGGTGACCATCCGCCTGTCCTATCAAGCCGGTGAGTGGTACCCCATGTGGCAACTGGCCTCCGGTTTGGGCGAGCGCAGCTGGCTGGCGGAGATGCTAGCCTCCGCGCCCGGCATCCTCTCCATTAATAACCGGGCTCTCACTGATGATCTGGCGGATGAGCTCACGCACTGGATTGCCTACACCCAATTGCGCCCGCAGATCGATGCCCCGCGCGCAGCACCCTGGCATGATTTCGCTCAAGCACTGTTGAGAACTTCGCCCGTGAAGAAGGGGCGAGCGCAGTTATTGCGCGGGCTCAACGAGTGGAAAGACTCCATTACCTCTGTAGATCTTCAACTGGTCTTCCTCGTCGAGGAGCCGCCAAATGATTCTGTCTCCGTCGAGGATGCAGCATGGCCTATTCGTCTGCTGGTTCGCTCCGGCACGGATTCGCCGCTGCCGGTGCGGCAGGACCAGTTGGATCGGGGGAGCGTCGAGAAGCTGCGCGAAGTCCGCCGCCATGCCTTCGACGTGGCACCGCGGCTGAAGTACAACTCCGCCCCGGCGAGCCGGAATGCGGGTGACTGGGATGTGTACCTGACCACGGAGCAGCTCGTGGATTTTGTCACCCACGACGCCGCCGCCCTGCGCAAAGCCGGCTTTACCGTGCTGCTGCCCAAGTCCTGGTCCCACATGGAGACCAAGGCCAAGCTGGAAACCACGGAGGTGCGCGATCCAGCCGATGCCGCCACCAAGGCGCACATCGGCATGGAGAAGCTGTTCAGCTATGACTGGAAGCTCTCGGTTGGGGATACGCAGCTTACCGACGCCGAAATGCACGAGCTCATCTCCTCCAAGTCTGGTCTCATTCGCCTGCGCGGCGAGTGGGTCATGGCGGATACCCAGGCTTTGAACAAGATCTCGCAGTACATGCGCGAGTTGGCGGACACAGCCCGCAAGCGCGCCCTGAAGGAGCTGGAGCAACTCGCCGCGACCGCGGAGATGGCCCGTCAGCTGGAACAACCCGGCTGGGAAGAGCTCGTGGCCGAGGTGGAGCGCCGTCGCAAGGAATTCAATGAGGGCGAGCAGGAAGAAGCGGTCACGCTGGCGGATCTGCGCGAGATGGCATTGAAGTCGATGGCGGAGGACCCCGTTGCCTTCACCGGCTCCGAGTGGCACACGTCGCTGCTCGGCGGGCTGGATAGCACCGCGCCCGACCGCGTGGAGATCCCCGATACGGTCCATGCCGAGCTACGCGAGTACCAGCGCCGGGGTGTGGACTGGCTGTATTGGATGTCCCGCAACAACATCGGCGCGGTGCTGGCGGATGACATGGGGTTGGGCAAGACCCTGCAGCTGCTGTCTTTGTTGGCGGTAGAAAAGGCCGCCCATGAGTCAGCTGAGGAAGCGGAGGCGTGGAAGCCCACTCTGGTGGTTGCCCCGACCTCCGTGGTGGGTAACTGGGCTAGGGAGGCCAAGCGCTTCGTACCGGATTTTAAGGTCATGGTGCAACACGGCACCGGGCGCCTGAAGGGCGAGGAGCTGGTCACGGCGGCGCAGAACGCCGATATCGTCATCACCTCATATGGCACGGTCAGCCGTGACTTCCTGACCTTGAGCAAGGTGGAGTGGGACCGCGTGGTCCTCGATGAAGCCCAAGCGATCAAGAACGCCTCCACGCGCTCCTCCAAGGCCGTGCGCGCCATCCCCTCGCGCCACCGCGTGGCGCTGACCGGCACGCCGATTGAGAACCGCCTGTCGGAAATGCGCTCCATCCTGGACTATTGCAACCCCGGGATCTTGGGCTCTGCTTCCTTCTTCCGCAACCACTTTGCCAAGGCCATCGAGCGCGAAGGCAGCGAAGTCATGGCGGAGCGCCTGCGCCTGCTCACTGGCCCATTCATCCTGCGCCGCCTTAAGACGGATCCGAATATCATCGATGACCTGCCGGAGAAGTCCGAGCAGATCATCACCGTGCGCATGACCGATGAGCAGGCCGCCCTCTACAAGGCCCTGGTCAATGACGTGGAACAGGCCCTGGCAAAGAAGAAGGAGGGCATCTCGCGCCGCGGCCTCATCTTGGCGTCACTGACCCGCATCAAGCAGATCTGCAACCACCCAGCGCACTTCTTGGCCGATGGCAGCGCTGTCACCATCAAGGGCAAGCACCGCTCCGGCAAGGTGGAAGAACTCATGCGGATCATCGACCAGGCCATCGAATCCTCGGAGCGCGTGCTGGTCTTTACCCAGTACAAGGCCTTCGGTGACGTCCTCCAGCCCTACCTGTCTGAGCAGCTGGGCTGCGAGATTCCCTTCCTCCACGGCGGTGTGAGCAAGAATCGGCGCGACCAGATGGTAGAGGAATTCCAGGCCGATAACGGCGCGCCCGTCATGCTGCTCTCGCTCAAGGCGGGCGGTACCGGGCTGAACCTCACGGCGGCGTCGATTGTCGTGCACATGGACCGCTGGTGGAATCCGGCGGTGGAAAACCAGGCCACGGACCGCGCCTTCCGCATTGGTCAGCAGCGCAACGTGCAGGTGTACAAGATGATTACCGCCGGTACCTTGGAGGAATCCATCCAGGACATCCTCGACGGCAAGACGCAGCTGGCCGGTGCCGTCGTGGGCGAGGGCGAGGGCTGGCTCACCGAACTGAGCCCTGAGCAGCTGGCGGATCTCATGAGCTATAGGGAGCAGGAGAAGTAAATGGCACCGAAAAGTCCTGAGGATAATAACGTCATCTACGCCAACTTCGGCACCCGCAAGCGCGTGAGCACTCCGGAGGAGGTCAACCGCGTCGACCGCGTGCGCACCATGCAGCCGGCGGCCACGCGCCTGCTCAACTTTGTCAACCAGCAAACGGATTCCGGCCGAATTCGCCGCGGGCGCCAGTACGCCACGGAGGGCCACGTCGTGGGCCTCGATGTGCGCAATGGTGCGGTGCACGGAAAGGTCGCGGGCTCTCAGAACGAACCTTTCGCGGTGCTTATCCAGGTGCCCTACCGCAATAACGAGGACATCGGGCGGCTGTCGGAGATGTTCGCGCGCACGCCCAACTCCGTGGCGAAGGCCAGGGAGGGCATGCTTGCCGACGCCTCCCTCGACATCCTCATCGCCGAGTACCCCGACGACCTCCGCTTTTCCTGTACCTGCCCCGACCCGGAGTACGTGTGCAAGCACGTCGTGGCGGTGGCAGACCGCCTCGCGGCCCGGATGGATGCCGATCCTTCCGTGATTTTTGCCCTGCGCGGACTCGACTTCGCGCGGCTCGAGCAAGCGGTCATGGAGCAGGCTAAGGCGGCCTCGGAGGATTCCTACTCCGCGAGCGGGGCCGCAGACATCTCGCAGGAGGAACGCAATGCCTTGTTCTGGGAGGGGCGAGAATTGCCGCCGTTGCCGGAGCCCAAGACCGCTCCTGCGGTGGATGATTCCGACCCGGAACTGTTGCGCAAGGCCATGCGCTCCGTCAGCCATACGAACATAGATTTGCTTCGGGCGGTCTCCGATGTCGAGGACCTTTACTATCATCTGACGCACTAGACATTGCCACCTTAAGGGGAGGGGCTCACACGCCCAGCCCTGGACCACGTTGTAGGGAGTTTGCATGGCCGCGGTCACGTTCATCCACACCTCCGATTTTCAGCTGGGCATGACCCGCTGGTTTTTAAGTCCCGCGGCGCAATCGCGTTTTGATGATGACCGCGAGGCGGCGGTGTTGCGCCTGGGGGAGCTGGCCACCGAGACGGGTGCCGAGTTCATCGTCGTGGCCGGTGACGTGTTTGAACACAACTCCTTGAGCAAGTCCACGCTGCTGCGGGCGAAGGATATGTTCAAGCGCCTGCCGGTTCCGGTCTACCTGTTGCCCGGCAACCATGACCCTCTCGTGGCGGATTCCATCTTCTTCAGCTCCTTTGCGGATAACGTGCACGTGATTGCTGATTCGGAGCCGATTGCGGTGCGCCCGGGCGTGGAGATCGTCGGTGCTCCTTACCTGTCCAAGCGGGCTAACTATGACCTCGTGCGCCGCGCGCTGGAGCCGCTGCCGCCTGCCGAGGAGGGCGCGGTTCGCATCGCGGTGGGCCACGGCCAGGTGGAATCCCGCGCGGGCGAGGGCGAGGACTCGGATGCGGATACGATCGACCTCGCCTTCGTAGAGGAGTGCCTGGATAAGGGTGTTATCGATTACTTGGCGCTGGGGGATACGCACTCCACCGAATCCCTCGGTTCTACCGGCAAGGTGTGGTTCTCCGGCAGCCCGGAGACCACGGCCTTCGACGATAGAGAACGCGATTCGGGAAACGCCTTGGTGGTGACCGTTGATGGGGATCGGGTGGACGTCGTCAAGCACCGCGTTGGCCGTTGGGACTTCCGGGCGATTGATGCGGACATCGACTCCATGGAGGATGTCGAGGGCTTCCTGGAACAGCTGGACGCGGTGCCGGAGAAGATTCGCACTGCGGTCAAATACAGCTTGCGCGGCACCGTGGGTTTGAGCACGCAGGCCCGTCTGGAGCAGGGCCTGGCGGAGATGGAGGAGGTCTTTGCCTCCCTCAAGCCGCGCGAGAGAACCATGGATCTGCATCTGGCGCCCTCGGAAGAGGAGCTCAGCGAGCTGAGTTTGAGTGGGTACGCCGCCGATGCACTAGCGGAGCTGCTTGAGGATCTAGATAATCCCACCGCCCGCGACGCTGCCAACCTGCTGTTCCGCCTCAGCGCGAAGGGAGCCTAAACCATGATGCAGCTGCATTCTGTGGAACTGAACAACGTCCGGGGCGTGGAGCATCTGGAGGTCAAGGACCTTCCGGAGACCGGGGTGGTGGTCATCGGTGGGCCGAACGAGGCCGGAAAGTCCACGTTGGTGGAGGCCATCGATTTTGTGCTTACAGAAAAGCACACGGCCAATTCCAAGCCGGTGCGGGCGCTGCAGCCTGCCGGCCGCGACGTGGGGCCTGAGGTCACGCTGGAGGCGACCGTGGGGCCTTACCGCTTCCGCATTCGCAAGCGGTGGGTGAAGAAACGCACGTCGGAGCTGCACGTTTTCTCCCCGCGCCCGGGCCAGTGGACCGGAGCCGAGGCGGATGGGGAGCTGGATCGAATCCTCAGTGAGCACGTGGACCGCGTGCTTCTCGACGCCCTCTTCGTCCGCCAGGACGACGACCACCAAGGCATCGCCGCGGTGGGCATTCCTTCCCTGACCGCGGCGCTGGAGGAGCAGACCGGAGCGAGTGCCGCGGCGGAAGACTCCGAGCTGCTCACGCGCATCGAGGCGGAGTACAAGGAGTATTTCACCGCGAAGACAGACAAGCCGGCAGGAGACTATAAGGCTGCCATCGCCGCGCTGGCGGATGCTGAGGAGAAGCACGCTGCCGCCGAGGCCGCGCTGCGGGAGCTCGACGGTGTGGTGGAGCGCTATGAGGCTGCCGAGCTGAAGAAGAAGGAGGCTGAAGCCGCTCTGCCGTCGGCTGCGGAAGAATGCGAGCGCCGTGACGGTGAGCTAGTCGCTGCCCGAGCCGCACAGGAGAAGGTCACCGCGCAGGAGGCTGCGGTGACTCGGGCGGCGGAGGCCGTGACACGCGCGGAGGAGGAAGCACAGCGCCGTAAAGCTGTGGTTGCTGAGCATGACGCAGCCGTTGATGCTGCTGAGCGTGCCGCCGCCGCGGTTGTGGAAGCCCGCGAACGTGCTGAGGAAGAGGCCGCCGCCCGCACGAAACTAGAAGAAGAGCGCGCCGAGGTCCACAAGCGCTACGAGGCCGTGCGCGAGGAACGCCAGCGCGCCCGCCGCGCGCAGCAGCAAGCCGAGCGCAAGGCGCTGGGCACTCGTCTTGAGGCATTGAACAAACTGGAAGAGACTTTGGCGTCCCGCCGCCGTGAACTGGCCGCGACTCCCGACGTACCGAACCTTCAGGCCTTGGAGGACGCGGTTCGCGAGGTCACCATCCAAGAGCGCTTGCGGGCCGCCGCGGCGGCCAAGCTTTATTTTTCCGGTGAGGGCGCCTTTATCGTCGATGGCGAAGAACGTGCCCTGGAGAGCGGTCAAGAACTGGCAGTCGAACTGCGCGAGGGCACCACGCTGAAGGTCGGTGACATCACCGCCCGCTATGCGGCCGGTGCGGGCGATAGCGGTGAGGAAGGCGTGGAGAAGGCCCGCGTGGAGCTCGCACGCCTGCTGGAGGATGCCGGGTGCGAAGACCTTGAGTCCGCCCGCGCCACCCACGAAAAGCACGCGGAGCTGGCCTCCGCCACGGATACTGCTGCCCGCGAGCTTCATGCTGCGCTGGGCGGGGAGGACCTCGGTGAGCTGCGTGCGCGCTTTGAGGCGGGCGCGGCCGATGCTGAGGACGCCGAGGAGGCCGGCGGGACTACTGAGGACGACGCGAAGCCGCGGGAGCTCGACTTAGTGGAGCGTGAGGAAGAGGAGTTGCGCAGGAAGCTGGATGAGCTTGATCGCGCCCTGGCGCCCTACCGCGAGAACAAGGCGGGCGCGGCACTGGAGGTGGCTATGGTCCGTGCGGAGGAGGCCACCGCGCAGCGCGATGCCAAGGCCGCGGCAGTGGAGTCGGCGCGTGCCCAGCTAACGGATGAAGGCGTGACCGCCGCTATCGAAGCAGCACGGACCGCGCACACTGCTGAGAAGAAAGCGCTGGAGGAGATGTCCGCCGTCGATGTCGACACCGCGGAGCAGTTGGCGCGGGGAGCGCACACGCACGTTGAATCCTTGAAGGCAGCGGTTAATGCAGCGGTGGGGGATATGCGTGAGTTCCGCGGGCTTATCGATATGCACTCGGGCGCGGCCGAAAACGAGGAGAAGGCCGCTGCCGAACTCGACGTTGCTCGTGAGCGCCACGCTGCCATCCAGCGCCGCGCGGAGGCCGCGCGCTACCTGCGTTCGCTCATTCTGCGCCATCGCGACGCCGCCCGTCAGCGGTATGCCGCGCCTTTCGTCACTGCGCTCAACGGACTAGCCCGCACCGTGTTCGGCGGTGACGTGGACTTCGAGCTTTCCGAAGAGCTCAAGGTGCAGGCGCGCAGCCGCAACGGCGAAACCGTGGCCTTCGATGCGCTCTCCGGCGGCGCCAAGGAGCAGTTGAGCATCCTGACGCGCTTTGCCATCGCCCAGCTGGTGTCCAGTGAACCGGTACCCGTCGTTATCGATGACGCGCTGGGCTCCACCGACTCGCAGCGTCTCCAGCTCATGGCTGCGCTGTTTACTAAGGCAGGGAAGACAACACAGGTCATCGTGCTCACCTGTATGCCGCAGCGCTATTCCTGGGTACCCGGTCGCATAGACCTTGACATGGTGAGGCTTAGGAATGCTTAAGAGCCGGAGTGTAGGGTAAGTGCCATGACAGCGGATATTCGATGGCTCACCGGCAGCGAGCAAGAGCTGTGGCGCCAACTCCTGGCCAGCATTCGCAAGATTAATCGCGGCATGGAGGAAACTCTCTTGGCCTGCAGTGATATCTCGGCGGCCGAGTATTCGGTGCTTGTTTCGCTTTCGGAGGCACCCGAGCACACCCTGCGCCTGCGCGAGCTGTGCACAGAATTGGAGTGGGACCGCTCGCGCGCTTCCCACCAGATCACCCGCATGGAAAAGCGTGGGCTCGTACGCAAAGAAAAGTGCGCGGGCGATGCCCGCGGCGTGGAGGTCGTCATGACGCGGGCCGGCCGAGAGCGACTTGAGGCGGCGGTACCGGAGCATGTTGAGTCCGTGCGCCGCATGGTCTTTGACCATCTGGATCCCGCCGATGTTCCGGCGCTTCTGCGCTTTTGTGAAGGCGTGCTCTCGGAGAAAAACCTTCCGGGCTATGACGGCTTCGTGCCGGACGAGCGCCTGGGCACTCGTGACCACTAGCTGCGCCCACCGGGGTAGAGTAGGCCCCCGTCCGTTTACGCACCAGGAGGTGACCTGTCCACATCATGATGGGACAAGAATTGTTCGAGCACCCAGAGCGCCAATACACCACGTACGGCATCACGCCGCTGAAGGAACTCAGCGCTCAGGTAGGCCCCGCCGAGGACCTGGAAGAGCTCAGCGAGGAGCAAACCGCCGCACTCGAGCACGCCCTCGAACAGCACCCGGACGAGGCCCTGACCTACGATGATGCCTCCCAGTTGTGGATAATCGGCGCGGAGGATGACATCGAGCGCATGTTTCAGGACCGCGAGGACTTCGTCGAAGCGCTCAACAACAATGAGGACCCTGGGGTCTAGCCCACAGTCGGTGTCATACTAAAGGCGGATAGCGGCCGAAATATCTGCGTTTAACTACGGTCAGATCTGCATAAACTGCTAAGATACTCTGTGTTAATGGGCGAGCATCCCACACGCCACCAAGAGACTGTTTCCGCGAAAACTTCTCTGGCACAGGGAGCTAAGTGAAAGGACTAAACATGATCGTCGAGCGCGATTTGGCTCAGGAGCAGCGCGAAGCAGCTGCCCGTGACAAGGCTGATGGCTGGGTTTCCGTCTTCGTTGAGTGGATTCCCTCCATGCTTCTTTCCGTGGTGATGCTGGGCGCTTTGATGCTCGGCATGTACTACGTCGAGCACGGCACTCTGGACATCACCCAGCCGATCGTCAACCAGTACATCACCCAGTAACTGGTTCGCTCCTCACGCTGCCGCCCAGCGGGGAGTAGCTTGACTTAAAGCCCCAGCAGTGTTTCCTGCTGGGGCTTCATTCTTCTCACCTGCCGCAACACTCAACCTGTTCCTTTGAGCCCAAAGTCATTGCGGTTTGGGAAGGTTTCACGCATGCGCAGAATCATGTCCGGGCCGCGCAACTGCCCTAGTTGCCAAAACCATCGCTCTCTCTCGCAAGATCTGGTCAGATCTTTGGCAACTGGGGCAGTGTTGAGCCTGAGAGTTAGTTGCCGAGTCATCACTTCTTCGCCCTTCGCGCTCACCGAGAGCCCTTATCAGCCGCCGCCCGCGGCTTTCGGTGAGCGCGAAGGGCGAAGCTGTCTGATAGCCTGAACTCGATGGCCTCTCATATCTACGTTCGCTATCTCAACGGCCCGCTCCTGTGGCTGGGAATTATCGTTGGCCTTGCTGTCGTGGCAGCGGTGGTGCCAACGATGATCGATTCCACGTGGGCAGCCATCCTCTTCGGCACCCTGGTCATCGCTGCAACTGCAGCCTGCATCATGATGCGAGTGAAGATCGTCGTGAGTGACGACGACGTTATGGTTTCCATCCTGGGTATCTTCACGAAGAGGGTTCCACTCAGAGATATCACTGGGGTAGGTATTGGTCCCGTGACTGGGATTAAGGAAGGCGCGGGCCCACGCGTTGTCGACGGCGCACCGGCCTATATCGTTTCTGGGCCGACTGTGCGCATCGAGCAGGGCCGAAGCTCTCTCATCGCTTCGGCGAAGAATCCGGAAGAAGTGGTTGCGGATATTAAGGCGCGCTTGCGTTAGTTCCATATCCCCAGACCTCGAACCCGAAACCTCCAAGTGAGTGGCTTGGTGCCGTCAAGCGCTGGGTGACGCCCACCTGCAGGTTGCGGGTTTCAGGTCTGGGGGAATGCAGAATGGCAGAGTGCGAAAGGCTTTCCCGCACTCGCGGCATCATCAAAAATGCGGGCCGGGGTGCGGCCTATTGGGAGAGAGATGTGGGCATGAAAAAGTGCCCCTGACACAAAGTGCCCCTGACAGGGATCGAACCTGCGACCTTCGGTACCGGAAACCGATGCTCTAATCCGCTGAGCTACAAGGGCATTGCTGGCGAAATACCAACGATGCGATTCTAGCCTATAAAGACTGAAGCGCAGTAATTGGCCTCACGCCGATGGGGGTGTGGCGGGAGGAAGGGGCGGCTTAGCCAGCTAGCTAAGCTGCTCCTGCCTGGTTCTCGCTGTTCCTACTACTGGGCGGGCTGCTCCTGTGCCTGGGGCTGGTCAAAGAAGCCCGGCGCATCCGCGGTGTGGACCTCACCGGTGCGCAGGTAATCAACCACGATCTGGTCGACGGCCTTGTTACCCATCGCGAAGTGGCCGTGACCCGGGCCGTGGACAGTCACCACGCGGGACTGCATCGGATCCGAGAGACCGCGGTAGAAAGCGTACGGGGTCTGCGGGTCACCGGTGGCCTGCAGCTGCAGCGGCTTGGTCTGCAGGTTCTGGCCGGAGACGGCAATCGGGGTGTTGACCGGTGCGCGGCCACCGCAACCCGCGCCGGAGGCGTACATCGAGTTGAACAGAGTGAAGGGGTCAATCGTGACGTAGTTCGACCAGAGGAACGCCGGAATGAGGGTGGGATCCGTCGGCGCGGTGTTCTCATTGCACATGATGATGTTTTGCATGCTCACGGCATTGAGAACGTCCTGCTGAGCCTGCTGCGGATCCTGCTGGGCCTGCTGCTGTGCAGCCTGCTCCTCAAAGTTGATTGGCTCGATGCCGCCAATGTGCTTAGCCAGCGTGTCCCAGGACTCTGGGCGGGGGAGAAGCTCACGGGTCGCGGACAGCGTCGGCGAGGAAGCTTGGACAGCCTGCGGGTTGCGTACCTTGCCGGCGAGGTGCTCCGCCTGCACACGCAGCTCACCGGTAGCAGTCATAATGTTGGCACCTGGCTGGCCGGCGAACTCCAGTCCTGGGGGCAGGTCACCAATCTGGGCGTTAGGTGGAAGCACGGTGGGGCGCACGCCTGCCTCGGCGGCAACAATCTGGGACCAGCGCTCGTAGGCCTTCAGCGGGGTCTTTCCGGCGTGGTAGGTGGCGTCATTCTTGGCCACGTACGCAAAGAAGTCATGCAGCGCATTCTCGTAGCCTGCCTGCTGGGAAGCGAAGATCTGGTTCCACGCCATCTTCGGATTCATACCGGAATCCAGCACGACCTTGTCGGTGTGCTGTGGGTAGAGCGTGGCGTAGGTGGAGCCCAGGAAGGTGCCGTAGGAGAGACCGGCGATGTTGATTTTCTCCTCGCCGAGTGCCTGGCGGACAACCTCCCAGTCCTTTGCGGTGTTTTCCGTCGTCAGGGAGTCCGTGTAGCCGGGGGTGTTCTTCTCGCAGTCATTGCGGGTAATCGCGCCGATCTGCGTGATCTCCGCAAGGGGATTGGCGCCCAGCTCACTGGCCGTGCAGTTCACCTCTCCCGACTCGCGCAGGCCACGCGGCTGCACACCGATGATGTCGTAGCTCTGTTTGACTTCCTCCGGCCACGCGGCGAAGCTCACCCAGCTATACGCGTCACCGCCCGGGCCACCCGGGTTGGTAAACAGGGTGCCCTGTCGGTTTCCGGTGGCCTTGAGGCGGATGAGGCCGACGTCGATGGTGCCTTTCTCCGGGGCATCGTGATAGGTCGGAACGGTCACGTGCCCGCATTCAGCGCGCTCTTCGGTGACCCCTTCCGGGCACGGGCCCCAGTTGATGGTGGGTTGATCGGCGTGAGCAACAGCGGGCGCGGCAACCAGGCCGGCAGCAACAGCTACGGGCCCCAGCACCGAGCCTAAAACGCGAGAAAGACGCATAGAATAAGGCTCCTAAAATCGTTAATAAGTACGTGCCTTATCCTATGCGCCGGGGGTGATGTGAGCCGAGTGTTCGGAAGGGGCGGGTGCCCCCGAACGTCACACTACTTAACAATCACCACAATAAGATCGCGCGGGCCGTGGACACCCTCCACGCGGGAGAGCTCGATATCCGAGGTAGCGGAAGGGCCAGAGATCCACGTTGCCGGGCGCTCCGGGTTCATACGGGAAACCATCTCCGGGACACCGTAGACGATCTGGTCCTTGCGCACGATACACACGTGACGGTCCGGCACCAGGGTCAGCGCGCGACGGCCACAGGTCTCATTGGACTCAAGCACAATGGTGCCGGTCTGCGCGGAGGTGACGTGGGATTCGGTCACCACGGCATCGACAGCGTCGAGCTCGCGCGGGTCCTTGGCGTTGTCGTCTGGGGTGGTGGTGCCTTCGAAGCCGTCGAGAAGCCCAGCGTCCATGCCGGGTGCGTAGACGACGTTCGAGCAACCGCGCTCTTTAAGGATGTCCACGAGGGTGGAGTTCAACCCAGACTCATCGGTGACGTGCACATCAGCCTTGTAGTCTTCGAGGCGGTCCACCAGCATCTCACGCAGCTCATCCTCGTTGAGCGTGCCTTCCTTCTGGTACTCGCGCGGAATGTCTACGTGGTCCGGCAGGCCGGCCTGCTTCTGGGCGGCGGAAATGCGGTTGAGGATTTCCTCTTTGGCGGTGGTCACTTGATGCCCTCCTTCTTGGCTTGGGCGAGGAGTTCTTGAGCTTCGTCAGTGTCGAACCATTGGCGGAAGGACTTCTTCGGCGGAACGGCGGTGTCGCGTACGTCGGACCACCCAGACATGAACAGCGGCAGCTTGTCGATGACTCCGTTGAAACCGCCGAGGACACGGCCGAGCGCCACCATGTGGGTGATCTGGTTCCAGATCTTCGGGTTCTTCCACACCAGCTCAACTACCTGGAAGAGTTTCTCTTCGACCGGCGGGGTGGCGTGGGTGACCTTCTGGTAGCGGTTTTCCAGAATGACCTGGGAGAGCGGGATGCGCACCGGGCATACCTCGTCGCAACGGCCGCACAGGGAGCAGGCATAGGGCAAGCTTGCCGACGGATCGTTGTGGTCCTTCATGCCAGTCAGCTGCGGCGTCAGGGAGATACCAATCGGGCCCGGGTAAACGGAGCCATAAGCGTGGCCGCCGGCGCGCTCGTAGACCGGGCAGACGTTCAGGCAGGCAGAACAGCGGATGCACTTGAGTGCCTCGTGGCCCTTGGGGGAGGACAGAGCAGCGGTGCGGCCGTTATCCAGCAGCACGATGTGGAAGTTCTGCGGGCCGTCACCTTCGGTCACACCAGACCACATGGAGGTGTACGGGTTCATGCGCTCTGCAGTGGAGGAGCGCGGCAGAAGCTGGAGGAAGACCTCGAGGTCCTGGAAGGTCGGGGCCAGCTTCTCAATACCCATCACGGTAATAAGGGTCTCCGGCAGGGTCAGGCACATGCGGCCATTGCCCTCGGACTCCACGATGTTGATGGTGCCGGTTTCCGCCACACCGAAGTTAGCGCCGGAGATGGCAACCTTGGCCTTCATGAACTGCTCGCGCAGGAACTGACGGGATGCTTCAGCCAGTTCCGCCGGCTCGGCCTTGAGGGAGTCATCGGTATTCGGCATCTTGTTGACAAAGATGTCGCGAATCTCTGCGCGGTTGCGGTGGATAGCCGGGACCAGAATGTGGGAAGGCTTGTCCTCACCTAGCTGGACAATGAGCTCCGCCAAGTCTGTCTCTTGGGCGTGGATGCCTGCCTCTTCCAGGTGCTCGTTGAGCGCGATTTCCTGGGTAGCCATGGACTTGATCTTGACCACGTCGGTCTCACCGGTCTCGCGGATAAGGCCCTCGATGATCTCGTTGGCTTCCTTGGCGTCGCGTGCCCAGTGGACGATGCCGCCGCGCTTGGTCACCTGCTCTTCGAACTGAACCAACAGTTCGCCCATGCGCATGGCGACGTCATCTTTGAGTGCGGAGCCGGCGTCGCGAAGCTGCTCCCAGTCCGGGGTTTCATCCACGGCGTGCTGGCGCTTGTCACGAATGGTGGTGGTGGCGTGGTGCAGATTGCGGCGCTGGGTGGCGTTGTTGAGGCCCACGTGAGCTAGCGGCACGAAGGCCTTCGAGCCGCGCAGGTTGCCGTAGCCTTCAGGAGCGCGCGGAGGAGTGGTGTCGAGGAAGGAAGTCATTAGAGCATCTTCTCCTTGGAGTAGGCCGCAGAGGTAGGAGTCCACGGGTGTTCCTTGGTGGAGGCGAGGATTTCCGCCAAGTGGATAGCACGCACGCCGGAGCGCTGGCGAGCCAGAGCACCGCCGATGTTCATCAGGCAGGAGGAGTCACCGCCGGTGACGTACTCGGCCTCAGTTTCGCGGATGTGGCGGGTCTTATCACCGACCATTGCCGCGGAAACCTCGGCGTTCTTGAGCGCGAAGGTGCCGCCGAAACCACAGCATTCTTCTGCATTTGGCAGCGGGGCGAGGTCGATTCCCTCGACCTCCTTCAGTAGCTGGTAGGGGCGGTCACCCAACTTGAGGAAGCGCAAGCCGTGGCAGGAGGGGTGGTAGGTCACGCGGTGCGGGAAGAAAGCGCCGACGTTGGTGACCCCGGCGACGTCGACAAGAAACTCCGGCAGATCCAGGGTTTTGCCGGCTGCCTTCTTGGCGCCGTCCACATCAGCGGCGGTGCCGAAGCGGTTGGCAATCATCTCGTGTTGCTCGCGCACGGCGCCCACGCAGGAGCCGGAGGCGGAGACGACGTAGTCGATGGAGGGGTCCGCGAAGGCGTCCGCATAGGTGCGGATCATGCCCAAGGTCTGCTCCTGGTAGCCGGTGTTGATGTGCATCTGGCCGCAGCAGGTCTGCTCCTCTGGGAAGACGACGTCATAGCCCAGGCGGGAGAGGATGAGGGCTGTGGCCTTGTGGGCATCGGGGAAGAGTGAATCACCGATGCAGGTGGAAAACAATGCTATTCGCATTCGTGAGCGCTCCTTAATCTGCCTCCATGAGGCTTGTCCCGTGCTGGGCACAGCGGAGTTGCACTCGGATGCGCGCTACCAGGACAGCCGCACTGGGCATTTTTCGAGTTTGTACCTCTGAGCCTACCGCCCAAAACACACATTATCGAGACGGGATTATCCCTCCTACCTGGCTTTTTATCGCAACACTAATGTTGTGAAATTCCTAACGTGCAGTGATGCTCGCAGCGGTCGCGGCCGACATGAGTCAACCCCCAGACTGGGCGATGAAGACGCCCGAATCTGGGGGTAGTTAGCGGTGTAGAACTGTGTGGCTAAACCTTTTTAGGGGACCAAGAAGCCCAGCACGTTGGTCATGAGGAAGACGATGATGCACACGACGACGAGGAAGGCCACAGAGTAGCCCACGACGGCCTTGAAGATGCGGGATTCCTCGCCCTCCATCTGGACGGCGGTGGCGGCGATGGCCAGCGACTGCGGGGAAATCATCTTGCCCACGACGCCACCCGAGGTATTGGCGGCCAGCATGAGGTCAGGGTTAACACCGATGCGCTCAGCTGCGGTGACCTGGAGGTTGGCAAAGAGCGCGTTGGCGGAGGTATCCGAGCCGGTCACCGCGGTGCCGATCCAGCCCAGGACGGGGGAGAAGAGCGCGAAGATGCCGCCCACGGACGCCACGAACTGGCCGATGGAGATGGTCTGGCCGGAGTAGTTCATGGTGTAGGCCAGCGCCAGGACCAGGATGATGGTCAGCGCGGAGAACTTCATGCGGTTGACTACCTCGCCGAATTTGGCCACTGGTGCGGAGGCCTCCAGCGTGTAACGGCCGTTCTCATTGAAGGCCATGTAGATGATGGCCACGATGATGCCGGAGATGAGCAGCAAGGTGCCCGGGTTGCCCAGCACATTGAACTTGAAGGCGGTATCCATGGCTTGGCCTTCGGCGTCGAAGACGGTGCCGTCGAGAAGCGGCCAGGCAACGTTGACCTGCAGGAAGCCGAAGATGGCTGGCCACGCGGTGGCGATGGCGAAGACTGCAGTAACCACGGCATAGGGCAGCAGTGCCATCCAGATGCGGCTGCCGTTGAGGTCCGTGACCTCTTCCTGGGCGGGCAACTCCATGCGCTCACGCAGGCTGTCGACACCCTTGGGCTTCCATACACGCAGGAAGAGGAAGCCAGCGCCGAGGGAGACGATGCAGGCCACGACGTTGGTGAGCTGGTAGGCGAAGAAGGTAGCCGCGGCCCACTGGGCAATGGCGAAGGAGATGCCGATGACGGCCGCGGCGGGGCCGGCCTCCTTAACACCGCGCATGCCGTCAAGGATAAAGAGGATGAAGAAAGGCACGACGGCGGCAATGAGCAGGACCTGGAGGGAAATCAACGCGGCGATGTCAGCGGTCTGCTCGGCGGTGCGCCCGCCGACCGAGCCCGCGGTGGTGACTGGGATGCCCACCGCGCCGAAGGCCACGGGCGCGGTGTTGGCAATGAGCACCGTGGTGGCCGCCTTGAGCGGCTTAACACCCAAGGCCAGGATCATGGTGGCCGTAATCGCGACGGGAGCGCCGAAGCCGGCGAGGGCCTCCAAGAGGCCACCGAAGCAGAAGGCGATGAGGATGGCTTGGATGCGGATATCGCCATCGCCTAAGAGATCGAAGGTCTTGCGCAGGTCATTGAATCGTCCGGAAGCCACGGTCACTTCGTAGAACCAGATGGCGGTGATGATCACCCAGACGATGGGGAAGAGCCCGAAGAGCCCGCCGCGCACCGCGGAGGACAAAGCCATGCCGGTTGGCATGCCCATGCCGAAAATGGCGATGAGAACCGCTACGAGAAGCGCTACCGCGCCCGAGGTGTGGGCGCGGGCCTTGAGCCCCAGGAGCATGATGAAGAACGCGATGAGCGGCAGCGTGGACACCAGCGCGGTGAGCCCGACGTTGCCAGCGATGGCGTCGGTGGTGATGTTGAAGGTTGACATAAAGCTCAATTCCAGTTGGCTCCCGCCGGCGTCCCCGTGGAGGTCCCCAGGATGCGGCACCGCATGTGTCAGCCGAGCGAGAGGGCGAAAGGTTGGATCGATTCAGTTAACGCCTTTTAGGGTAGAACTTGCTGCTTTGCTGTGCTGCATTGTTCACCTGATGGGGGTGAGTGACCTTGCTAACCTCTGAGACCTGATAGCGCCTCCCAGCGGCGGAGACGATAGACTTTGGCCCTATGAATCCTGAAGATCTTTCCGTCCTGATCAAGAACACCGCCGCCGCCGTGCTCACCGAGCATGAGCTGGACGCCTCCGTCCTGCCGGAGACCGTGACCGTCGAGCGCCCGCGCAACCCGGAGCACGGCGATTACGCCACCAACCTGGCACTCCAGGTAGCCAAGAAGGCTGGCACCCAGCCCCGCGAGCTCGCGCAGTGGTTGGCGGACGCCCTCGCCGGCAACGACGCCATCGATGAGGCCTCCATCGCGGGCCCGGGATTCCTTAACATTCGCCTCGCTGCCGCGGCGCAGGGAGCCATCGTGGCCCAGGTCCTTAATGCCGGCGCAGACTTCGGCAGCAACACCACCTACCAGGGCAAGAAGATCAACCTCGAGTTCGTCTCCGCGAACCCGACTGGCCCGATCCACCTGGGCGGTACCCGCTGGGCTGCCGTGGGCGACTCGCTGGGCCGCGTACTCGAAGCCTCTGGTGCGGAGGTGACCCGCGAGTACTACTTCAACGATCACGGCGGACAGATCGACCGCTTTGCGCGTTCGCTGGTGGCCGCAGCTAAGGGCGAGCCCACCCCGGAGGACGGCTACGGCGGCGATTACATCAAGGAGATCGCACAGGGAGTCCTCGAGCAGAATCCGGACGCCCTCGACGGCGCCGATGCCGAGGTCCAGGAGGCCTTCCGCTCGGCGGGCGTGGAAATGATGTTCGCCCAGATTAAGGAGTCCCTCCACGAGTTCGGTGTGGACTTCGACGTCTACTTCCACGAAAACTCCCTCTTCGAGTCTGGTGCCGTGGAGAAGGCCATCCAGAAGCTCAAGGACAACGGCAAGCTCTACGAAGCTGAGGGCGCATGGTGGCTGAAGTCCACCGAATACGGCGATGACAAGGACCGCGTGGTCATCAAGTCCGATGGCAACGCCGCCTACATCGCCGGCGATATCGCCTACGTGGCCGATAAGTTCGACCGCGGCCACGACCTCGCCATCTACATGCTCGGTGCCGATCACCACGGCTACATCGCTCGCCTGCGCGCCTCGGCCCAGGCCCTGGGCTATGACCCGGAGGCCGTCGAAGTCCTCATCGGCCAGATGGTGAACCTCGTCCGCGATGGCCAGGCGGTCAAGATGTCCAAGCGTGCCGGCACCGTCATCACCCTTGATGACCTTGTCGAGGCTATCGGCGTCGACGGCGCGCGTTACTCCCTGGTGCGCTCCTCCGTGGATTCCAGCCTGGACATCGACTTGGGCCTGTGGGCTTCCCAGTCGGCGGATAACCCGGTCTACTACGTGCAGTATGGCCACGCCCGTATTTGCTCCATCCTGCGCAAGGCAGCAGAGCTGGGCTTCGACACCGCCGCGCTTGCCGACGGCCCCCTCGACCTCCTCACCCACGAGAAGGAAGGCGACCTCATCCGCACCCTAGGCGAGTTCCCCGAGGTTGTGGCCACCGCCGCCACGCTGCGCGAACCGCACCGCATCGCGCGTTACGCCGAGGAGCTTGCCGCCGTGTTCCACCGCTTCTATGACCAGTGCCAGGTGCTGCCGAAGGCTGGTGAAGAGACCGAGCCGATTCACTCCGCACGCCTCGCTCTGGCCAGCGCCACCCGCCAGGTCATGGCCAATGCCTTGACCATGGTCGGGGTTAGCGCACCGGAGAAGATGTAAGAAAAGGTATCGATGACTGATTTCAATTCTCTTCCGGCCCACGTGTGGCCGCGCAACGCTGCTCGTGATTCCGATGGTGTGGTCTCTATCGGCGGCGTTTCCCTGACCGACCTTGCCGAAGAATACGGCACCCCGCTCTATGTCTTTGATGAGCAGGATTTCTGCTCGCGCTGCCGGGACATGGCCCAGGCCTTCGGCGGTCCTGACCACGTGCACTATGCCTCCAAGGCTTTCATCACCAAGCGCATCGTGCGCTGGGTAGATGAGGAGGGCCTGTGCCTTGACGTGGCCTCCCTCAACGAGGCCAAGCTGGCGCTCGCTGCGGACTTCCCACCGGAGCGCATGACCGCGCACGGCAATAACAAGGAAGACGAATACCTTGAGCTGTGCGTCAACGAGGGGATTGGGCATGTGGTGCTGGATAACGCGGAGGAGCTGTCGCGTCTCAACAGCATCGCCGCGGCCGCTGGCCGTGTGCAGCCGGTGATGATCCGCGTCAAGCCTGGCGTGGATGCCCACACGCACGAATTCATCGCCACGGCTCATGAGGATCAAAAGTTCGGCATTTCTCTGTCCACCGGCGCCGCCTTCGATGTCGCTCGCACGGTGCTGGAATCCGCGAACCTGAAGCTCGTGGGCCTGCACTGCCACGTGGGCTCCTCGGTGTTTAATGCCGATGGCTTCAAGCTGGCCGCCGAGCGCGTGCTGAGCCTATATAAGCGCATTCACTCCGAGCTCGGCGTTGCCCTTGAGGAGCTGGACTTGGGCGGCGGCTTCGGCATTCCCTACATGGAATACGAGGAAGCACTCGACGTCGCCACGCTGGCCAAGGACCTGCTCGACGCCGTGGAGCGCACCGCTACTGAGCTCGGCATCAAGCCGCCTTTCGTGTTGGTGGAGCCCGGCCGCTCGCTGGTGGGGGCCTCCGCGGTCACCGTCTACCGCGTGGGCACGGTCAAGGATGTGGAGACCGGCAAGGCGGATCTGCCGATGCGCCGCTACCTCTCCGTGGACGGTGGCATGTCCGATAACATCCGGCCGGCGCTCTATGGCTCGGAGTACGACGTGCGCGTGGTCAACCGCCGCACCCAGGGCGAGCCCGTAGATTCGCGCATCGTGGGCTTCCACTGCGAGTCCGGCGACATTCTGGTCAACGAGCGCCGTTTCCCCTCGGATATCACTACCGGGGATCTCCTCGCTTTCGCCACCACCGGTGCCTATCAGTACATGATGGCCTCGCGCTATAACGGCGCTTTGCGCCCGGCAGTCGTTTCCGTGCGTGACGGCAAAGCCTCGCTCATGCTGCGCCGGGAAACGGTGGAGGACTTGCTGGCGTTGGACGTCGACTAGCGCGGCGTTGCCACAGCTCACCGCATTTTATTCACAAAGACATGGCCGGTCGCGCGTTGTGCCGGCCATATCGTATAGATATAGACAGCTCGTTCTGTATAGTGATGGGCTAGCACGTAAGAATCTTTTGCAATTTCAACAAGGGGACACCATGACGACGACGAACCGTAGCAAGAAGCCCGAAGGCGAACCCGTAGGAATCGCGCTGCTTGGATTTGGCACCGTGGGCGCTGAGGTTTTCCGCCTCGTGCAGGAGAACGCTGACGCTTTTGCACACCGCATCGGCGGTCCCGTGGAGATCCGCGGCGTCGCCGTGCACAACAAGAACAAGCTGCGTCCAGGCGTGCCGGCGGAGCTGCTGACCGACGACGCCAAGGCGCTTGTCCTGCGCGATGATATCGACCTCGTCGTCGAGGTCATCGGTGGCATTGATTTCCCGCGCGAGCTTGTCCTCGCCGCCCTCAACGCCGGTAAGTCGGTGGTCACCGCCAACAAGGCACTTGTTGCCGCGCACGCGGATGAGCTCGCTGAGGCTGCCGACCGCGCCGACGTTGACCTGTACTTCGAAGCCGCCGTGGCCGCCGCCATCCCGGTCGTCGGCATGCTGCGCCGCTCCCTGGCCGGTGACAAGATCCAGCGCATCTCCGGAATCGTCAACGGCACCACCAACTTCATCCTGGACGCGATGGAGTCCACCGGTGCCTCCTATGAGGATGCGCTGGCTGAGGCTACCCGCCTGGGCTATGCCGAGGCCGATCCCACCGCGGACGTGGAGGGCCACGACGCTGCTTCTAAGGCCGCCATCCTGGCATCCCTGGGCTTCTATACCCGCCTGACCTTCGACGATGTTTATTGCGAGGGCATTTCCAAGATCACCGCGGACGATATTGCCGCCGCTAACCAGGCCGGCTATTCCATCAAGCTGCTCGCCATCTGCGAGCGCCTCGTGGATGAGGAGACCGGTGCGGAATCCGTCAATGCCCGCGTGCACCCGACGCTGGTCCCGAAGGAGCACCCGCTGGCCTCGGTCAGCCAGTCCTATAACGCCATCTTCGTCGAGGCGGAGGCTGCTGGCTCGCTGATGTTCTACGGCAATGGCGCCGGCGGTAACCCCACGGCATCCGCTGTGCTGGGTGACGTCATCGGTGCGGCACGCAACATTGTCCACGGCGGCCGTGCGCCGGGGGAGAACACCTACGCCAACCTACCTATTGCGGAGTTCGGAGAAGTGGAAACTCGTTATCACGTCGACATGGAAGTTGAAGACCGCACCGGCGTGCTTTCTGCCATCTCCGGTGTCTTTGCCCGACACGGGGTCTCCCTGCGCACCGTGCGCCAGGAAGACGGCGACGCCACCGCTCGCCTCATCGTGGTCACCCACGCGGCGAAGGAAGCGGTGCTTGAGGACATCGTCGCCGCCCTCGGCGAGCTCGATGAGGTCAAGGCCGTCCACTCCGTCATCCGCCTCGGCGTCTAAGGGTCTTAGGTACAACAATGAGTATCGATATCGAAGTAGGTACCAAGGTCACCGTCCAGGTCCCGGCTTCCTCGGCCAACCTGGGCCCCGGCTACGACACCCTCGGCATCGCGCTGAGCCTTTACGACACCGTGGAGGTAGAAGTCACCCGCTCCGGCTTGGAGGTAGAAATCTTCGGCGAGGGCGCCGAAGAGCTGCCGCGCGACGGCTCCCATCTCGTGGTCAAGGCCATCCGTTCTGCGCTCAAGGCTGCCGACGTTGAAGTCTCCGGCCTGCGCGTGGTGTGCACGAATAACATCCCTCAGTCCCGTGGCTTGGGCTCCTCAGCGTCTGCCGCGGTGGCAGGTGTTGCCGCGGGCAACGGCCTGGCGGGGTTCCCGCTCTCGGAGGAACAGGTCGTGCAGCTGTCCTCGGCGTTTGAGGGTCACCCGGATAACGCCGCGGCCTCCGTGCTGGGCAATGCGGTGGTCTCCTGGACCACCGTGCCTGTCGACGGCCGCTCGCTTCCGGAGTACCGCGCCGCCACCTTAGAGGTTCACCCAAGCATCAAGGCCACGGCCCTGGTCCCGGACTTCCACGCCTCGACGCAGGCCGTGCGCCGCGTGCTGCCCTCGCACGTCACGCATGCCGACGCCGCCTTCAACGTCTCCCGCACCGCAGTGAACGTGGCGGCTCTGACCGCGTATCCGGACCTGCTGTGGGAGGGCACCCGCGACCGTCTGCACCAGCCTTATCGCGCTGACGTGCTGCCAGTTACCGCGGAGTGGGTCAACCGCCTGCGCAACCGCGGCTATGCCGCCTACCTGTCCGGTGCCGGCCCCACCATCATGGTCCTCCACACCGAGCCCATCGAGGAAGAGATCCTCGAGGATGCCCGCGGACAGAACCTGCGCGTGCTGGAGCTGGAGGTCGCCGGGCCGGTTTCCGTCGAGCGCGGTTAGGCTAGCTAGCTTCATTTTCCACGTTGATTCGGCACACGCCGTTTCCGGACTTTGGGATCAGTTTCAGGCTTAACCTCCCACCGGAATCGGCGGCCGCCTGCTCCAAGTAGCCATCGTGGATGGCACAGACAAAGGGGGAGGGCTCCACACCGGCGCTGACAAATGGGCAGGCGTGCAGTTGCACGGTGGTGCGGCCTTCCTCGGTGAATTGCTCCACCGAGGTTACCGGGTCAAAGCCCATATCGCGCATCGTCCGGTAGAGCGGGGCCAGCGCCTCAGCACCGTGGTCGGTGGCCGTGGCCTTCGCCCAAGCGCGGCCGATCTCTCGCGCTTGCTCGGAAGAAAAGTCATTGAGCTGATCTTTATCCGCCAGTGCTTTGACTAAGACGCTAATCAGCGTGACGTATTCCTCCGCCACTGAACGATTGTCGGGCACCCGTACTTGGAAGATCAGGGAGGGACGCCCGCGGCCTTGCGCTGGAGCAGTAACTACCCGCACCGCGCCGGCGCGAACCAGCTCATCCAGGTGGCCGCGCGCGGTGTTGACATGCATGCCCATTTTCTTAGCAATCTCTGCAGCCCGTGCTCCTTGCGGGAATTTCTGCAAGACCGAGAGGACGTCGCGCTGCTTGGGGGAGAGCTTCATCGTGTCAGGAAAAAGCTCGCTGGAGGAGCGGGGGCTAGGCGTAGCAAATGCGGACATGACTGTGACTCCTTGCAAAACTCTATGAGGATCCTACATCCGGCGCACTGAATTTCTCCCATTGCGGTGCTCAGAGGCGCCACGATCTGCGTGACGACGTGGGTAAAATCCCATGGATTAAGTACGGGTATAGACCGTGAGGGCGTCTGCATTGAGGGCCACGGACACCTTATTCCCGGGGGCGTTGTGGGGTGCTGGCTGGCCCACTGTGAGCCGTTGGCCGTCAATGTCAATAAGGGTGGTTTCGCCCAGATCGGCCACAATGGTGGCGCTCAGTGCGCCAGCGGGATCGAAGCGCAGCGCAGTCTGGGGAAAGGCCGCCCAGTGCTCGCCGTTGCGAGCTGGCTGAAATGCATCATTCTGGTGGTAGCCGCGAAGCACATTGACGCCCGCCAGCTCTGCCATAAAGGGGGTCGGGGGCTGTTCCAGTAGGCGCTCCGCGGGGCCTTGAGAGATGATGTTGCCGGCTTCCATCACCAGGATGTCGTCCGCCAGCGTGTCGAGGTCCACGCGGCTGTGGGTGACGATGACGGTGGTACGGTCAGCGGCTGAAAGGCGCAGTACGTGGCGCCAACGCGCGGCGGATTCTACGTCCATGGCGGCGAAGGGTTCATCCGCAACCAATACAGCCGGGCGCGCCGCCAGCGCGCGGAGAAGGGCAACCTGCGCGGCTTGACCACCGGAAAGCTCGGATACATGGACCAGCTCCTGCAGCCCGGCGGCGTTGAGCAGTTCCTCTGTCCTTTGCGGGTCTTTGGTCACCATCGTCAACGCTTGAGCCACGGTGGCAGTGGGAGGCAGCCCAGGGTTTTGAGAAAGCATGATCACGCGTTCGGCGTTGGTGTGTGCCCCTTGGAGTCGCCCGCTAATGAAACGCAGAAGCGTGGTCTTTCCGGCACCGTTGGGCCCGACCACCGCGGTCACGTGCCCGCCCCGGAACGTGGTGGTGGCGTTGCCGATAGTTACGGAAAGATCGTGGGCTGAGTCCACAGGGGTGGTGGCATCGCGAAGTGCCGCAGGATCCATCGGCTTGAGCATGCGCACCTTCGGCTCGCGGCGGCGTAGCAGCAGGGGCATTCCGGCCGCGGTGAGCGTAAGGATGGCTATTCCAATAAGCACGGCGGAAAGGGCATAGGCGTTGTCCGCGCTGACCTCGCGCTCTAGGTAGATTCCGCTCGGCATGGTCCGGGTCGAGCCGGGCAGGGAACCAGCGAAGGTGATAGTTGTTCCGAATTCACCCAGTGAGCGGGCGAAAGCCAGCGCACCACCGGTGAACACAGCGGGGCGGATGGCTGGGAGAATGATGCGCCGAAGGATGGTTCCCGCTCCCAAGCCGATGCCGCGCGCGCTGGCGATGACCTCAGGATCGAGTTGCCGCAGCGCGGAGTCCACCGCCACCACCGCGAAGGGAAGCGTGACGAAGACATGGGCTGCCACGACACCCGGGAAGGCGAAAGACACGTGCAGTCCAGCCTGCTCCAGAACAGGACCAAGCAGCCCACGGCGCCCCAGCAGCGCAGTGAGAGCCAAGCCGCCCACGACGGGAGGCATGGCCAAGGGGAGGTAGACCACCAGCCTCACCAGGTGGGAGACGCGGTGCAGCTGCTGCAGCCACAGCGCCAAGCAGGTGCCCAGCAACGTGGACAGCACTGTAGACCACGCCGCCGCGGACAGGCTGACGCGGAGAAGATCCTGGGTCGTCGGAGAGTTCAGCGTGTCAGAGAGTTGCCCCCAGGGCACCCGCACTCCCAAGGCGAGGACTGGGGCGAGAATGTAGAAAGCTGCGAGCGCGCCAGCGGCGATGACCGGCCAAGGGGCTCGTTGGCGCTGTTCGCGCAGAATCATGCCCGACACCTAGTTCACCGGAGTGAAGCCGAATTGTTCCCAGGTGCTGTCAAAATCCGACGCGAGAAGCGAGAGGACTTCTTGGGCTTCTTCATGCCGGGATGAAGAAGCCACCACAGCGCCCATGATCTCATTGCGGAAGTCTTCCGCGTGGTCGAGCGGAATAGCCTCGACGTCCTCGCTGGCGGCGGCGTCGGTGGAATAGACCCACCCGGCGTCCGCTTCACCGGAGGCAACCTTTCCCAGAACATCAGCCACTTGGCTCTCCAACGATGATGCGTGCAGATGCCAGCCATTGGCCTTCATAATGCGCGTGGATATGGCTCCGCAAGGCACGCTCGGGTCACAGAGAACTAGGCGTGCCGAGGGCTCCAGGTCTGCTGCGGAGCGCAGTCCTTGGGGATTACCTTTCGGCACGACCATAACCATGACGTTGCTTGCTAAGGGCACGGGCGTCTCCACGCTGCCCTGAGCAAGTGCATTCTCCATGGTCTCCCGAGAAGCAGTGAGGAGAAGGTCTGCGGGCGCTCCCTCATCGACTTGCTGCACCAAAGCAGAAGAGCCGCCGTTGTTGAAAGCCAGGGGAGTCCCGGAGGCGCTAGCAAGCTCGTCATTCAACACTCTTGTCGAGGATGCAGCAAACACCTGCAAGGGCTCTTCGGAGTCAGAGGCGCAACCGGCAACAGTCAGCGCGGCGGCGATGACGGGGATTGCAATCTTTGCGAGGTGCATGGTCAGTCAGCTTACGGAAGCTTTAGGCGGTTCGCGTGAATTTGATGTGGACGTCTTCTGGTTCTTTCTTAAGATACTCGCGAGCGAAAACCTCCTCCCGCTGGTCCACCTCGTTGAGCAGCGGAAGCGGGTCGTGCGGAGCTATGAGGATCATGGCTTCGCCGACGTTGAGGGTGCCGAGTGCCCCATGGATGGCGCCGTGGCGCACTGCGTGAGGGATTTCGGAGGCGTTGAGGGTGGGGATGTCATGGCCCTTGGAGGCGTCGATAAGCGGCAAGTTCATTGATCTTTTCCTTTTCGATTTTCTAGGGGGAGCGGGCGTTGCTACCCCTACAAGCAATTTACTACGATTATATCCGTGCAAATAAAAATGTCAGATGTGCCTCTGCGCGACGTCTCCTTGACTGCTCGCCGGCGCTGGCACACCATCGCCTTTAGCCTGGTTGCCTTGTGGATCGCGGTGGGCGTGGGAATCACCGTGGCGAACTATCTGGGAGCACCCGTGGTGTGGTGGGACCTCATTCATCCTTTTACTCTCGGAGCGCTGACCACCGCCATCCTGGTGTTTAGTACCCACTTCACGGAAGCACTGACCCGCACCCCGGCTGCCGGCTTCCACAGGGTAGGCGCGCGGGTAGGCCTGGTGCAGGTGGGGCTGGTTCTGCTACTTGTTGATCGCGCCGGCTACGACTGGGGAATGCTCGCGGATATTGGCTCCTCACTCGTCATCGTCGCAGTCACGTGGCACCTGTGGACGTTATGGACCAAGCTTCGAGGCTCTCTTTCTGGCTCTTTCGCAGTCACCGTGCCCTTTTATCTGGCCGCGGCCTGCTTCATGGTGGTCTCTGTGCTGTTGGTTATCCTGGCTGCGCACGGGATAGGAAACTATTCGCTGTTGGTAGCAGCGCACTCACGAGGGATGGTGTGGGGATTTGCTCTGCTTACCATCGTGGGCACCGTCGTCACGCTGCTTCCCACCTTGACCCGAACGCCAATTTCATCAGCCGCCCGGGCCCGGTGTGGTCGAGCATTGACCGTGCATTGCGTGGGGCTGGGGGTGGCCATGCTTGCCGACGCCTCCGGGCTCACCCGCGCCGCCGGCATGGCGCAGCTACTCACCGTCCTTGCCGCTGTGTTCATCATTCAGCCAGTACTCGCCGGCGCGCTTGGTGGCGTGAAAACCACGGCAAGCGTGTCCGCGATGGCGGGACTGGTATGGATGTTGGCACTTTGTGCCGGTGACGCGGCGGCCACTCTTGCTGGGGCCTACCCGCGCGCGGTGACGTTGCTGCTGCTACCCGCATTCGTCGGCGCCGGCCTCCTGCAGCTCGTGACCGGGGTACTCCACCACATGCTGCCCATCCTGGCCGGGGCTGCTCATCCCGCGCGGGGCCACCTTCCAGGGTTCGTGCGCGTAGCGCTCATCAACCTTGGCGGCGTGCTGAGCCTCACTGGCATTACTGGCGTGTCCTTCGCCGGGCTTATCATGATGGGGCTAGGCCTCATCGCCAATTGTGCGGCCCTAGTGTGGGCCGTCTCGTCATCTCAAGGAGAAGTTCATGTCAAGCGTGCCCGTTAAAAAGGAGCATTCTGAGAAACAGTGGGCATCCTGGCTCATCATCATTGTTGCCTTGGTGGCGGTCATTGCACTGGCAGTGACCAATTCGCGGATAGGCAAACAAGATCCGGCGATGGTAGCTTCCGCCGATGCCGTCACTGTGGATGTCTCTGTCGACGGCATGGCCTTTGTTCCGTCCTCTATCAACGTGGCTGCGGGCAGCCACCTGGTGGTGAACTTCCATAACACGGGCGACCAGGTCCATGACTTGAAGATCGGACGTGAGGAGACCGGGCGGGTAGAGCCGGGCGAGACCGTGCAACTCGATGCCGGAGTCATCGATGAATCCGTGGAAGGCTATTGCACGATCGCTGGGCACAAGATGCAAGGCATGACGTTTATGGTCAACGTCGACGAGCCAGCATCTGGGGACCATGAGCATGCGGGGGCGTCGGCAAGCAAGGGCACTGCTGGTGCCCCGGCGACGGTGCCCTCAGCAGCCGAGCGCATGGCGGCACGCGAGGGCTTCGACGCCGTCGATGCCTCCCTTGCCCCCGCGGAAGGCGACCTTCACGAGGAAACGTGGGTGATGACTGAAGAGGAAGCTGAGGTCGCCCCAGGAGTGCGCCAAACCCGTTGGCTCTTCAACGGGCAGGCACCCGGCCCAACCCTGCGCGGCAAGGTGGGGGATAGATTCCGCATCACCATCAAGAACGAGGGCTCGATGGGGCACTCGGTGGATTTTCACGCTGGTGAAGTCAACCCGGATAAGAACATGAAGACGATCCAGCCGGGGGAGTCGCTGACCTATGAGTTTGTGGCACACAGGGCGGGTATCTGGATGTACCACTGCTCAACGATGCCGATGAGCTTGCACATTGCCAACGGCATGGCAGGAGCAGTCATCATCGATCCGCGTGGTGAGGATGGACTGGGGGACGTTGACGCGGAGTACGTCATGACGGCCAGCGAAATCTTCCTCGCCACCGCGGGCAAGGAAGCTGAAGGTGCGGATGCGCAGCGCGTCAGCAATGGCGACTATGACCTCACCGCCTTCAACTACTATCCCAATCAATACGACGAGGGCTTAGCACCGCTGCGCGCCAAGGTGGGAGATACCGTGCGTATCTGGTTGGTTAATCTGGGCCCCGATCTTCCTTTGAGCTTCCACGTCGTGGGCGAGCAATTCGACACCGTGTACAAGGAAGGCGCCTACCTCATTAAGGGCGCGAAGGATTCCGGCTCCCAGGCGCTGGACCTCTTGCCCGCCCAGGGCGGATTCGTGGAGATGACCTTCAACGAGCCGGGTACCTACTCCTTTGTGAACCACCTCATGACGAACGCAGAGAAGGGCCAGCACGGGCAGATCATCGTTGAGTAGCTCGCCGCTCGCGGAGTTCGTCCAAGGTATCTATATCGCGTACTGCGGCGGTGCCTTCGACCTCTGTGATGTTCTTCGCGAGTCTCAGTAAGCGCATGACTGACTTATTGCGGGGGTTGCCGAGCTCGTGCAGAGCGCGGGTAATGGCCTCGGTGCGCCACAGTGCACACAGCGGTTGAAGGCGCCCATCGAAGGTGGCCACCGCGGCATCAGCGCCGGAGCTTTCTAAGGCCTGTTCGAGTACAGGCAGCATACGCGGGGAATCCGGGGCATCGACGGCCAAGATGGCGGTCGTGGACTCTGCGGCACCAACCAGCGCGGCGTGGCCCGCGGCGATTCCCGCGGCTGGCCCGCCGAAAAGAGGCCTTTCACATACTTGGGGCATCCCTAGGGGATAGGGTGAGACAACCGCCACCGGCGCATCATAAGGCAACTGGCGCAGGAGGCGGTCGATGAGGCGCTCACCGGCGAGAATGATACTTGCCTTGTCCACACCACCCATGCGTGTGCCGCGCCCACCCGCCAAAATAATGACACCTGACATTGTTCACTATCCTTCCTCACCCGGCAGGTCGCGGGACCAATCACCCGAGCGGCCGCCGGACTTCGCTGTGATGCCGCAGCGCCGGATATAAGCGGAGCGGTCCACGCCTTTCACCATGTCGATGAGAGCTAGCGCCGCAACGTTCACCGCGGTCAGCGCCTCCATTTCCACGCCGGTGCGGTCGGCGGTGTGAACGGTGGCTTCGATGAAGACGTGGTCTTCGCGCAGCTCGATGTCGACCGCGCACCCGTGCACGCCGATGGTGTGGGCAAGCGGTAGGAGATCCGGGACCTTCTTGGCGGCCGCAATACCGGCCACTCGAGCAACCGCAAGCACGTCGCCCTTCGGCACGGTTCCTTCCTGCAGCGCGGTGAGGACCTCCGGCGAGCAGGCCACCTCGCCTTGGGCGGTGGCGGAACGCACGGTGGGCTTCTTATCGGTGACGTCCACCATGTAGGCGGAGCCGGCCTCATTAAGGTGAGTGAACTTCATGGCTACAGCGGGTCCTTTCCTTGGGTGGACCTAGCCTATCTGACGAAGAGTGGGCCGATCCGGCGTTTAGAGGCGCGATCTTTGGCAACAACGGAGGGGTGGGGGATGTGGTGAAGCACCGTGAAGCTAGTAGGGGTAGACGGTAAGTTGCTCCCCTGTGGTGACGGGGCTCGTCAGCAGCGCGAAACCTTGCGTGCCGGGCAGTGCTGCAACGTGGTGGCTGCGCATGCGTGGTCCAGGCGGCGGGAAGGCGGTGATGCTTCCGTCCAGAGCAATCGAGCACGGCTGAATAAGCGGGCGGTGCGGATGCGGGAAGTCAGCCCCAGCGACGGCCGTCAGGTGCGGCCGGTCTAAAACTCCGGTGGGGCGGGGCAGCCCACGCAAGGAACGCATCAGCGGGGTGAGGTAGAGATGCGCGGAGACGAACGCCGCCACCGGGTTGCCCGGCAAACACACCACGGGAACACCGTCCCACAGCGCGTGGCCTTGCGGCGCGCCGGGGCGCTGGTTGACGTGTCCGAACCAATATGAGCCGCGCTCCACGGCATCCTCAACGACCGCGCGAACCACGTCAAAGGCTCCTGCGGAAACCCCGCCGGTGGTGACGATGAGATCGGAGTCAGCGGCAGCCGCGTCGAAGCGGCGGCGCAGCTCAACGGGTGAATCGCCACATACCGTGCGGGCGATGTCAACGGGGCCGGTAGTGCTAAGGAGTGCGTCGAGCATCGGACCATTGGAATCCGGGAGCTGGCCGTTGAGCAGCTCCTCACCCGTGGCAATGACGGTCACCCGCGGGGTGCGGTGGAGCACGGCGGTGTCGACGCCGGCGGAGAGGGCGGCGGCGATAAGGGAGGCGTCCACCAGCGTGGCGGCACCGGCTAGTTGGTGCCCGGCCTCGATGTGGGAGCCGCGCCGCCGGATGTGGTTGCGCTCGGGAAGGCGGTGCACCGTGACGGTCTCAGGCAGTGGCCCGGGGCCTGGTGGAATATCGGTGTCTTCCACGGGGATGACCAGACCATCAAAGCCCGCGGGTACTGGACCACCGGTCATGATGCGCAGCGCAGTGCCGGGCGGCAGGGTTTGGGCCGGCGCGCCGGCAGGCACATCACCCACGACAGGCAAAGTGAAGGGAACGGTGAGACTGTCTGGTGAGGAAGGCTGAGGAATGAGGAAGCCATCCATGGCCGAATTATCCTGCGGCGGGAGGGGAAGGCGGGCGACGAGGGGCTCAGCCAGGACGCGACCCTGCGATAAGGCAGCGCGTTCCGAAGGCAAGGCGCGGACCAGCGCGTGGAGGCGGTCGAAGTATTCCTCGATGCTTAAGTCAGTCCCGGTACTCGTCATTGCACCCAATCTAGCCACCGATGGCGGACATCGGGCGATCCGGCTGGAGGAAACCTTCATCATCCACCCCGTGGCCCGGTAATTTCCTCCACATTTCACCCGCCCACGCGGTGGCGAGCTCTTCATCGCTGGCGCCAGCGCGCATGAGGTCGCGCAGGGAGGTTTCCGAGTTGCCGAAGAGGCAATTGCGCACCGCGCCGTCTGCGGTCAGGCGCGTGCGGTCGCAGTCCCCGCAGAAGGGCCGAGTTACGGAGGCGATCACCCCGATGTGTCCTATGGGGAGGGAGCCATCGCGCGAGACCGCGGACCACAGTGCCGCCGGCGCGGAGCCGCGGGGTTTCTTAGCCGGGGTGAGCTCGAAGTCTTCGGCCAAGCGCGCCAAGATATCCTCCGCGGTGACCATCCGGGAACGCGCCCACTCCTCCCGTGGGCCCAATGGCATCTGCTCGATGAAGCGCAGTTGCGCGCCGCGTTCGAGGCAAAAGCGAGCCAAGGGAAGGATCGCAGACTCGTTGACACCCGGCATGATGACGGCGTTGATCTTGACCGGGTCCATGTCGGCGGCCAGCGCGGCGTCGATGGATGTGAGCACATCCGCTAGGCGGTCGCGCCGGGTGAGCCGGGCATAGAGCTCCGGATCGAGGGTGTCTAAGGAGATGTTGACGCGGTCGAGCCCGGCGCGCTGCAGCCCCGGCAGGCGCTTATCCAGGCCCAGCCCGTTGGTGGTGAGAGCAGTAGTGGGTGCCGTACCTTCGTCGGTCCGCAGGGCTTTGGTCGCGGCGATGATTTTCTCTAAGGAGCCGCGCAGGAGCGGCTCCCCACCGGTGAAGCGCACCTGCTGGATGCCGAGCTTGTCTACCGCGAGGCGGATGAGACGGATGGTTTCTTCATCGCTGAGCGTGTGTTCGGTGGGCAGCCACTCATAACCTTCGGCGGGCATGCAGTAGGTGCAGCGCAGATTGCAGCGATCCGTCAGGGAGACACGCAGGTCGCGGGCTTGGCGGCCGTAGCGATCCACGAGCGCGCGGCGGCCGTCGGGCCCTGGCGCCGGCAGGTCCGTGGGCGGAGTCCCCGCGCCCCGTACGCGCGGCAATGGCAGCGTCAGCGGGGCGGAGGTGTGTGGCGAAGGTTGGGATCGTTGGGCGGACATTGCTGGCAAGTCTAGATCGAAGCCTGCCGTATGAGTAGGAGGGGTGGGGCTAGTCCTCCCCGTCATCCTCTCCGGCATCGAGGCGCTGCGCCTCGCCCGGGCCCTTCAGCCGGATGATGTTGTACTCGCCCTCCGCCAGGTGGGCGCGCAGGTCCTTCTTGTCGAATTTGCCCACCGAAGTCTTATCGATGGATTTCACGAAGGTCCAGTACTCCGGCAGCATCCAGGAGGGAAGCTCAGAGCGCATCCCGTTGCGCAGGCGCTCGGCGGTCTCAATCGTGGGGCTGATGTCCGCGGCGAGCACGGTGACAGCCAGCGGGCGCTCGACCCATTGCTTGTCGGGGTAGCCAATGACGGCGCATTCCAGCACCACCGGGTTGGCCATGATGAGGTTCTCCAATTGGACGGAGTAGATCCACTCACCGCCGGAGCGGATGACATCGCGGGCGCGATCCTCCACGGTGAGGAAGCCATCCTCGGTGACGAAGCCGACGTCGCCGGTGCGCAGCCAGCCGTCGGCCGTGAACTTGGAGTCCGCGTCCTCGACATCCTTGCCACGGAACTCGTGGGCAGCACCGCCGTCCTCCGAAGCGGGCGAGTGGTAGTAAGAACCGGTGACCAAGTTGCCGCGGACCTGAATCTCGCCAGCGTTGCGGTCCGTGGTGTTGACCACGTGGCCGTCATTGACCACGCGGTATTCCAAGGAGGCCGGGAAGCGCCCCTGGGAAATGCGGTAGGCCCAGCGAGCCTCGCCCGAGGCGCCTGAGGGCGGGCGGGCCACCGTGCCCACCGTGGTGGTTTCCGCCATGCCCCACACGTGGACCACGTCCACGCCGTAGCGCTCTTCCCAGCTCTTGATGAGCTGCGGTGGAACAGGCGAGCCGCCAGCGAAGATCTCCGTCAGTGTCATGCGCTCAGGCGGGTTCTTGAGGTAGTGCACGAAGAGCTGAATCCAAATGGTGGGCACGCCATGGGCCACGCGCGGGGAGGTGGCGGCGATGATTTTGGCCAGGGTGGCGGGGGAGACGTCGGCGTCGGGAAGCACCAGCGGCGTGCCCGTCATCCACGCCGCAAAGGGAACACCCCAGCTCAGCACGTGATAGATGGGGATGCAGCACAGGAATGTCTCGCCGTGGGTCACACACAGGGAATCGGAGGAGCGCAGCTGCATTCCTTCCAAGTACAGAGCGCGGTGGGAGTAGAGCACGCCCTTTGGTGCACCAGTGGTGCCGGTGGAGTAACACAGTGCGGCGGCGGTGTGCTCATCCAAAACCGGCCAGTCATACACGGTGGAGCGCCCATCCAGCAGTTGCTCGTAGCTGTAGATTTCAACGTTGCCCGGCAGAGCGGTGCTGGGCTTGCCGACGCCCGTAAACACCACCGCACGCACACAGTCCACACCTTCCAGAACCTGGGCTAGCTGCTCGGCGAGGCGACAATCCGCGACGATGACGCGGACCTCAGCGTGGTTGATGATGTGCCGGATCTGATCATTCATCAGCTGCTTGTTGAGCGGGGTGAACACCGCTCCCTTACAGGCGGTGCCAAAAAGCACTTCGAGGTGCTCGGCGCAGTTCCACATCAGTGAGCCCACGCGCTCGTCACCGGTGATGCCGAGCGTGTCATGCAGGGCGTGGGCGAAGGCGGCGGCGCGGGCGCCGACATCAGCGAAAGTGGTTTCCTCGCGTTCATTGCCGGGATTGGCGCTGTGCCAGGTGATGACCTGGGTTTGGCCGTGGACGGAGGAACCGTACTCCAGGATGCGGGTGAGGGACAGCGGGATATCCTGCATTGTGGAGAGCATGCGCACTACTTTAGCCGTGTCAGTGTGAGCGCGGGGGAAGGATGCGGTATAGTTATCCGCGACTGGTGGGGAACGCTTTCCCCGCATCTCCGAGCTCCCTCCACGGCGCACACACCTGCGGTGACACTCTCATGGCAGTCCAACGGTGCGCGCGACGGTGAGAGGGGAGAGATACGCTCGCAGTCGCCTTCTTAAAATATCTCCCCGCGCTTGACCCGCGGCCGATTCCTTAAGTGCTTTCAGGAGTTCAACAAGGAGTCCTTCACGTTCCGTACCGCCGGGCCGGAGAGGGGGGAGAGCCAAGACAACCACCGCCCACGGGGATCGCGGTTGCGTGAACTCGCTGGTGGCGGAGGACCATCCCAATTACACACTGGCTTCCAACGCCCGCTTGGAACAGCACCACGCACAGTGCAGGTGCGGCAGACAAGACGGCGCGCGTTGGTGAAGCGACGAAAGGATATCCGTGAGCGATACGGACAAGACCGCAGCACAGGATCTCGCCTCCCTGAAGCTGCCGGAATTGCGCAAGCTAGCTGCGGAGCGCGGACTTCGCGGCGTCTCCGGACTGCGCAAGGGGGATCTCATTACTGCCCTGACCACCGGCCAGGTGCCGGCGCGCGGCGCGAAGGCCGCTGCCCAGGGCGAGGCTAAGGACGCACCCGCCGCAGAGGACTCCGCACAGAAGGAGTCGAAGAAGGACGCGCAGCCGCGCCGCGCGACCCGCAAGGCTTCCCGCCCTGCCGGCGCTGCTGACCAGGCCTCCGAGAAACCGGAGCCTGAGAACACCCATAAGGGCGAGGACGGTGCTCAGGAGTCCGAGCAGAAGGACGGCCACGACGAGCAGCGCTACGAATCCCGCTCCCAGGCCCGGCGCGCCCGCCGCAACCGTGCGCGCCGCCAGGAGCGCGAGGCCCGCGAAGAAGCCAAGGGCAATAGCAACGGTGCCGAGGACAAGCAATCCAAGGCCGAGGACAACCAGTCCCGTGGTGGTAACAATTCCGATAACCGTGACCACGGCAACGGTGGCAATAACGGGGGCGGCAACAACAACCGCCGCGATAACCACCGCAACGATGATGACAACAACGGCGGCGGTGGCCGCCGTAACCGCCGTAACCGTCGCAACCGCCGCGGGCGTGACCGCGATGGCGGCGGCAACGGTGGCAATGACCTGCAGATCCGCGAGGGCGATGAAGTACAGGTAGTGGGCGGCATCCTCGAGGTCGTCGACAACAACGTGGCTTTCCTGCGCACCACCGGCTACCGCGCGGCCAGCTCCGATGTCTTTGTCAACAACAACCTCGTGCGCCGCCTAGGCCTGCGCTCTGGTGACGCTCTGACCGGCAAGGTCAAAGTTTCCGGCCCGACCCACACCCACGGCAACGGCCGCAACCGCCGCAAGTACAACCAGCTGGTGGAGGTCGACACCGTCAACGGCCTGGATCCGTCCACCGCGAAGGAGCGCCCGGACTTCGCCAAGCTCACTCCGCTGTACCCGAACCAGCGTCTGCGCCTAGAGACGGACCCGAAGATCCTCACCACCCGCGTCATCGACCTGATCATGCCCATTGGTAAGGGTCAGCGCGCGCTCATCGTCTCCCCGCCGAAGGCCGGTAAGACGACGATCCTGCAAAACATCGCCAACGCCATCGCCACGAACAACCCGGAGTGCTACCTCATGGTCGTCCTCGTGGACGAGCGCCCCGAAGAGGTCACCGACATGCAGCGCAGCGTCAACGGTGAGGTCATCGCCTCCACCTTCGACCGCCCGCCGTCAGAGCACACTTCGGTGGCGGAGCTGGCTATCGAGCGCGCCAAGCGCCTGGTGGAGCAGGGCAAGGACGTCGTCGTCCTGCTCGACTCAATCACCCGCCTAGGCCGCGCCTACAACAACTCCTCCCCGGCGTCGGGCCGCATCCTGTCCGGTGGTGTGGACTCCAACGCCCTGTACCCGCCGAAGCGCTTCCTGGGTGCTGCCCGCAACATCGAGAACGGCGGCTCGCTGACCATCATCGCCACCGCCATGGTGGAGACCGGCTCCACCGGTGACACCGTCATCTTCGAGGAGTTCAAGGGCACCGGCAACGCCGAGCTCAAGCTGGACCGCGCCATCTCCGAGCGCCGCATTTTCCCGGCCGTGGATGTCAACCCGTCCGGCACCCGCAAGGACGAGCTCCTGCTGGTTCCGGAGGAAGCACGCATCATGACCAAGCTGCGCCGCATCCTCTCCGGCCTGGACTCCTTCGCCGCTATTGACCTGCTGATTAAGCAGCTCAAGAAGACCCGCTCCAACGGCGAGTTCCTCATGCAGGTGGCCTCGTCCGCGCCCATGGCGGCTGACACGGATGAGGAGGACTACAAGTAATGTCTAACCAGGTTTCCCTCGTCGATGACATTGTCTCCGAGTTCCAAGGCATCGAAATGCAGATGGCTGACCCGGAGGTAGCCGGTGATCAGTCCCAATTCCGCAAGCTGTCCAAGCGCTACGCCGAACTGCGACCCGTCGTCGCCGTGAACGACGAGTTGGTCCAGGCTCGCCAGGACCTGGCCGATGCCAAAGAGATGGCCTACGAGGACCACGAGTTCCAGCCCGAGGTCGACCGCCTTGAGCCGCTCGTCGTTCAGCTGGAGGAAAAGCTCGCGGACCTGCTGGCCCCGCGCGATGAGCATGACTCCGAGGACATCATCATGGAGATCAAGGCCGGCGCCGGCGGCGAAGAGGCAGCACTCTTTGCCGGCGACCTGGCCCGCATGTACGAGCGCTACGCCGATAAGGTCGGCTTCCAGTGGGAGGTCCTGGGCCTCAACGAGTCCGACCTCGGTGGTGTGAAGGACATGTCCATCTCCTTCAAGTCCAAGACCCCCTCGCGCGATGGCGCGTGGAGCGTGTTCAAGTTTGAGGGCGGCGTCCACCGCGTGCAGCGCGTGCCGGTGACCGAGTCCCAAGGCCGAATCCAGACCTCCGCAGCTGGTGTGCTGGTCTACCCGGAACCGGAAGAAGTCGAAGCCGTCAACATCGATGACAAGGACATCCGCGTCGACGTTTACCGTTCCTCCGGTAAGGGCGGCCAGGGCGTGAACACCACCGACTCCGCCGTGCGTATTACTCACCTGCCGACCGGCCTCGTGGTGACCTGTCAGAAGGAGCGCTCCCAGATCCAGAACAAGGCGCGTGCGCTGCAGGTGTTGCAAGCCCGTCTGGATCAGATGGAGCGCGAGGCCCGCGAGGCCGAGGCCGGCGAGCAGCGTGCGTCCCAGGTGCGCACCATGGACCGTTCCGAGCGCATCCGCACCTATAACTGGCCGGAGAACCGCATCACCGACCACCGCATCGGCTACAAGGCCAATAACCTGGATTCCGTGCTCAACGGTGACATGCAGGACCTCATCGACGCCCTGCAGGCCCAGGAGCGCGCAGAGCGCCTTGAGGCTGAGGACTAGAAGAGAAAAGGCACGGTTTAATTCGGTGACTTTTCACACCTATCGGGAGGCGCTTCGTGATGCCACGGAGCGCCTTCGCGCTGCCGGGGTCCCCTCACCCGAGTGGGACGCGCGGCTGCTGGCTGCCCACCTCATCCACTGCGGCCACATGGACATCCCGCTTAACGAGGCTCCGATGCCCGGCTTTGACGTGGCATATGGGGCGTTGGTGGGGCGTCGTGAAGCGCGCGAGCCCCTCCAGCACATCCTGGGCGTAGCGTGGTTCGGCCCCCTCGAACTCGAGGTGGGCCCCGGCGTGTTCATCCCGCGCCCAGAGACGGAGGTGCTCGCCGACTGGGGAGTTAAATTTCTTACGAAATTTAGCTCGGGGAAGATGACGAAATTTAACTCGTTGGGGACGACGAAACTTAACTCGCAATCTCCCCGCGTCGTGGATCTGTGCGCCGGATCCGGGGCGCTGGCGCTGTACGTCGCCCACTATGTGCCGCAGGCCCAGGTGTGGGCAGTGGAGCTTGCCGACGCCGCCCTGGCCTACACCCGGCGCAATGCCGCAACCGCTGCGCGCGGCCGGGCGGGTTCTGTGAACGTGGTGCAGGGCGACGTCACCGACGCCCAGCTCTTGTCGGAGCTGCACGACACCGTTGACCTCGTGCTCACCAACCCACCCTACGTTCCGGAGACCCCGGACCTGGACCCAGAGGTCTACCAGGATCCGCACGATGCGGTGTTTGGGGGAGCAGACGGCATGGAGACCATCACCGCGATGATCCCGACCATCGCCGCGCTGCTGCGCCCCGGCGGGCGGGTGGGCATTGAGCACGACGACGAGACCTCCCAACAAGTGCAGGAAGCCCTGCGCGCGCACGGCGGCTTCAGCGATATCGAGGTGCTCAAGGACCTCACTGGCACCGCACGATTTGTCACAGCGAAGCGGGGAGTACAGTAGATTGGTCGAAGATTGGTCGACAAGCCGATAGGAACGGGATTAAAGGAGAGACCAATGCAGGGACAGATTTATAACTGTGCGGACGTTGCTGAGCGCGAGGAAGGCATGGCACTTGCCGTCAAAGCAGCCAAGTCAGGCCGACTCGTCGTGATGCCCACCGACACGCTCTACGGGCTGGGCTGCGATGCTTTCGATAACGATGCCGTGGCCAGCCTTTTGGCCACCAAGCACCGCGGCCCGGACATGCCGGTGCCGGTGCTCGTCGGCTCCTGGGACACCGTCAAGGGGCTTGTCGCTTCGTTGGATGACACCGCGCAGACCCTCATCGAGGCCTTCTGGCCGGGTGGGCTGTCCATCGTGGTGCCGCAAGCGCCTTCGCTGCCTTGGAACTTGGGAGATACCCGCGGCACGGTGATGCTGCGCATGCCGTTGCACCCCATTGCCATTGAACTCCTCCGCGAGGTCGGCCCCATGGCGGTCTCCTCCGCGAACATTTCCGGACAAACCCCGCCGACCACCGCGATTGCCGCCAAGCAGCAGCTGGGCAAGGCCGTCACGGTCTACCTGGATGGGGGAGAAGCCGAGGTGGGCAAGCCCTCCACCATTATCGATCTATCCGGTCCGCGCCCCTACCTCTTGCGCGAAGGCGCGCTGAGCGCCGAGCAGATTGGCGAGGTCATCGGAGTGTCTGCAGAGTCCTTGCGCACCCGGCCGGGTAGCCAATCCTCTTAAGGAGACATCAGTGGCTGGAACCGGAGTGCCGCTGCGCGAACTGGCGTTGATCATTTTCGTCGCGGCGGCGTTTACCTACATCACCACCGGACTGGTGCGCAGCGTCTTGGTGCGCAGCGGCCAGGTGGCGGAGATTCGTCTGCGTGATAGTCACTCGCAACCCACCCCGCAGTTGGGTGGCGTTGCCATGTTCACGGGGTTTGCGGCTGCTGTCTATCTCGCGGGCCAGCTTCCAGCCTTGACTCGCGGGTTTATGCCGGTCACGCCGGAGATGAACGCTGTGCTGTGGTCAGCCGCGGCCATTGTCATCGTCGGCGTGGTGGATGACCTGCTGGAACTGAGTGCTCTGGTCAAGCTGATCGGGCAATTGGTGGCGGCGGCCATCATGAGCGGTCTCGGTCTGACGTGGACTCTTCTCTTCTTGCCCTTTGGTGATGGAACCACGGTCATCCTCGACCAGGTCCAGGGAACACTCTTGACTACGTTCTTTACGGTCCTGCTCATCAACGCCATCAACTTCGTGGACGGGCTCGATGGGCTGGCTGCCGGGCTGGGCATGATTGCAGGTGGTGCCATCCTGGTTTTCTCGCTGACCGTGCTGCACGACCAGGGTGGGGCGGTCTCCGCCTATCCGCCGGCGATTATCGCGGCGGCGCTGGTGGGCGTGTGCGCCGGGTTCCTCCCGCATAATTTTGAACCCTCCCGCATCTTCATGGGGGACAGCGGGGCGATGCTCATTGGCTTGCTGCTGGCGGCTGCATCCACCTCCGCGTCGGGCAAGATCAACATGTCGCTCTATGGAACCGTGGACATCGTGGCGCTGATGTCGCCCGTCATCGTCGTGGTAGCCGCCGTCTTTATTCCAGTCCTGGACCTTGTCTGGGCCGTGATCCGGCGCGTATCCCAGGGGCGCTCGCCCTTCGCCGCGGACAAGGCCCACATCCACCACCGGCTGCTCTCGCTGGGACATACACACCGCCGCACCGTGTTGGTGCTGTACCTATGGGTCTCTGCGGTGGCCTTCGGGGCGGTCTCTTTTTCCATCGTCCCCGCGCCCGTGGCCGTCGTACTAGCGCTTGTCGCGCTCGTCGTTGCCTTTGGCGTGACCCTAATTCCGCTGCGCCAGGGCAAGCTTGGGCGCCAGCCGCGTCCCACCAGCGTGGTGCTGGAAACGGATCCCTCCTGAGGTAGGGTATGGGGCTGTGACTGATTCAACGACCTCCGAAGAGCTTTCGCCGTACGACGATCATCGGCGTCCCCTCAAGCGTGCGCTCCGCCTTGGGGCCATCGGCCTTGTCGTCGTGACCATCGCGTCCCTGGCTATCTGGGGCGGTGTCCGTGGGTTGCCCGGAATCTGGGGTGTCCTCGTTGGCGCGGCCATTGGTGGCGGCTTCGTGCTCTTTACCGCGGCCTCAGTTCTTCTTACTGCGCGCACCACGCCGTCGACCACGATGGCGGTGGTGCTCGGCGGCTGGCTGCTCAAGGTGGTCATCCTCATCATGGTGCTGTTGCTGATTAAGGATCTTGAGTTCTACGACACGATGGCGCTGTTCGTCACCGTGCTGCTGGCGCTGGCGGTGACGCTCGGCACTGAGGTCTGGGGTGTGATTACATCCAACGTGACCTACGTGTCTTAGCCAACCTCGACCTTTTAGAGTGAGCCACTGCTTCCGGTGACCCCGGGAGGGTGGCTTTTTGTGTAGTTAAGTGGCCGCGGCGACAGCGCCCGTTACCCCCGTCAAGGTGGGAAAACACGGGTGTGTGACCAAATACACTTGGCAGGGTTTCGGCAGAATGTGGGCGTTTTATAGAGCCCACTGGCACTAGGCTGTGCCTTTAGGGCCGCAACGGGGCCCCCACGTGCGAAAACTTGAGGGCGAACTGATAGCATTCTCTTCGGGTTACCGCGGGTTAGCGTCATGCTATCCCGAAAAAGTACGGTTTATCCTTGCCCTGTTTACGCTGATGTGCGACGGAGTCCGTAGACAGGGCAAAGAGCTTGAGACGTCCATCGCACCACATAGCCTTCGACAAGCTGTGTGGCCCGAACACGGGAGAGAACGCTGAGCGTTACGACATTGGCCATGAAGGGTGAGTTTCACGCACCCGAACTGGATCCAGAATTTTTCCCGGGGCACGTAACCGATGATGGTGAAGTCGTCGATCTTCTTTTCGCCGATTTCGCCAACGGTTGGTTCGCTTTGGATCGCATCATGCTGGTTCGTCTGTTCATGGCGGCCATCCTGGTGCTCCTTTTTGTTGTCGCCTTCAGGAACCCGAAGCTGGTTCCTAAAGGATTGCAAAACGTAGCGGAGCATGCGATTGACTTCGTACGAATTCACATCGCAGAAGACATCTTGGGCCGCAAGGAAGGACGTCGATTCCTTCCGATCCTGGCCACGATCTTCTTCGGTGTTTTGTTCTGGAACGTAGCAACTATTGTTCCAGCTCTAAACATCTCTCCGAACGCTCGTATTGGTATGCCAATCGTGCTGGCTGTCGTCGCGTACATCGCCATGATTTACGCCGGCGCCAAGCGCTTTGGCTTCGGCAAGTTCATCAAGTCCTCGGTGGTTATTCCTAACCTGCCGCCGTTGCTGCACGTGCTTGTCGTACCGATTGAGGCTTTCTCTACGTTTGTCATGCGCCCAGTCACGCTGGCTCTTCGTCTGATGGCGAACTTCCTGGCTGGCCACCTCATTTTGGTCCTGTTGTACTCGGCAACGAACTTCTTCTTCTTCCAGTTCAACGGTTGGACTGCACTGAGTGGCCTGACGCTGGTCGCAGCGGTTCTGTTCACGATTTACGAAATTATCGTCATCTTCCTGCAGGCTTACATCTTCGCCCTGCTGACGGCGGTATACATCGAACTGTCGCTGCATGCAGATTCGCACTAACAACAACGCGAACCTCGCGGTTAACTAAATACCCCAAAACCACCACATCCCCCGCGGAAGAATCCGTGGGAAAACTTTGAAAGGGAACGACTTTCATCATGAACGAAATCATTCTTGCTCAGGCTGCTGACGAGTCCACCCTCAAGGGCCTCGGCGCCATCGGCTACGGCATCGCAACCATCGGCCCGGGTCTGGGCATCGGTATCCTCGTCGGCAAGACCGTCGAGGGCATGGCACGTCAGCCGGAGATGGCTGGCCAGCTGCGTACCACCATGTTCCTGGGTATCGCCTTCGTTGAGGCCCTCGCCCTGATTGGCCTCGTTGCAGGCTTCCTGTTCTAAAGAGCGCTTTACACAAAGTAAATCGAACTTTAAGAACGGAGCCCCATGAACAACGTCATTTACTACCTTGCAGCAGAAGGAAGTGAGCACCTGCCGCTGGAGAGCGGCAACTCCATCCTTCTGCCCAAGATGTACGACTTGGTCTGGTCTCTCATTCCGTTCACCATCATCCTGATTGTGTTCTGGAAGCTCGTTCTTCCGGCATACAACAAGATGCTGCAGGAGCGTGAAGACCGGATCGAAGGTGGCCTTAAGCGTGCGGAGGCTCAGCAGGCCGAAGCAAAGGCCGCTCTGGAAAAGTACAATGCTCAGCTCGCTGACGCGCGAGCAGAGGCTGCGGAGATTCGTGAGCAGGCGCGCGAGCGCGGCAAGCTGATCGAGGCAGAGGCTAAGGAAGCTGCAGAAGAAGAGTCTCGTCGCATTCTGACCGCTGGCGAGAAGCAGCTTGAAGCTTCCCGCGCACAGGTCGTGTCTGAGCTGCGTTCCGACATCGGACAGAACTCCATCAACCTGGCAGAGAAGCTGCTCGGCGGCGAACTTTCGGACGCCACCAAGCAGTCCTCCACCATTGATAACTTCCTGTCCGAGCTCGACACTGTGGCACCGGCCGGAAAGTAGGCAACGATGAAGGCAGCTAGCCGCGAAGCACTCGCTACCGTTGAGTCCAAGCTGGATGAGTTCCTCTCCGGTGACCGCTCGGTGGCGACTGCTACCCAGGCAGGCCAGGACCTCTTTGAGGTGGTCCGCGTTCTCGACGGCGACCGCGAGCTGCGCGTCGCGCTGACCGACGACGCCTCCACCTCCGAGGAGCGCAAGTCCCTGGTCCAGACCCTTTTCGGCGGCAAGGTTTCCCCGGTAGCACTGCAGATGCTCCAGGAGGCAGCCGCCGCACAGTGGTCGACCCCGCGTGATATCGCCCGCGGCCTTATCATCCTTGGCCGTCGCGCACTGCTGCGTGGCGCTGAGTTTGAGGGCAAGCTGGGCCAGGTGGAAGACGAACTCTTCTCCCTGTCGCGCGTGCTTGACCGCGAAGGCGAACTGACCCAGCTGCTTTCAGACCGTACTGCGACGTCCGACCGCAAGGTTGGGCTGCTGGCAAGCGTGCTCTACGGCAAGGTCACGATGGTCACTGAAGCGCTTGCGCTGCAGGCCATTGGCCGCCCGGAGCAGAACCCGATTGATGATCTCGCCGGATTGGCGGACACTGCAGCCAAGCTGCAGGGCCGTACCATCGCGCGCGTGACCTCGGCGGGTGAGCTGAACGATAGCCAGCGGGCAGCACTCGCTGAAAAGCTGGGCAAAATTTATGGTCGTGCGATGTCCATCCACTCTGAGGTTGACACCAGCCTCCTCGGTGGTATGACCATCCGCGTCGGCGACGAAGTCATCGATGGTTCGACGGCAGGCAAGATTGCCCGCCTTCGCGCGCAGATGGCATAAGCCGAAACGACAGAAACGATTAAGTAATTGCTGGAAGATACTACCGAGAGCAGGAAGAACATGGCGGAGCTGACGATCTCCTCCGACGAGATCCGTAGCGCGATTGCGAACTACACCTCGAGCTACTCCGCGGAGGCCTCCCGTGAGGAGGTCGGCGTGGTCATTTCGGCAGCTGACGGTATTGCGCAGGTTTCGGGCCTGCCGTCCGTCATGGCGAATGAGCTGCTCGAGTTCCCCGGCGGCGTAATTGGCGTCGCACAGAACCTTGACACCAACTCCATCGGTGTCGTGGTCTTGGGCAACTTCGAGTCGCTTAAAGAAGGCGACGAGGTCAAGAGGACCGGCGAGGTTCTCTCCATCCCTGTGGGCGAGGAATTCCTCGGCCGCGTTATCAACCCCCTGGGCCAGCCGATTGACGGCATGGGCCCGATCACCGCTGAAGAGGACCGCGTCCTCGAGCTGCAGGCACCGTCCGTGCTGCAGCGTCAGCCGGTGGAAGAGCCGATGCAGACCGGCATCAAGGCTATTGACGCGATGACCCCGATTGGTCGTGGTCAGCGTCAGCTGATCATTGGTGACCGTAAGACGGGTAAGACCGCCGTCTGTATCGACACCATCCTGAACCAGAAGGCTAACTGGGAATCTGGCGACAAGAACAAGCAGGTCCGCTGCATCTACGTCGCCATCGGCCAGAAGGGCTCCACCATTGCTGGTGTGCGCCACACCCTGGAGCAGCACGGCGCTCTGGAGTACACCACCATCGTGGCTGCTCCGGCATCCGACGCCGCCGGCTTCAAGTGGCTGGCACCGTTCTCCGGTGCAGCTCTGGGTCAGCACTGGATGTACCAGGGCAACCACGTCCTGATCATTTACGATGATCTGACCAAGCAGGCTGAGGCCTACCGTGCGATTTCCCTTCTGCTGCGCCGTCCGCCGGGCCGCGAGGCTTACCCGGGCGACGTCTTCTACCTCCACTCCCGTCTGCTGGAGCGTGCTGCAAAGCTCTCTGACGACATGGGTGCAGGTTCCATGACCGCACTGCCGATCATCGAGACCAAGGCGAACGACGTCTCCGCCTTCATTCCGACCAACGTTATTTCTATTACCGACGGCCAGGTCTTCCTGGAGTCCGACCTGTTCAACCAGGGCGTCCGTCCGGCAATTAACGTCGGTGTGTCGGTCTCCCGTGTTGGTGGTGCCGCACAGACCAAGGGTATGAAGAAGGTTGCCGGTAACCTCCGTCTCGAGCTGGCTGCCTACCGTGACCTGCAGGCTTTTGCGGCCTTCGCATCTGACCTGGATCCGGCTTCCAAGGCTCAGCTGGAGCGCGGTGAGCGCCTCGTCGAGCTGCTCAAGCAGTCCGAGTCCTCCCCGCAGCCTGTCGAGTACCAGATGGTGTCCATCTTCCTCGCAGACCAGGGCATCTTCGACGTCGTTCCCGTCGAGGACGTACGCCGCTTCGAGAAGGAGCTGCACGATCACCTCAACTCTGCAACCCCGCAGGTGTTCGAGCAGATCCAGGGCGGTACCGCTCTGACCGACGAGTCCAAGGATGCACTTGTTGCAGCAGCTAAAGACTTCATTCCGTCCTTCCGCACGACCGAGGGCAACAACCTCGGCACCGAGGCGCCGGTTGACCCGCTCGCCGCGGATGATGTGAATAAGACCGAGCTCAACGTCTCCCGCAAGACGGCCAAATAGAGTTTCGCACGCTCTAAGAATTAACCGTCTAGAAAGAGAAGGGAGGAGCGAACACCATGGCTAATCTTCGTGAACTGCGTGACCGTATCCGGTCCGTCAATTCCACCAAGAAGATCACCAAGGCACAGGAGCTCATTGCTACCTCGCGCATTACCAAGGCTCAGGCCAGGGTAGAAGCGGCGCAGCCTTATGCACGTGAACTGTCCAACGTGCTTAACAAGCTGGCGGCGCACACGTCCCTGGATCACCCGATGCTCCGGGAACGCGAAGATGCTAAGGTTGCCGCCATTCTCGTGGTCTCTTCTGACCGCGGTATGTGCGGTGGCTACAACAACAACATCTTCAAGAAGGCGGCCGAGCTGGAAGCCCTGCTTAAGAGCGAGGGTTTCGAGACCGTCCGCTACGTGACCGGCAACAAGGGCGTTGGCTTCTACAAGTTCCGTGAGGCCGAGGTCGCAGGCAGCTGGACTGGATTCTCGCAGGATCCGACCTGGGAAAAGACGCACGATGTGCGCCGCCACATTATCGACGGCTTCGTCGCCGGTTCGAATGGCCAGGCCAAGACCCGCGAGGGCATTAACGTGGAGGGCGAGACCGTTCGCGGTTTCGACCAGGTCCACGTTGTGTACACCGAGTTCGAGTCCATGCTGACCCAGACCGCGCGTGTGCAGCAGCTGCTGCCGGTGGTACCGGTTATTGAGGAAGAGGACTACAACATGGGTGAGTCCGCGCTTTCCGACGCCGAGCCGAACAATCAGATCACTCCTGATTACGACTTCGAGCCGGATGCGGACACCCTCATGGACGCACTGCTTCCGCAGTACGTGTCCCGCCTCCTGTTTGCGATGTTCTTGGAGTCCTCGGCCTCCGAGTCCGCCGCACGCCGTACCGCAATGAAGTCTGCAACTGATAACGCTACCGAGCTGGTCAAGGACCTCTCGCGCGTGGCCAACCAGGCCCGTCAGGCGCAGATTACCCAAGAAATCACAGAGATCGTCGGTGGCGCTGGGGCGCTCGCCGAAAGCGCAGAAAGTGACTAGATTATGACTACAGCTCTGCAAGAGCAGAACACACAGTCGTCGGCTACCGCCGGCCGTGTGGTGCGTGTCATCGGTCCGGTCGTCGACGTGGAGTTTCCGCGTGGCGGGCTGCCGGCACTGTACAACGCACTGACCGTCGAGGTGACCCTCGAGGCTGTTGCAAAGACCGTCACCCTTGAGGTCGCTCAGCACCTCGGTGACAACCTCGTCCGTGCCGTGTCCATGGCTCCGACCGACGGCCTCGTCCGCGGCGCTGCCGTGACCGACACCGGCAAGCCGATTTCCGTCCCGGTGGGCGATGTGGTCAAGGGCCACGTCTTCAACGCCCTCGGTGACTGCCTTGACCAGCCGGGTCTGGGCCGCGATGGCGAGCAGTGGGGCATCCACCGGGAGCCGCCGGCTTTCGACCAGCTCGAGGGTAAGACCGAGATTCTGGAGACCGGTATTAAGGTCATCGACCTGCTGACCCCGTACGTGAAGGGCGGCAAGATCGGCCTGTTCGGTGGTGCAGGTGTGGGTAAGACCGTTCTTATCCAGGAGATGATTACTCGTATCGCACGCGAGTTCTCCGGTACCTCCGTCTTCGCCGGCGTCGGCGAGCGCACCCGTGAGGGCACCGACCTCTTCCTCGAGATGGAAGAGATGGGCGTTCTCCAGGACACCGCACTTGTCTTCGGCCAGATGGATGAGCCGCCAGGAGTCCGTATGCGCGTGGCTCTGTCCGGCCTGACCATGGCGGAGTACTTCCGCGATGTGCAGAACCAGGACGTGCTGCTGTTCATCGACAACATCTTCCGTTTCACCCAGGCCGGTTCTGAGGTGTCGACCTTGCTGGGCCGTATGCCTTCCGCCGTGGGTTACCAGCCGACTCTGGCTGATGAGATGGGTGTGCTGCAGGAGCGTATTACCTCCACCAAGGGTAAGTCCATTACCTCCCTGCAGGCCGTCTACGTGCCGGCCGATGACTACACCGACCCGGCTCCGGCGACCACCTTCGCCCACCTCGATGCCACCACCGAGTTGGACCGTGGCATTGCTTCGAAGGGTATTTACCCGGCAGTGAACCCGCTGACCTCTACCTCTCGTATTCTGGAGCCGTCCATCGTGGGCGAGCGCCACTACGAGGTTGCACAGCGCGTCATCGGTATCCTGCAGAAGAACAAGGAGCTTCAGGACATCATCGCCATCCTTGGTATGGACGAGCTGTCTGAGGAAGACAAGATCACCGTTCAGCGTGCTCGCCGTATCGAGCGCTTCCTGGGCCAGAACTTCTTCGTCGCAGAGAAGTTCACCGGCCTGCCGGGCTCCTACGTGCCGCTGGCCGATACCATCGACGCTTTCGAGCGCATCTGCAACGGCGAATTCGACCACTACCCGGAGCAGGCCTTCAACGGCCTGGGTGGCTTGGACGACGTCGAGGCTGCGTATAAGAAGCTGACTGAGAAGAAGTAGGGAGAGGCACATGGCTGACATCACCGCCGAATTGGTTTCCGTCGAGCGCCTGCTGTGGACCGGCAAGGCCACCATGGTGACGGCTGAGACCACCGAGGGTGAGATCGGCGTGCTTCCTGGTCATGAGCCCATGGTCGGTCAGTTGATCGACAATGGTGTTGTGACCATCCACCCAGTCGACGGCGACCGTCGCGTCGCCGCTGTCCAGGGTGGCTTCCTCTCCGTGTCCGAGAACAAGATCACCGTCCTCGCCGATTGGGCCATCTGGGCCCGCGAGGTCGATGAAGCCCAGGCACAGGAAGACCTGAAGTCTGAGCGTGAGTTGACAAGGTCTCGCGGCGAAGCTGCACTGCGCGCCGTACGCCGCTTCAACAGCTAACGGATGAGCGGAGAGGGAACCGACGGGCAGCAATGACCGCCCTTCCCACTTTCACTTAGGAACCCCACAACCTCGCTAAGAGGGGGTGGGGTTCCTTCGTCTTCTCCGCCCCCAAGACGAGTAACTCTGAGCAATGACTAGCGTTGTCTACTCCAACGGCGGTACAATCAACCCATGAATTCTCAGGTGCTTCAGGGGCTAACAATTCTTTTAGGTCTGTGTGCACTGGTCCTTCTGGTTTTCCTCATCCTGGCGGCGGTGCGCTTTTTCACCGTGCGCTCCCGCGGCACGAGCATCCTTTTGCGCCAACTACCGTCGAAGGACTCTCATTCTTGGCGTCATGGTCTCGTGCGCTATGACGGCGAGTATATGAATTACTTTAAGCTTCGCTCCGTCATGCCGCGCGCCAACAAGCGTTTTAATCGCCTCGACATCGAATTGGGTAAGACTCGCCCGATGGACGATGACGAGGCTTCTTTTATGCCCTCGGATCACCAAATTATCCAGATTCGCATCGATGGGCGGGACTACGAGATTGCCTCCGATGCGCAGGGCATTATGGCCCTGAACGCGTGGGTGGAGTCGGCTCCGTCGAAGCGCCAAGAAAAGCTGGACTATCACCAGATGCGCCAACGGGCTACCCGTTTACCTAAGAAGTAGCGCTCAACGATAGGGTAGAGGACATGCGTCTTGTCATCGCCCAATGCTCCGTAGACTACGTCGGCCGCCTCGACGCCCACCTTCCGATGGCGGATCGGCTCATCCTCATTAAGGCCGATGGTTCGGTGTCCATCCACGCGGATGATCGCGCCTATAAGCCGTTGAACTGGATGACACCACCATGCACCTTTGAGGAGTCAGCGATTGAGGATATCGATGGCGAAGACACCGGGGAAAAGCTGTGGCTGGTGGAGAACCCCAAGGGTGAGCAGCTGCGCATCACCATTGCTGCGATCCACCAGGATATCGACATGGAGCTAGGTGAAGATCCGGGCTTGGTCAAGGACGGTGTGGAGGCCCACCTGCAAGAGCTGCTGGCCGAGCACATCGAAACGTTGGGGGAGAAGTACTCTCTGGTGCGCCGCGAGTACCCCACGGCTATTGGCCCGGTGGACATTATGGCGAAGAACGCTGAGAACGAGTTCGTCGCCGTGGAGGTCAAACGCCGCGGGGGCATCGATGGCGTCGAGCAGCTCACGCGCTACCTCGAACTGCTTAACCGCGATGATTTGCTAGCACCCGTGCATGGTGTCTTCGCCGCGCAGGAAATCAAGCCCCAAGCCAGGACACTGGCGGAGGACCGCGGCATTCGCTGCGTGGTCCTGGACTATCAGGAGCTGCGCGGTATCGAATCCAACGAGCTGCGGTTGTTCTAGTGCCACGCCGCAACCGCAGAATCCGCGAGGAGCCGCGCTCGCTGCCGCGCGATGGCAGCGCTTTCCTAGGCTCGCAGACGGTGGCAGGGCCGAGCTGGACCAATGGCGAGCCCTTCATCATGCGGCACGTCGGCAGCGCTGCCGCCCAGAAGTATTACGTCTGCCCAGGATGCAACCAAAACATCCCTCCCGGGGTGGCGCACATCGTGGCCTGGCCACGGGATACCGGTGGGCGCGGTGAGGACCGTCGACACTGGCACCGGCACTGCTGGGACCGGCGGTAGGATGGCGGGCATGATTGTTGCCTTTTCCGTAGCGCCCACTGTCGTGGGCGATGAAAGCGCTGAAATGTCCGAGGCCGTGGCCGAAGCAGTGCGTGTTGTCCGTGCTTCGGGCTTGCCCAATGAGACCAACTCCATGTTCACCATCATTGAGGGTGAATGGGACGAGGTTTTCGCGGTCATTAAGGAGGCCACCGATGCCGTACGCGCCGTGTCGCCGCGCACGAGCCTGGTGATTAAGGCCGATATCCGCGAAGGCGTGACCGGGCAAATCACCCAAAAAGTAGATTCCGTTAACCGTTACCTGGAGGAGAATAAGTGACCGGACCGTACGTAGGAGGAGCCCTCGACCTGGGTGCTATCAAGCAGCAGGCGGAGGCACGGGCGCAAGCCCAGACACAGGCTGCAAGCGCCGGAGCCGCTAGCTCCGGCGGAGGGATCGCGCCCTTCTTCGAGGTCACCGAGCAGAACTTCGAGAATGACCTGGTGCGCCGCTCCGCGGAAGTGCCGGTTATCGCCCTGATTGGCTCGCCGCGCTCCCCGGCCTCCGAGCAGCTCAAGAAGGACTTCGAGGAGATGGCGGCCGCCGGTGGGCTGAAGTTCATCGTCGGATATATCAACGCTGATGTGGTGCCCCAGGTGGCGCAGGTCTTCGGCGTGCAGAATCTGCCGACCACCGTTGCCATTGCAGCCGGCCAGCCAGTCACCAACTTCGAGGGCGGACAGCCGCGTGAGAACCTGGAGCAGTGGATCGCGGCGATCGTTGAGAAGCTCGGCCCCCAGCTCAAGGGCTTGTCTGAACAGGGCGAGGCGGGGGAGAGCCCCGCAGAGGAAGCAGCGGATCCGCGCCTGAGCCTTGCGGAAGACGCACTCAACCGCGGCGATTTCGATTCCGCCATCGCCACCTACGAGGAGATCTTGGCCGCCGAGCCAGACAACGTGGAAATCAAGCAGGCCCGCGATACCACGCTGTTGCTCAAGCGTTTGGACCCAGCTAATCGCAGCGAGGATCCCGTCGCCGCTGCGGATGCCGCCCCGGAGGATGTGTCCAAGCAGCTCGATGCCGCCGACGCGGAGGTTGTCGCCGGTGCCCCTGACCGCGCCTTCGAGCGCCTCATCGACGCCATGAAGCGCACCGGTGGGGATGAGAAGGAACAGCTCAAGACCCGCCTCTTGGAGCTCTTTGGGCTCTTTGACTCCGGCGATCCGCGCGTGCTGGCCGCGCGCACGAAGCTGGCGAGCGCGTTGTACTAAAGACGGCGTAGTAATAGTGCCCGGCTTGTGCTGGGGCCGAGAGTGACCTTCCAAGACTGTCGCGGGTTGAACCCTCAGGATGACTCCGTTGAGTCCTCTCCTGAGGGTCTTTTGCGTTAAATCTATTATGTGAGTTGAAGCATGCTAAATTCCTTCTAGTGTTATCACGCACACTTGTTGTTTAACTCTTTCAGGAGGACTCTCATGCGCAAGCTCCTCGGCGTCGTCGGCGCCACCTCTCTTGCTTTTACCCTTGCCGCCTGCGGAAGCGACGGCTCCGATAGTGCTGCTGGCTCCAACTACGTTCGCGTTCTGGGCACTGAGCCGCAGCAGGGGCTCATCCCTGCGATGACGAATGAGAACGGCGGCGGACGCATCGTCGACATGCTGTTTTCCGGTTTGGTGTACTACGACGCTGACGGCAACGTGCACAACGAGATGGCCGAGTCCATTGACAAGGAAGGGGACAAGACCTACAAGGTCACGCTCAAGCCGGACCTGAAGTTCTCCGATGGTTCTGCCGTAACTGCGGCCACCTTCGTCGATACGTGGAACTACGCGGTGGCGAACGAACAGCTCAATGAGAGCTTCTTCTCCTCCATCAAGGGCTACGGTGAAGGTGTCAAGGAGATGGAGGGCCTCAAGGTCATCGATGAGCGCACCTTCACCATCGAGCTAACCCAGCCAGAAAGCGACTTTCCGAGCCGCTTAGGCTACAACGCCTACTTCCCCGTCCCTGCGGCCGCACTGGAGGATCCGCAGGCTTTCGGCGAGACCCCGGTGTCCAACGGTCCGTACAAGATCAAGGAATGGAACCACAACCAGAACCTGATCATCGAGCCGAACCCGGAGTACAAGGGTGACCGTGCAGCACAGAACGACGGCATCGAGTTTGCCTTCTACGCCGACTCCAGTGCTGCGTACATGGACCTGCTGGCGAATAACCTCGATGTGCTCGAAGCGATCCCGGCGTCCGCCTTTGGTAGCTATGAGCAGGACTTGGCAGGCCGTCAGGAAACCAAGCCGGCAGCCACCTACTTGGAAATGTCCATCCACATGGAGACCCCGCACTTTAGTGGGGAAGAAGGCACGCTGCGCCGCAAGGCAATCTCGATGGCTATCAACCGTGAGGAGATCGCGGAAACCATTTTCCACGGCACCCGCACTCCGGCCCGCGAGTTCACCTCACCGGTGCTGAACGGATACAACGACAGCCTGCCCGGTTCGGAGAACCTGGACTATAACCCGGAGGAGGCGAAGAAGCTCTGGGCGGAGGCCGATAAGAAGTACGGTGCTTTTGAAGGCTCGTTCCCCATTAACTACAACACCGATGGCGACAACAAAGATTGGGCCGATGCCGTAGCCAACAACATCAGCAACACGCTGGGAATTCAAGCCGTGGGGAACCCCTACCCGGACTTCAAGTCCTTCCGCGATGCCTACCGCAGCGAGCGCATGGACGGCGCCTACCGCACGGCGTGGTTCGCCGACTATCCTTCCATGGGCAACTTCCTCGGGCCAAACTTCACCACGGGTGTCGCCTCTAATGACTCGAAGTACTCCAACCCGGAGTTTGATGAGCTCATCGTCAAGGCCAACGGCGCCGCAAATGAGGAGGAAGCCGCGAAGCTCTACAACCAGGCACAGGAGCTGTTGTTGCGTGACCTTCCTTCGATCCCGCTGTTCTACCCGAACGTGGTCGGCGGCTGGTCCGAGAACGTCCAGGACGTGACCTTCAACTGGAAGTCCCTGCCGGTGTACTACGCGGTGAAGAAGAACTAGCGCTCTGGTCCTACTGGCACACCGCAACACGATTACAGTAGGGTGGCATGACCTCCGTACTTTTTCTTTGTAATACCAACCGCGGTAAGTCCCAGATGGCGGCTGCCTTAGCCAGGAAGCATGCGCCCGATTGGGAGATTCACTCCGCAGGAGTAAAGACCACTGAACAGCATCGTGAGCAGGGCGTGAACGCCGAGGCGCAGGCCTCCCTTGCAAAGGTCGGCGCCGACATGGCAGGTACGCCGACGTTGATTGACCGCGACCTTGCGTCTTCAGTGGACCACGTCATCGTCGTCGGTGATGCCGACTATGACGGAGTGGCTGAGCGTTGGGAGATTGAGGACCCGTCCGTACGCGGCCTAGAGGGAGATGAGCGAATGGATGCGCTTCGCGATGACATCGATGCTCGCGTACGAGCTTTCCTTGATGTTCACGCGCAGGACTGAAAACTAAAACTGCCCGAGTTGCCAAAGATCCCCGCCGAGATCTCAAGATCTGGCCAGAACTTTGGCAACTGGGGCAGTTGTGTCTCTCAGGCCTTGCTTGCGACGAGCGTGAGCACGCGCCGAGCCAGGCTCGGCGCTAGGCCGCGCAGCTTAGCCGCGGAAGGCATACCATTGCACCGAGTTGGCCGGCAGGTGCAGCTGTACGTGGTTGCCTTCGGAGCGCACGCGCTGGGGTAGGTCGTTGCCAGCACCCTGGTAGACGGCGTCGTCTGTGTTGATGACTAGCTCCCATTCGCCGTCGCGCGGCACCCAGAGGTCATAGTTGGGAACCGAGCTGCCGGAGAAGTTGCACACCGCCAGCAGCGCGGAGCCATCCTTGCCGTAGCGCACGTAGCCGAGCATGTTGTTGTTAGCATCATCGGCCTTGACCCACTGGAAGCCGTCCTGGGTAAAGTCCTGCGTCCAGAGTGCCGGGTGCTGCTTGTACACCGCGTTGAGGTCGCGCACTAGGCGCTTGATGCCGTGGTGCCACTCGTTGCCCCAGCCCTCCAAGTTGGACCAGTCCCCGAATGGGCTGTCCAAAGGCTGTTTATGGGGTTCAAGAAGCAGTGACGCGCCCAATCGAAAGCTAAGTCAGCGGCTGCTGGTCTCCGATACTCCAGTGATAGTCAAAGGTTTTAAGCTCTGGTTGGCGCCAGTCATTTCGCTCTTCCAGATGAATCATTGTCCACACTTCATCAACGTCCGATCCGATATGACGGGCAAAGAGAACGGCCATCGAGATTTCCGTGTCGATTACGACTTCTTTCCACATCTGGTGTCTTTTCATCTCATCGTCGGAGTAGCTCACCACGCGGATGTAATGCTCAAACCCTGCTTTGGACGCCCGCGTAATAGACCGCGGATAGTGTAACCACGGTGGATTTTTAAACGTGTTACCCCAAAATTCCGGATACCGATTGTAGTAGAGAAATACGCTAGGTCCTCCAGCGCCAGAAGGTGGAGCACCTAGGTGGATTAACTGATTATTACAAGCATATGGGCCGTCGTGACTGATCTCCACGCCGTTTCTGAAGGTAATTAGTTCCGATTGAGCAGGATAAGCATCAACGTGATAGGTCGTGTAGTCAGTGAACGGTCCGTCTTCATCAGCAGTACCGTCGGGATAATAGATGCAATCGTACGAGACGTTTCTTGTGAGGTTATGTGCCATGAGCTGCTTCAGCACACCAGAGGAACACAAATCTACTATTTCTTCGCATTCAATCACTCCTTGGTTTTCGCAAAAATCATCCCACAGAAAGCTGTGCATATTTGACTCCTCCTTAATGGGGTTTACGTATGATCATCAATAGGATTGGTAAACTTACACAAATCAGCATGATGGGAATACTCGGGACAGTCGTAACGCCCGATAGCGAACCTGTACCCACCAAAGCTCTGGTTGTAGCCCCATTCAGGAACTTGAAGCGAGATACCATCTATTTCGGTAAAATAGGCTCCCGGCTTTTTAGGAATATCGTAGGTCACCTTATCTGCGTTGCTTAAGCCCGGCGCAGTTACCGTATTGGTTGACTCAGTAGCCGTATTGTCAAACCTGTAGGAATTATCTTTCCTAAGTCGGCTATTCACCTGGAAAGTGAAGCCAGGCAAATCTAAGTTTTCTACACTCACAGCTAGATCTCCATAAGCGCGCTGAATCAAGCTGTCAGAGACAGTCCAAGCAAATTCTCGAGACCATCTGGGTTCTATATTCTCGAAGGGAGAAGGCGGATCAGTTTCTCCAAAGCAGAAACTAATCTGTTTAACAGCCTTGTAATCCGATTTTCTGAACGGGCCGCTCATCGACCCAGACTCGTAAACATCGCATTCCACTCCAGTCATGCCCGTCGAATCTCTCGCGGACCATAATTCGGGGATAGGTATATTCTTGGCCACGTCCTCTACTGTGGGCATCCCAAAGTAGTCAAGGCCATTAGCTGTAATGGAAACCCCGCGGTTTGAACACATAAACTGCATTCTGTCTAGAATTCCCATTTCCTGTGAGATTCGAGAAACTGCATGTAGACATGAAAACGGCTGCCAGAAAACGTTAGGATCCCCGTAGAGGACTCCACCCTCGAAGTTCTGTTCCTGTCTTCCTTGGCTATTGATGAATACGTCACCAATCGGATATCCATAAGCACTTCTTTCGTAACCTTGTGTTGCCCAAGAAAAAAGTATGCCACCGCTGACTGAATGTGCTCCGTGTTTCGGTGTCCAGTAGATCATTCCGCCTTCGAATACGTTGTAGCGTCCAATCCCATCAGGAGTTGTTAATTCATCACTTATTGGGTAACCAAGTTCACTGTTTTGGGCGCCCATGGATTGCCACTTGTCATAGATTGCGCCCTGGATGCTGGCTTGCGATAGGGGAAGTGTATTGTGGGTGTAGACATGCCCGCCTTGGAAGTCCTGCTTATACCAAGCATTTCCCAGAGTAATATCGCTGGTAGTGGGGTACCCGAGGAAACCTCCTTCCCATCCGTGGCGCTCCCAAACTTTTGATACGGGAAGGCTAACAGTATGTGCTCCAGTTGTAGGGTGCCAATAGATAAATCCGTTGACGAATTCAGAGCGCTTCCCGACCCCATCAGGATTAGTTAACTCATTGGACTTGGGCAAAAGGAGAAAGCTGGTAGGTCCACCGATGCTGTCGTATTTCTCCTTAATCAGGCCGCAAACTTCAAAGCTTGTCGGCCAGTAGACGCTACAACCTTGACGAGCATACAAAGCCGGACTATCCGGGGCTGCAAGCTGTGCTTCCCGGATTTCTGCTTGATCAGCTTCTGATTTCTCAACTCTGGCAGGAATCTCTTCACGGTCAGAGCGCATCTGGCCAGGTATAACTTCGCTGTTGGGATTGGAGGTTGGGTGCCATTCTTCGAGCCCTTGTGGGTTAAGCTCTTCCTCTGTGGCCTGATTAACCACATAATCTTCAGCTCCCGGAGGCGTCGGAATACCCCACTGGGCAAATGGTCCATCGATTGTTGGTGCCGGCACCGCATCGCTATTCATGCCTGGTTCTTGAGATGCTTCGAGCGCCGGCTGTGACTGGGAATTTTGAGTTGAACCGGAAAAGGATGGTTGAGCTACTGCTATGCTCGACAAACTACTAATCAGAATACTTGTTAAGATAGCCGCGATTACTTTACGTGGGAGAACATTCATGACGATCCTTGGGCGAGAGTCAGAGATTGCTTATTAAGCTACCCTAAAGGGAGATGAAAGTCCGTGTTGCTGATGTGAAAAACCTCTCAATTTACAGGGGTAATCATGAAAGTCTTTACGCCCAGCCTTATATCGTTAGCTTGCGCGTGCATCGTACGAGGGTAACCTGCTCGTAGCAACTGAAGGCGATGATAGCGACTTAGCTACTCTGCAAGCAGTTCAGCTCCGGTAATCGTTGAATGAATTTTTGCTTTATGGCCCGTGATCCCGAGCCTAGATGACACTGAAGAAAACTGCATTCGATGCCACTGCATAGCAGGTTATTTAAGGAATGAATTTTGATTGACTGCGAATCACTAAGCCTCCAATTCACTTATTATGGATGGATCTTTTCGTCAGTAAGACGGGGAAGTGGTAGGCATCGCCGCTATTGATATGAAACCTTCGGCTGAGTATTGCGCCTATCAAAGGTGATAAAGGAATTAACGCCAAATTGAAACATTGGTTGTCGGCGTTCAAGCTGTACTGACAGGGGCATAGTCTGAACTCATCGGCAGGTTTGCCCCACGCAACCATTTTGGTAATTCGGGCAGTGGTGTTTCAACGGTCTTGTCACGGCGCGCCACTCAGCTTAGCCACGGAAGGCGTACCACTGCACCGAGTTGGCCGGCAGGTGCAGCTGGACGTGGTTGCCTTCGGAGCGCACGCGGTGGGCAAGGTCGTTGCCAGCGCCTTGATAGACGGCGTCGTCTGTGTTGATGACCAGCTCCCACTCGCCATCGCGCGGCACCCAGAGGTCATAGTGGGGCACCGAGCTGCCGGAGAAGTTGCACACCGCCAACAAGGCGGAGCCGTCCTTGCCGTAGCGGACGTAGCCGAGCATGTTGTTATTCGAGTCATCAGCCTTGACCCATTGGAAGCCGTCCTGTGTAAAGTCCTGGGTCCACAGGGCTGGCTGTTGCTTGTACACCGCGTTGAGGTCGCGCACCAGGCGCTTAATGCCGTGGTGCCACTCGTTGCCCCAGCCCTCCAAATTGGACCAGTCCACGGAGTGCCCCTCTGCCCATTCGGTGGTCTGGCCAAACTCCTGGCCCATGAACATTAGCTGCTTGCCCGGGTGGGAGAACATGTAGCCGTACAGCGCGCGCAGGCCCGCAGCTTTGTTCCAGTCATCGCCCGGCATGCGCTCCCACAAGGAGCCCTTGCCGTGGACCACTTCGTCGTGGCTAAACGGCAGTACGTAGCGCTCCGAATAGGCGTAGACCATGGAGAAGGTGAGCTCGCCGTGGTGGTAGCGGCGGTGAATCGGCTCGTGCTTGAAGTACTCCAGGGTGTCGTTCATCCAGCCCATGTTCCACTTCAGGCTAAAGCCCAGTCCGCCCTCATGCGTCGGGGCGGTTACGCCTGGCCAGGAGGTGGATTCCTCGGCGATGGTCAGGACGCCCGGGTGGTTACGGTTCAGCGTGGCGTTGGTCTCCTGGAGGAATTGGACTGCCTCAAGGTTTTCGCGCCCGCCGTAGATATTGGGCAGCCATTCTTCGCGGGAGTAGTCCAGGTAGAGCATGGATGCAACGGCGTCGACTCGCAGGCCATCCACGTGGAACTCCTCGGCCCAGTACAGGGCGTTAGCCACGAGGAAGTTGCGCACCTCGTTGCGACCGAAGTCGAAGACGTAGGTGCCCCAATCGGCCTGCTCACCGCGGCGCGGATCGGGGTGCTCGTAGAGTGCCTGCCCATCGAAGCGGCCCAGCGCCCATTCGTCCTTGGGGAAGTGCGCGGGAACCCAGTCAACGAAGACGCCGATGCCGGCGTTATGCAATTCGTCGATAAGCGCGCGCAGCTCATCCGGGGAGCCCCAGCGCGCGGAGGGAGCGTAGTAGCCGGAGACCTGGTAGCCCCAGGAACCGCCGAAGGGGTGCTCGGCCACGGGCAGCAGCTCCACGTGGGTAAAGCCGTGCTCAATTAGGTAAGGGATGAGCTCTTCGCGCAAGGTGTTGTAGTTAGCACCTACCTTCCAGGAGCCGACGTGGAGTTCGTAGACACTCATCGGGACATCGAGGTCCCCGGTGCGCTTGCTCATCCACTCCTCATCGCTCCACTTGAAACTGGAGCGGGCCACCACGGAGGCGGTCTCCGGCGGGGCGATGGTGCGCTTGGCCAGGGGATCAGCCTTATCGATGCGCGGAGAGTTCTTGCCGTGGACCGCAAACTTATAGCGCTCGCCTTCGCCCACACCGGGGATGAAGACCTCCCAAATGCCCGTGGAGCCAAGGCAACGCATGGGGTACTGGGTAGGGTTCCAGCCGCAGAAGTCACCGACGACGGCCACGCCCTCCGCGTTGGGCGCCCACACGGCAAACGCGGTGCCTTCGACTACGCCCATGTCGGTGGTGTAGCTCTTGAGGTTGGCACCGAGCACTTCCCACAAGCGCTCGTGGCGGCCCTCGCCGATGAGGTGCTGATCCAAGGTGCCCAGGGTAGGCAGGAAGTGGTAGCCATCCGCTACCTCGATGGCGGGCTGGCCCGGATAGGTGATGCGCAGGCGGTAGTCTGCTTCCTCTGCGAGCGGGGCCTCCCAGATATCATCCCCAACCGCGCGCATGGCGACGGTTTCAGTGGCGGTGACGAGCTCGACGGCTTCAGCACCGGGGCGGCGAGTGCGGACGGTTCCATCGTGCCAACCATAGAAATCATGGGGCGCGTGGTGGCGGCAGTGGTTGAGGCGTTCGAGGTCTGAGGCCGGGATGTTCATACAGACCAAATTACCCAAGAACACGTGCTCGCGGGGCCGAAAAGAAACCCCGCGCTACCCAGAAAGGGGGACGGAATCAGCGCGGGGCTATCTACTGGCCTGAGAGCTTAAGCGCGGTAGTCGTTCACCCGGCGCCACGCAATGCGTTCCTGCAGGTCATGGTGGGCCGGTGGGAGGATGAAGACGTGGGCGACGTCGCGCAGCGGCTCTAGGCGCACGAAGTTACGGTCGGACCACTCATAGGCGGCACCACTGATGGTGTCCTGCACCGTGAAGTGTTCACCCGGGTGGCGGCCCACGGCGGCCAAGTCCAAGAAGACCGTGGCCTCCTGTGCATTGCGCGGATCGAGGTTGACCACCACGAGCACCACATTGCCGGTAGCGGGATCGGCCTTGGAGTAGGCAATGATGGCCTCGTTATCCGTGTTGTGGAAGCGTAGCGTGCGCAGCTGCTGGAGGGCCGGGTTTTCGCGGCGGATGACGTTGAGTAGGCGAATATAGGATTCCAGGGAATCACCGGACTTCACAGCGGCCTGAAAGTCGCGCGGGCGCAGCTCGTATTTTTCCGAATCGAGGTACTCCTCGCTGCCCGGCTTGACGGCTTGGTGCTCGTAGAGCTCGAAGCCCGAGTACACGCCCCACAGCGGGGAGAGAGTCGCAGCCAAGGTAGCGCGAATGGCGAACATGGCGCGCCCGCCGGTCTGCAGAGATTCGTGGAGAATATCCGGGGTATTGACAAAGAGGTTGGGGCGGCAGATATCGGCCTGCTCCACGTGCATCTGCGCGAATTCAGTGAGCTCGTGTTTGGAGGTCTGCCACGTGAAGTAGGTATAGGACTGCGTAAATCCAGCCTTGGCCAGGCCGAACAGGCGCGGGGCGCGGGTAAAGGCCTCGGAGAGGAAGATGACCTCTGGGTGAGTCACGTGCACCTTGGAAATCAGCCAGTTCCAGAAGTTAGCCGGTTTGGTGTGGGGGTTGTCCACGCGGAAGGTGGTCACGCCAGCCTCCACCCAGATCATGACGATGCGGTAGATCTCCGCGTAGATAGCATCTGGGTCGTTATCGAAATTGAGCGGATAGATGTCCTGGTACTTCTTCGGCGGGTTCTCCGCGTAGGCGATAGTGCCATCGGCCAACACCGTGAAAAATTCCGGGTTGGTCTTGGCCCACGGGTGGTCCGGGGAGGCCTGCAGCGCTAGGTCCAGTGCTACCTCCAGGCCCAAGTCGGCGGCCTTCTTGACCAGTTCCTTGAAGTCCTCCATCGTGCCCAGCTCCGGGTGCGTGGTGGAGTGGTCCTGAATGGCCCACGGCGAGCCCACATCACCAGGCTCAGCCACCACCGAGTTGTTGCGGCCCTTGCGGTGCACTTCGCCAATGGGGTGGATGGGAGGGAAGTAGACGGTGTCGAACCCCATGGCAGCCACGCGCTCCAGTGCCTGCGCTGTGGTCTTAAACGTGCCGTGCACGGGGTTGCCCTCGTCATCCCACCCGCCGGTCGAGCGCGGGAAGAGCTCGTACCAGGAGTTGTAGAGGGCATCGCGGCGCTCTACCAGGACCTCGTGGATGTCACCTTCGACCAGCAGATGGCGCAGCGGGTGGTGGTGGAGGATCTCGGCGACCTCCTCGGAGAGCGCGGTACGCACGCGCTTGTCGACGTCCACCGTGTCATCCTTGAGCTCCTTCGACGCCTGAAAGAGCAGCTCCGCCTTATCGCTCGGGCACTGGATGGCCGCCTCCTCGAAGAGCTCGGCGCCGTGCAACAGATCGTTGCTGAGCTCCCGCGCCGATTGCCCCGCCTCCATCTTCTTGACCACCGCGTTGCGCCACGTGGACATCGGATCCGACCAGGCATCGATGCGGAAGAACCAACGCCCGGGAGTCGCCGGAGTAAACACCCCGTGGACTCGGTCCTGGTCTTCCGGGTCCACCGTCATGGTCACGGCGGAGGTGGAGGGGGATTCGGTGTTCCACACCGACAGCGTCGCGGCGACGGCATCGTGGCCCTCACGCCACACCAGCGCGGTGACAGGAACAACCTCTCCGACTACGGCCTTCGAGGCGGCATTACCGGAGAGGGAGGGGCGGACATCGTCGATACCAAGGCGTTGAGTCATGCCCATAGAATAATGCAGCTGTGTCAGTTTCACCGGGGAAGGAAGATATCGGCCACAATGGTGCGTGTGAACACTCCAGAGCAATTGAGCCAGCAAGACCCTGAACTGATGGAAACCGACGAGGATTGGTTGATTGACTTCCGCGGCGTCGAGCTACGACGCGGCGGGCGCACGCTGGTGGGCCCCGTCGATTGGCAGGTGGAGCTCGATGAGCGTTGGGTCATCATTGGCCCCAACGGCGCGGGCAAGACCTCCCTGGTGCGCATGGCCGCCGCCGAAGAATTCCCGTCCGCTGGCGTGGCTTTCCTCATGGGCGAGCGCCTGGGCAAAACGGATATGCGCGATCTGCGCGCCGCCATTGGCATCTCTTCCGCTGCCGTCCAGCACCGCATCCCGGACAACGAGCGCGTGGATGATCTCGTTGTGTCTGCTGGCTATGCGGTCCTCGGCCGCTGGCGTGAGGACTACCAAGACATGGACTTCTCCCGCGCCGACGACATTTTGGAACAAGTCGGCGCCGCGCACCTCGCAGAGCGGACCTGGGGCACGCTCTCCGAAGGTGAGAAGAAGCGCGTCATCCTCGCTCGTGCGCTCATGTCGAACCCTGAGTTGCTCATCCTGGATGAGCCCTCCGCCGGCATGGACTTGGGCGGCCGTGAGGACCTCGTGGGCTACCTCGGGGACCTAGCACTCGATGCGGATGCCCCGGCGATTGTCATGATTACCCACCACGTGGAGGAAATCCCTTACGGATTTACCCATGCGATGCTCCTGGATGAGGGTAAGGTCGTGGCCAAAGGACTCATTAACTCTGTCCTGACGTCGGAAAACCTCTCCAAGGCCTTCCACCAACCCATCCAGGTGGATCGCATCGGGGAGAGGTACTTCGCCCGACGAGTCCGCTAACCCCTAGTAGATAACTCTCAGTACAAAACCTCGGTACACACCCTCGACGTATACCTCTCGAATTCTGCCCCCAGCCTGCAGACACGGAAAGTTGCATGAGTCAGTCCATCCACGACAGCCTTGACGCCATCGACCCCGGCGAAACAACGGGCTTTAACGGGGCACGTCTGGCCGCTACTGTCCTCCTGTTGCGCGATACGGCCGAGGGGCTGCGCGTGTGGATCCAAGAACGCGTGCGCACCATGCGCAACTACCCCGGCCACGTCGTTTTTCCCGGCGGCGGGGTAGACCCGCGTGACTTCCCGCCCCGAACCTGGGACTCTGGCGAACTGTGGGCAGGCCGCTCAGTGGTGTCCATGGCACGCCGCATGGGCGTAACCAAGTACAAGGCCCACGCCCTTGTCTTCGCCGCCGCCCGGGAGCTTTTCGAGGAGGCCGGCACGCTGTTAGCCATCCGCGAGGACGGCTTGGTCTCCGACGCCTCGCGCTACCACCGCGAGCGCGAGCTGCTGGAAACCCACGAGATTTCCTTCACCGAGTTTCTTGAGCACAACGGCATGCGTGTCGACGCCGACATGCTGCTGCCTTGGTCCCGCTGGGCCGGTGAAGACAACAATCACTGGTTCGATACCTTCTTCTTCATCGGTGTGCTGCCCGAGGGCCAAGAACCCGATGGGGATACGGGCGAAGCCGATGACGCCGGCTGGTTCGACCCCCAACTGGTCCTCGACGGATGGCGCGCCGGGCTGGTCCGCCTAGCCATCCCGACGTGGGCCCAGCTCAAGCGCCTCACGTCCTATTCCAGCGTTAAAGAGGTTTTAGATGATGCCTCCTTCTCCGACTTACGCCCAATTATCGGCGACCCGCGCGATGACGAGCGCTACCGCGAATACTTCACCACTTTTCCCGTCGACCGCATTTAAGTCGGCCTCGGCCGGCCTTTAACCGATACAGAAGAATCCTGCATGAGCTACACCCTGGACGAAGTTGCCTTCCTACGTGAGAACGCTGCCGCCATCGATACCGCCGCAGCAGACCTGGAGGGGACCAAGAAGGCGCACCTGCGGGACGTCGCCAAGCTGCAGGCCCACTTTGGTGACTACGGGCGTGCCGTGGCCGAACTCATCCAAGCCCGCAGCTCCGGCAAGCTGCCGGGGCAGTGGCTCATGGACCATGACTCCGCCCAACAAGCCACTCCACCCGCAGTGGCGGCTTATCGCGCGCAGTTCCTTCAGGAACGCAACGTGGACATGGTCCACGACCTCACGTGTTCTATCGGCACCGAGGGGCAGGCTTATCGTCCCGGTGCTTATGTGGGCAGCGACCTGGACGCCTCACGCGTAGCCATGGCGCAGCACAACATTGAGCATCCCGTCTTTCGCGCAAATGCGCTGACAACAACGACGACCGCCGAAGTCTGCATCGCCGACCCTGCCCGGCGCCAAGGCGGCAACCGCATTACTCGCCTGGACCAACTTCTGCCCCCGCCAGCAGATCTGCTGGCCACCCACGGCGAGATGGCCATCAAATGCGCACCCGGCATCGACCACTCCGAATGGGAAGGCCTAGCCTGCGTAGTCAGCCTTGACGGAGGGGTGAAGGAAACCTGCCTGTACACCCCAGGCCTGGGAACAGGGAAGAGGGCAGTGGTCCTCAGTACCACGCCAGATGGAATCCACACGGACGTCATCGACGACGGCGTCGCAGAGCACGAGCTACCTGAGGCCGGCCCCATCGGCCGCTTCCTCATCGACCCCGACGGCGCCATCGTGCGCGCCGGGCTGGTGCGCCACTACGCCGCGCGGGAAGGCCTGCACCAACTGGACCCGCGCATTGCTTACCTCACCGGTGACCGCCTGCCTCACGGCACGTCCGGATTTGAATTCATCGAGATGGTCCCCATGAAGAAGCTCAAGGCGGCTATGGCGGCTCACGACGTTGGCTCGCTGGAAATCCTGGTACGCGGGCAAGACGTGAACCCGGATCAGCTGCGCAAGAAGCTCAAGTTGAAGGGGTCGACCGCCAAGACGCTCGTGGTCACACGCATTGGAACGAAGGGAGTCGCGGTGTTGTGCGGACCGCGAGTAGTATCGACCGAAGGTAATTACGCACCCTAATAGTTTCAAAATTTACGGAAGGGGAAGTGCCCACATGCCAGTCATTGTGGCTCTGGTCAAGCACGTACCGGATACGTGGTCAACCAAGACCCTCGAGGCGGACCACACGTTGGACCGCACCTCGGTGGATAACGTCATCGATGAGGTCAACGAGTACTCCGTCGAACAGGCACTGCGCCTGCGCGACGATAACGCCGACGCCGGCTATGAGGTCGTCGCACTCACCATGGGCCCGGCCGCTGCCGATGAGGCCCTGCGCAAGGCCCTGGCCATGGGCGCGGATCACGCCGTGCACGTGACTGACGACGCCCTCGCTGGCGCCGACGCCCTGGCCACCGCCTGGGTTCTTAACGCCGCCATCGACAAGGTGGCCGAGAAGTTCGGCGAGGTCCAGGTCATCACCCTGGGCAATAACTCCTCGGATGCCTCCACCGGGCTTATCGCCGGCCTGCTGGCCGAGTACCGCCAGCTGCCCGCGCTCACGGAACTCAAGGCAGCCTCCCTGGCCGGTGCCACTGCCACCGGTACCCGTGAGGATGTCCACGGCCACTGGGAACTCAGCGCCAACCTGCCGGCCATCCTGTCTTTTACCGACAAGGCCGACAAGCCGCGCTTCCCCAACTTCAAGGGCCTGATGGCCGCCAAGAAGGCTGAGGTCACCACGCTCGCCGTGGCGGATCTGGGCATCGACGGCGTGCCGTCCACCACCACGGTTACCGCCTCCGCACAGCGCCCGGCCCGTACCGCCGGTGAGGTCATCACGGATACTGATCCGGCCGTGGCCGCCGCCAAGGTCGCGGACTTCCTGGCCGCCAAGAATCTCATCGAGGGTTAAAGGAGAAAACACATGTCTCACGTTTATGTCCTAGTTGAGCACGAAGCAGAGCAGCTGAGCCCCGTTACCGGCGAGCTCATCACCGCCGCCCGCGCACTTGGTACCGTCTCCGCCGTCGTCGTGGCGAAGGATGCCGCTACCGCCGCCTCCTTTGATGCCGAGTTGGGCAACTTCGGTGCAGCCCAGGTAGTGCAGGCGACCGCCGCGGACTATGAGCAGCGCATCGTCACCCCGGAGGTCGACGCCCTGCACGCCCTCGCCGCTAATAACCCGGCGCCCATCGTGCTGGCCTCCACCCCGACCAACAACGAAATTGCCGGCCGCCTCGCGGCGCGCCTGGGCTCGGGTGCTTTGGTCAACGTCGACGGCATCAATGCCGACGGCAGCGCACACCACACCATCTTCGGCGGCTCGTACGAGACCTCCTCGACGGCTACTGGCTCCGTGGTCTACACCCTGCGCCCTGGCTCCGTGGCCGCCGAGCCGCAGCCGGTTAGCGCAGCTCCTGCTCCTTTCGAGCTGCCCGCTGCCACCGCGAAGGACGTCACCGTCACCTCCTTCACTCCGGCAGAGAAGACCGCCCGTCCGGAGCTGACCTCCGCGAAGGTCGTCGTCGCCGGCGGCCGCGGCGTGGGTGACAAGTTCGCCGACGTGGTGGAGCCGCTTGCCGACGTCCTCGGGGCCGCCGTCGGCGCCACCCGCGACGCCGTGGATGAAGGCTTCTACGACCCGGCCCACCAGGTGGGCCAGACCGGCGTGACCGTCTCCCCGAAGCTCTACATCGGCCTGGGCATTTCCGGTGCAATCCAGCACACCTCTGGCATGCAGACCTCGGAGACCATCGTCGTGGTCAACCAGGACCAGGACGAGCCCTTCTTCCAGATCGCCGACCTCGGCGTGGTGGGTGACCTCCACGAGATCGCCCCGGCCCTGGCTAAGGAGCTCGAGTCCCGCAAGGGGGCCGGCAACTAATGCCTCGCTACCTCGATTACGCAGCCACCCAGCCCATGCGCCAAAGCGCTATTGACGCTTGGGTCAATGCCTCCGGGGCCCTGAACCCGGGCTCGGCCTATGGCTCCGGGCGTAAGGCGCGATCCGTGCTGGACGACGCCCGCGAGACCGTCGCCGAGCTCCTCGGCTGCGAACCCATCGAGGTAGTCTTCACCTCCTCCGGCACGGAGGCGGATAACATTGCCATCCAGGGTCTTTTCCGTGCGGGGTCGGATACGACACCGCACATCATCTCGACCCCCATCGAGCACCCCGCCGTCCTTGAGACCGTGGAGAAGCTCCGCGCTGAGCATGGCGCCACCGTGGATCTGCTGCCGGTCGATTCCACCGGCCACATCAGCGACTTAAGCGCCCTGGATACCCCGGCCGCGGTTGCCACCTGCATGTGGGCCAACAACGAGACCGGCGCTATACAGCCGGTCGCGGACATCACTCAGCGCGCCGCCGCGCAGAACACCCCAGTGCACATCGATGCCGTGCAGGTCGCCGGTAAGCTGCCCATCAATTTCCATGAGCTGGGTGCCACCACATTGGCGGCCAGCGCCCACAAGTTTGGCGGGCCCCGCGGCATCGGCCTGCTGCTCGCACGCCGTACCCCGGAGCCTCAACCCATCGCCTTCGGCGGCGGCCAGGAGCGTGGCATCCGCCCCGGAACCGTGGACGTGGCCAGCGCGAGCGCGCTCGCCGCGGCCCTGCGCGAGTCCGTCGCGGAAATGGAGCAGGAGGACATCCGCCTGTCCGCACTTCGCGATAAGCTCAAGGCCGGCATTGAGGACAGCATCGACAACGTCATCATCAACTCCGCCGAGCCCACCCTGGCCTCCCACCTGCACGTGTCCTTCCCGGGGACGGACGGCGACAGCCTCATCATGCTGCTGGATGCCGCCGGTATCGAAGCCTCCGCCGGTTCCGCCTGCCACGCGGGAGTTAACCGCATGTCTCACGTGCTGGAAGCCATGGGCATTGACGAGGAACACGGGCGCGGCAGCCTGCGCTTCACACTGGGCCGCCTCACCACCGAAGAGGACATCAACGTGGTCCTGGCAGAGCTTCCGGAGATCATCCGCCGCGCCCGTTCGGTCTAGCGCGCGCATCCGATCAAAATCACAGTCATCCGGACATATTCACAGATAGTCCACAGCGCTTTCGACTCGGCGTGGGTCTATGTTTAATCCGTGAATAACTTCATCCAGTCCGTACTGGGCTTGCCGCTGACTGACCCCGTGAACGGCGGGATCTACATTGCTATCTTGGTCATCAGCGCGCTGCTCATTGCGTGGCGCCTGCGCAAACGCGACTTCGTGTCCTTCCTTCTCGCCGCAGTCATTGCTACCGTGGCCTACTTCGCGCTTAAGCATTGGGACGTCCCGTTCTACCTTTTCGTGGCCGGGCTCGTACCCATCGCGGCGCTTATCTCCCTCATTCACCATGCGGGCCGTCGTGTCCTTATGGCCGTGATAGCAGCATTCTCGGCACTTGCGGTGGCCGGCCTGGCCAATATGGAGTACCAGTCCTATCCGGACATCGCCTCGCTCGATCCCACGCCGGTGGCCCAGGAGATGGACTACGGCCAATTCAAGGCCATGAAGTCCGCGGATTCCGCTGCGATTGTGCACGTAGATCTCCCGGGTACCACCTCAGGATTCACTGCACGCCAGGCCACGGCCTATATCCCGCCGGCCTATTGGAGCAAGAAGGATATGAATCTTTCCGTCCTAGTCCTGCTCCACGGCAATCCGGGTGGGCCGGAGCAGTGGTTCGGCTCCGGCGAGGCGGCCGAAACCGCCGATGCCTTCCAACGCGCCAATGGGGGACTAAGCCCGATCGTCGTGGCTGTCGACGCTACCGGGAGCGAGACCGCCAACCCCATCTGCGCGGACACCTCCGTGGCCAAGGTCATGACCTACCTAACAACCGACGTGCCGACAGGAATCAAAACCGCTTTCCGTGTCGACGAGAATCAACAACATTGGACCGTCGCTGGTTTGTCATACGGCGGAACCTGCTCTCTGCAGATCCTCACCAATCATCCCGAAGCCTATGGCCAGGCAGTGGACATCTCCGGCGAGGCCGAACCCACTATTGGAAACCACGCCGCCACCGTGTCCAAGTTCTATGGTGGCGATGAAGCCGCCTACCAAGCCGCTAATCCTGCACACCTGCTGGCGACGAAAAAGTACCCCGACCACCAGGCCATCTTCATCGCCGGCAACCGCGACACTAACGCGGTGAAAGCACTCAGCCAGTTGAGTGATGCCGCCCGCGCCGCCGGCATGCGGACTTTCTACACCACCCGCCCGGGTGGGCATTCCTTCGAGGTGTGGCGCCCGGCTCTGCGCGAAACTTTCGCCTGGATCGCCCGCCAAGGTGGTTTGAAAGATGTGAACGATCCTTTTGATGGAGTCCAAGATGCAGATCTTCAGCGCTAACAACTTCCGACACCTCGCGCGGCGCATTCCGGTGACGTGGGTGTTGATCCTTCTGATGTGGGTATTGGTCATCGTGACCTACGCGGTTCCAGGGCTGGCGGGCATTACGCAAACGATCGGCCTGACCGGCCGTACCTTCGGCGCAGTTGTGGCACTCACCCTCATGGCCCTAGCTTTCGTTCTTCCTTCGGAATACCGGCTAGGTTCCCTGCGCACTCTCGCCGTTGGTATCGTCACGCAGCTCATCTCCGTTCCCTTGGCCTACGTAGCCGCCCACGGCATCGAAGAGCTCGGGCTAAACCGCTGGGGCGATGATCTTCTGAGCTCCACTGGCTTATCACCCATCGGTTTTATCGTGGGTACTGCCGGCTTCGCTTCTGCTTGGATGCCTCGCCTATGGCAGCGCCGCGTGCGTGTGAGCATTCTTGCCTTGACTCTCACCATGGCCCTGTACGGCGGTACGTTGAGCGACGTCCTCGGCGTCACCGCCTCAGTGCTTTCCATCGCGGCCGGCATTGCGTGGAGTGTCTTTGCGCCTCGCACAAATGCGCAGCGCCCCACTGCCTTCCACCGCGCCTCGGTACCTGAACGCCGCGTGCTCACCGCGCTCATCTTGGGCGTGGTAGCCATTGGCCCAGCCTTCGTGGCCCTTGACCCGCTGGCCGAAGGACCCTTCAGCCCAGTCACCCGGCTGATGTGGTCCTTCAACTCCGCTGCCTACCACGCCACTGAACTCTGCCAGGCTGGCCCCGCAAGCCAGGGGTGCTTAGCCGCCCTCGACGTTGCCCGCGTCCAAGGCGTTGGCCCGGCCATCGCCAGTTTTATGCCGCTCATCATCCAACTGGTGCTGTGCTTTGGCCTCATCCGTGGTCGCCGCCTAGCCTGGTGGCTTTCCGTCCTTACCCAGCTACTCGTCATCGCTGTTCTTCTAGCACAGCTGTGGGACTTTAGCCAAGAAGGCCTGGTGCTCTACGGCGTCAACCTAGCGGCCGTGGTCCTGCCCTGGGCCACCTGCCTCCTCGTACTAATCTGGAATCACCGCGTGTTCCACATCCACGAAAGCGCAGGTGCGCTGGGCCAGGCCGCTAGCAAAATCGCTGCTGCCTTCGCCCTCACAGCCGCTCTCTGGGGAGTCGGCGCACTACTTCTCAAGGACGGATTCGTCGAGACAGCCACTGCCGGATCGATCCTGGCCGAACTCCCGCTGCGCTACGTCCCACCAGTCGTGGCCACTCTGCTCCCGCTCGAACTTGCACCGACCACGTGGCTGACCTGGGCCCTCTACGAGTGGGTAGGCACACTGTTCTGGATGTACGCAGCGTGGGTTGCTTACCGCATGTTTGCCACGCCGGCTAACCCTGAGACCGCTGAGGCCCGCGAGCGTGCCCGCGCCATCCTGGAGCAGGGTAGCGGCGACCACCTTTCCGCCATGACTCTGTGGAAGGCGAACCGCTACTTCTTTAACGACAGCAACTACGTTGCCTACCGCGTCCACAACGGGATTGCGCTCAGTCTCGGCGAGCCGGTGGGCACTGACCCGCAGGCCACCGCAGCCGCCTTCGAAGAATTCGCCCGCGAACAGGGCTGGCGTCCAGCCTGGTACTCAGTACGGGAAAGCTTTACCCGCCCCGGCTTCCACTGCCTCGAAGTAGCCGAAGAAGCCGTCCTGGACACCTCTAACACCGAGTTCAAAGGCAAGAAATTCCAGAACATCCGCACCGCCCGCAACAAGGCCGGCAAGGAGGGAGTGACCACGCTGTGGACGGAGTGGAAGGACCTCGATCTTGCCACCCGCAACAAAATCGCCGAGCTCTCCGAAGAATGGGTCTCTGACAAAGCTCTCCCGGAGATGGGCTTTACTTTGGGCGGTGTTAACGAGCTGCGGGAGGAAGGCACCAAGCTACTGCTCGCGCTGGGGGAGGACGGCACGCTGCACGGCGTGACATCCTGGCTCCCTGTTCGCGAAAACGGCAGCGTGGTGGGCTACACCCTCGACGTCATGCGCCGCGCCGACCACGGCTTCAAGGGGGCAATCGAGCTACTCATCTCTGAAGCCATGATCATCGCCGCCGGCGAAGGCTGCGCCTGGATTTCGCTCTCCGGCGCTCCCCTGTCAGGAACACCGGAGGAGCCCGGGCTTCTCGACGCCCTCCTCACCCGCCTCGGCGAAGAAATGGAGCCCCTCTACGGCTTCCGCAGCCTGGCCGCCTCCAAACGCAAGTTCCAGCCGGAAGAGCACAAATGGTACCTAGCCTACAACGATGAGCTGGCACTGCCCGCCATTGGACTCGCCGTCGTTCACGCCTACGTGCCCGACATGCGTGCAGCCGACGCCGCCCGAGCTGTGAAGACGTGGTTGGCTGAGCGCAAGCAAGCCAAAGCGGAGCAAAGCGCAACGGAACCCAGCAAAGCAGATCCACGCTAAGACCAGTGTGTTGACAGAACCTCGTGCACACCTTCGGGCACAATGTTCTCATGTCGAAGTTCTCTGAGGTCCTAGAACAGCTGCGTGAAAACCAACCAAAGGCAAAGTATGGCATTGCCTTTGAGAAGCTGATGGTCAACTATTTCAAGACTGACCCAACCTTGAAGAACCAATTCGATGAGGTCTGTCGCTGGACGGATTGGCGCTACAACGGCGGCAAGGCAGATACCGGCATTGACCTGGTGGCCCGCCGCGTCGATGACGGCTCGTGGACCGCCATCCAGTGCAAGTTCTATGACTCCAAGGCCCGCATCCAGAAATCCCACCTGGATTCCTTTTTCGAAGCCTCCGGTCACTCCTTCGAAACGGAAGACGGCCGCCAGCACTTCGGGAGCCGCCTGATTATTTCCACCACGGACCACTGGTCCTCCCATGCGGAGGACGCCCTGGCCAACCAAATCATTCCCACCAGTCGCATTGGCATTTCCGCCATCGCGGAGTCACCCATCAACTGGGACGTGGCCTTCCCTGGCTCGGAAGTGCGCGATAAAACCATCCAGATCAACCTCTCCCAGCGCGAGACCTTCGAGCCCCGCCCACACCAGCAGGCGGCCATCGACAAAGCCATCGAAGGGTTCAAGACTCATGACCGCGGCAAGCTCATCATGGCCTGCGGCACCGGCAAAACCTTCACCGCCCTGCGCCTAGCGGAGCGCGTCGCTGAAGACAACGGCGGCAAAGCCCGCATCCTCTTCCTCGTGCCGTCCATCTCCTTGCTCTCCCAAACTCTGAAGGAGTGGACCGCCCAGGGCCGCCTCGACATGCGCGCCTTCGCGGTGTGCTCCGATAGCAAGGTTTCCAAGAAGGCCGAAGACATCGCTGTTTACGACCTTGAGGTCCCAGTCTCCACCGAAGGCAAGGACATCACCACGCGCTTTGAGTCCGGAAAGCGTGCCAAGGGCCTCAACATCGTCTTCTCCACCTACCAGTCCATCCAGGCAGTGCACGATGCCCAACAGGTCGGCCTCGATGATTTCGACCTCGTCATCTGCGATGAAGCCCACCGCACCACCGGAATCACCTTGGCTAATGAGGACGCCAGCAACTTCGTCCGCGTCCACGACGCCGACTACATCAAGGCAGCCAAGCGCCTCTACATGACAGCCACCCCACGCCTCTACGACGAAGCCGTCAAGGGCAAGGCCGAAGAGCACTCCGCGGAGCTGGCCTCTATGGATGATGAAGCCATCTACGGCCCGGAGTTCTACCGCCTCGGCTTCGGCGAAGCCGTGGACAAGGGCCTGCTCACTGACTACAAGGTGCTTGTCATGACCGTGGATGAATCCGTGGCCGCCCAAGCCATGGCCCACAGTGAGAACAACCAGGTCAACCTTTCACTAGCCTCCGCCATGATTGGTGCCTGGAACGGCCTGGCCAAGCGCTCCGGTGAATTGCAGGGCAAGAAGGGCGGCTTTGAGGAAGACGCCCAGCCCATGCAGCGCGCCGTGGCATTTGCCAAGGACATCAAGACCTCCCAACTCATTGCGGAGACCTACCCCTCGCTCATCGGCACCCACCAGGAACTGCTCAAAGAAAAAGCAGTGCTTAACGACGTCTCCCTCACCAACGTCGACCTCCACGTCGCCGCCCAACACGTGGATGGCGGCATGAACGCCATGGAGCGCGGCACCAAGCTCTCCTGGCTGGAGTCCCCAGCAGGGGAGCACGAGTCCCGCATGCTCACCAACGCCCGCTGCCTCTCCGAAGGCGTGGACGTTCCGGCGCTGGACGCCGTCATCTTCTTCAACCCCCGTAACTCCATGGTGGACGTGGTCCAGTCCGTCGGCCGCGTCATGCGCAAGGCCGAGGGCAAGGATTACGGCTATATCATCCTGCCCGTAGCCGTGGCCAGCAACGTCTCCCCGGCGGAAGCACTCAACGACAACCAGCGCTTCAAGGTGGTCTGGCAGATCCTCAACGCGCTGCGCGCCCACGATGACCGCTTCAACGCGAAGATTAACTCCATTGCTCTTAACGGCGATCCTGGTGATCTCCCGATCATCCCAATGCCAGTCAATCCGATTCCTGACGATCCAAGCGATGCCACGAAGGAGGAAGATCCACGGGAGAAACTCAACAGCAACGATGCGAATACTGGTGGCGGCGATAGTGACGAAGCAGAGCGACGCAGGGATCTCGCTCAACAGATGGCACTGTTCCCGCTGGAGCAGTGGCAGGAAGCCATTTACACCAAGCTGGTGGACAAGGTCGGCACCCGCACCTATTGGGAAGACTGGGCCGATGATGTCGCCACCATTGCGGAGAACCAAATCACCCGCATCAAGGCGCTTCTCGACGGCGCTGACGGCTCCCTCCGCACCGAATTCGACAGCTTCGTCGAAGGCCTGCGCAACAACCTCAACGATGGCATCAGCGAAGAGGACGCCATCTCGATGCTCTCGCAGCACCTCATTACAGCACCGGTCTTCAACGCGCTCTTTGAGAACCATGACTTCATCACCCACAACCCCGTGGCTCAGGTCATGGAGAAGATGGTCAAGGCCTTGTCCAAGGCGAACCTCGATACCGAGACCGAGTCTCTGGAGAAGTTCTACGAGTCCGTCCGCGTTCGTGCTTCTGAGGTGAACTCTGCCTCCGGCAAACAGCAGGTCATCAAGGAGCTCTACGAGCGCTTCTTCCGCAAGGCCTTCAAGAAGCAATCAGAAGCCCTCGGCATCGTCTACACCCCAGTCGAAATCGTCGACTTCATCCTGCGCGCCGCCGATGACGTATCCAAGAAGCACTTCGGTAAGGGACTGACCGATGAGGGCGTGTGCATCCTCGACCCCTTTGCGGGCACCTCCACCTTCACTGTTCGCCTGCTTCAGTCCGGACTTATCAAACCAGAGGACCTCGCTCGCAAGTACGCTAACGAGCTCTTCGCCACCGAGATCATGTTGCTGGCGTACTACGTCTCCGCGGTGAACATTGAGACCACCTATAACGCCCTGCGCGAAGAGGCAGCTCTGCGCAACGGCGAGCCCGCACCCGAGTACGTGCCTTTCACCAACATTGCTTTGGCTGATACTTTCCAAATCCACGAGGAAGGCGACATCCCGGACCTCAACATCTTCCGCGAGAACAACGAGACCATCGAGCGACAGAAGCAAGCGCCCATCAACATCGTGATTGGCAACCCGCCGTACTCTGCGGGGCAGAAGTCCGCCAACGATCTCAATGCGAACCTGAAGTATCCGAGCTTGGATAAGCGCATCGCGGAGACGTATGCCGCGAAGTCGACCGCGCAACTGAAGAACTCGTTGTATGACTCGTATTTGCGTGCTTTCCGCTGGGCCACTGACCGCATTGGTGACCAAGGAGTAGTCGCGTTCGTCTCTAACGGCGGATGGATTGACGGAAACACCGGCGATGGAGTGCGCCTGTCGATGGCAGAGGATTTCACTGACCTGTACGTGTTTAACCTGCGGGGCAACCAGCGTACCGCTGGCGAACAATCGCGCAAGGAAGGCGGAAAGGTCTTTGGTTCCGGTTCCCGCAATACTGTAGCGATCACGATCGGAGTAAAAGACCCTTCGAAATCTGCTTTCGACCTGCATTATCGAGATATTGGCGACTACCTCACAGCGGAAGAAAAGCTCCGTATCGTAGATGCCTCCTCGGTAGGGAATGTGGACTGGCAATCGATTTCTCCGAACAAAGAAGGCGACTGGTTGAGCCAGCGCTCTGAAGAGTTCTCAACTTGGCCGGTTCTCAGCGCGAAGAATGAAGGCATCGCGAAGAACAAGTTTTTCGTTTTGAACAGTGGAGGAGTTGCAACTGCCCGTGATAGTTGGGCGTACGCATTTGAACGGAGAAGCTTAATAAGCAATGTAAAATCCTCACTGGATTTCTTTAACCAGATTGGTGATGCTAAGCATTTAGACCCCGCAAGGATTAAATGGTCTTCACGATACGAACAGCTCAAGAAACGGGGCATAAGGCTTTCCTTCGACGAGCGAGACTGCAGGGGAGGACTGTATAGGCCGTTTTGTCGCCAACACCTCTATTTTTCTTCGGACTTTAATGATCGTCGTGGCCAACTTCCATCGATGTTTCCAACCTCAGAGCACCGAAACATAGGGTTCTACGTAGTTAACCCCGGAAGTGCGAAGCCGTTCTCCGCGTTAGCGACCGATTTGATTCCTGATTTGGCAATGTGGGGAAGTAACGCAGGCCAATTCTTCCCTCGCTTCACCTGGGCCGCCGTCGAAGCGGACGACGGTGGGCTGTTCGGTGAGGGAGGCGTCGTTAAGCAAGGTGAAGCCAGTGTCTACGGCTCGATTGGTGAGGTCGTCGACGGCTTCGTGCGCGTGGACAACATTACTGATGAGATTAAGGCTCTCTACCGCGATGCACTGGGCTCAGACATCACGGGTGATGACATCTTCCACTTTGTCTACGGCAAGCTGCATGACCCTGTCTACCGTACGAAGTACGCGGCTGACTTGAAGAAGATGCTTCCTCATATTGAAACGCCGAGCTCGCGCGCGGAGTTCGACAAGTTCGCTGCTGCTGGCCAAGAGCTGATGGACCTTCACGTCAACTACGAGACCGTGGAACCGTGGCCGTTGGACATTCAGGTCAAGGGCGATGAGGCCGACCGTGAGACGTGGCGCGTGCTCAAGATGAAGTGGGCCAAGCGCAAGGACCCAGAGACGGGAAAGAACGTCAATGACGTGACGAAGTTGATCTACAACAAGCGCGTGACCATCGCCGGTATCCCGGAAGAAGCGGATGAGTACATGCTGGGCTCGAGGTCGGCTGTCGCGTGGCTGATTGACCGCTACCAGGTCAAGAAGGACAAGGCTTCTGGCATCGTCAATGACCCGAACGATTGGGCCGACGAGGTAGGCAACCCGCGCTACATCGCGGACCTGATTGGGAAAGTAGTGCGCGTGGCTATGGAGACCGTGCGGATTGTGGATGGCCTGGGTTCCGAATAGCGATGCAATAAGCTGCGCCTCGTTATTCGTGGCTGCGGCTCATCCTGCTCTGAATCCCTGGATAACCTGAGTTCGTGAGCGTGGGCGGGACGTCGCCAAGCACTGCGTAATAGTCAGGGCTGTGGAGTTGGCGCCTAGGGTTAGCGCCTGGAGTCGGGCCCTAGAAAAAATAGATCGCTCAGAAATACGCGACGTTGGGGATCACCGTCGCTATCGAAAGCACGAGTGCGATGATGGCGTTGCGCTTGCGTTCTGGCACGTCAGATGAGAGCGACGCGATGGCGCTGAAAGCAAAGAGTGGTGCGAGAAAAGGCGTTGTAAAACGCAGCACCGTGAAGATGACGATGCCGGGGAGTCCGTACAAGTAGGCTTCTTCGATGCCCGATGCAATGCTGTCCGCGATGAGCAGGATGAGATACCCCAGTGCCCAGCTGCACAGAAGGATGGCAGAGCTCCATAGGGCGAGTTTCTCGTTGAAGACTCCTTCCCAGCCGCGGCGTGGGGGAAGCTCCGGTTCCGTGGGTTCTGAGCGCTGCTGTGGCTCATTGGAAAAGTGAGGATCGATGGAGGGCTGGTCCATGGGGGCTGTCCTTAGTCTGCATCAGTCTTTGGTGCTGACATTGGGCTGAGGTTGTTAAGGCTTAGACATCACAGAGGCAGCACCTAAAACATGTATTTCGGGCCGAAGTAGACAACGATGGGCATTATGCTCAGTATCGCCAGCACGAGTGCGATTCTGGCGTTGCGTTTGCGTTCTGGCACGTCAGAGTCGAGTGATGCGATGGCGATGAAGGCAAAGAGGGTTGCGAGAAAAGGCGTTGCGATACACAGCCCGATGAACGCGAAAATGCCGAAGAATCCGAAGAAGAAGGACACGGCATCATCAGTGCCCGAAGCAGCGCTGTCTGCGATGAGCAAGGAGAGCAACCCCAGCGCCCAGCCAGCCAGAAGGATAGCGGAGCCCCATAGGGCGAGTTTCTCGTTGAAGACTCCTTCCCAGCCGCGGCGTGGAGGTAGTTCCGATGCTTTGGACTCCTGGGGCGCGTTGAGCGCTTGGGGTGCGTTGGGCGTCTGTGGTTGTTGTGGCTCGTTGGGAAGGTGTGGGTCGATGGTGGGTTGGTCCATGGCGCTGTCCTTCGTCGGCGTCGTGTTCACCTGATGGGGTGGTGGCGATGTGAAGCGCAGTTTAGCAGCGGTTGCTGCTGTTGGGAGCGGCTGTTGGGGAGTTGAGTTGATGGTTGTGGCAAAAGAGTTCAATGTTTCGTGTGTTGCTTCAGTGATTAGTGTTAAAGCGGAGGTAGTGTGGCGCGCATGAGCCATGCACGTCGCCTTGTTACCGCCGCCGTTACCGCAGTAGCGGCCGTGGCACTGTCCGTATCCACCGCCGTTGCCATTCCGTCCTACGCACCTTCCGGTGTGGATGTCTCCGGAAATAACCACGCGTCCCTGCGCGGCATCGATTGGGATGCCGTGAAGTCGGACGGCCAGTCCTATGCCTTTGTCAAGGCCACCGAGGGCGTCGGGTTCGTCAACAACCACTTCGTGCGCGATGCCAATGCTGCGGCTGCTGCTGGTCTGAAGGTCGGCGCCTACCACTACGCGCGCCCGGCACGTGATGCTAAGCAGCAGGCGGCCAGCTTCGCCTCTCAGATCGCGTTGGTGCCGACGCAGACCCTGCCGCCGGTGCTCGATATCGAGGTTGATGAGGGACTGAATGCCGACCAGCTTGCTGACTGGATTGATACCTTCATGACGGAGGTGAAGTCCCTGACCGGGCGCACGCCGATGCTGTACACCTACAAGTACTTCTGGATGGGCCAGATGGGTAACACCACGCGCTTCTCCGAGTACCCGCTGTGGTTGGCGGCCTACCAGGACACCGCGCCGGACCCGGTCGGCGGCTGGGACAGGCTGGCCTTCTGGCAGCGCTCCGGCAGCGGACGCGTGGCCGGCATTGAGACCGACGTTGACCTGAACCTCTTCAACGGTACTGAGGCGCAGCTGCACTCTTTCTCTGCTGGCAACTACATCGACTTCGGCGGCATCTTGGATGACCTGGTCATTCCGGGCGTGGACCTGGGTGATGATGCCGGCGTGCTGATTGCCGGAATCCTGGCACTGGCAGCAGGCGCGGCGGCCGTTCCTGCTGTGGCCGATGCTGCGAAGGATGCGGGTCTAGACGTGGATCCGACCGGGCTTGTGAAGCAGGCAGAGAAGCTGCTCAACACCGGCGCTATTAGCGTTGATGACCTCAAGAGCCTGGCAAATAACGACGCCACCGTCGGCGACCTAGCCATCTTCCTGGATAACGCGCAGCACCTGCAGGACTTTGATGCCAACAACGTCAGCGAGCAGGACGTGGAGAATGCCAGCCGTGCTGCCCGCAGTGCTGGTCACGCCGCGGGTGTGGAGATCCCGGCATTTGATTCCAAGCAGGTGGCGGACCTGCTCAAGAGCCTGCGCTAATCGTCGGCGGTTGCTGCGACGTCGTGGCGTGGGCTCGCGCCGGTAAAGAAGCGGCGGGTCCAGGACTCGTCGCGGAAGTGTGCGGGAACCGCACCGGAGAGTAGCGGCTTGGCTAGGGCGGCGGCTTCGGGGGAGCCGTCGACAGGCAACTCGGTATCGGAGCCGATGAGGATGATGTTGCCGTAGCGCCGACCCTTAAGCATGGGAGGATCGGCGATAACGGCGACGTGCGCAAAGACCTCCGCCATGCCAGCCAGTTCCGCCTTCGCGCCCTGGAGATCGGAATGGTCACCGCAGTTGGCAACGTAAAGACCGCCGGGGGATAGGGTGGCGTGGGCGTGCTGGAAGAACTCTGTGGTGGTGAGAGGTTCTGGCGTGACAGCGCCCGCGAAGACATCGCGGATGATGACGTCGAAGCGGTTCGGCGGGAAACCTTCGGTGACCGCGCGTGCCTCGCCGGCGCGGATTTTCACGCGAGGAGCGGAAGGAATATCGGCCAGTTCCCGGATGAGCTCGGCCAATTTGGCGTCGAGCTCGACGACGGTGTTGTGGGAATCCGGCCAGAGATCCGCGAAGTAGCGGGGGAGAGAACAGCCACCGCCGCCCAGGTGGAGCAGGCGCTTGCCAGGCGCGAGGTTCTCCACCGCGGCGGCAATCCAGCGCATGTATTCAAACTCGAGGGTGCGCGGTTCATCGGGGATGAGATGTGAGGAGGGCACGCCGTTGATGTTGAGGATGAAGGCACCGTCGCGGAAGGGATCCGGCTCGACGACGAGCTCGCCGGTGGAAATCTCGTAGGTGCCCGCGATGGAATTGGTGGTGTTGCGCTTTCTGCCCATAGTGCCTCTTAGCTTAGGGAATAGGCTGCGTGGTTCGTGTGTTGGGGTATGAGGTGCACCGCGACTAGCCTTGGTGGGCGATAAAGAAACGAGAAGGGGAGAGCATGCGAGTATTGGTAGCCATGTCCGGCGGCGTCGATTCCTCGGTCGCAGCCGCGCGTGCGGTGGAGGCGGGCCACGACGTCATTGGCGTGCACTTGGCCCTGCACAAGGATGCGCAGCAGACACGTGAGAAGGCACGCGGCTGCTGCTCCTTGGAGGATTCCGCCGATGCCCGCCGCGTGTGCGACAAGCTCGGCATACCCTTCTATGTGTGGGACTTTTCCGAGGAGTTCAAGGAAGCCGTCATTGGTGATTTCGTGGACTCCTATGCCCGCGGTGAGACCCCGAATCCGTGCTTGCGCTGCAATGAGAAGATCAAGTTTGCAGCTTTGCTCCGCAAAGGCATGGCGCTGGGCTTCGATGCGGTGGCCACGGGCCATTACGCCACAATCGACGATGATGGCTACATGCGCCGCTCCTTGGATGAGAACAAGGACCAGTCCTATGTGCTGGGCGTTATCACTAAGGAAGAGCTGGATCACTGCTTCTTCCCGATTGGCGATACCCCGAAGCCGCAGATCCGCGAGGAAGCCAAGCGCCATGGCTTCTCCACGGCGGCCAAGCCAGATTCCTATGACATCTGTTTCATTCCGGATGGCAATACGCAGGCCTTTCTGGGCCGTTCCATCGGCCTGCGCCCGGGCATGATCGTGGACACTGAGGGCAATGAGCTCAAGGAACACGACGGCGCGTGGAACTACACCATCGGCCAGCGCAAGGGCCTCGACATCAAGACGCCGACTGCCGACGGCTCCCCGCGCTACGTCACCGACATCGACGCGGCCACCGGTACCGTCACCGTGGGATCGCGTGCCGACTTGGCCGTAACCCGCATCGAGGCTGACCGCCTGAAGTACCTGCACCCGGCTATGGAAGGTGACTTCGACTGCGAGGTGCAGGTGCGCGCCCACGGCTCTGTCGTTCCCTGCCGCGCTCACGTGGACCGCGAGGCCGACCGCATGACGCTGGAACTGAAGGAGCCTCTTTCCGGTGTGGCTCGTGGCCAGGCGGCTGTGCTCTATCTGCCGAGCCCGGATGAGCTGGGCGATATTGTCCTGGGCTCCGGCACCATCTGCGGGACGGTGTAGATGACGGGATTCGCCCTTGGCCCCATGCCCGGTACCTCCATGGCGGAAGCAGCGGACATCATCATGGGGGAGACCGAGCTTCCCGCCATCCCGCAGCTGCCCGAGCGTGGGCTCGGCTCCGATGCTGTGGGCCGCACGGCCAGCATGCTAGATGCGATCTCCATCGACCGCGGCCCGCGCTCGTGGCGCATGACGGCGCGCCCGCAGCTGCTGACCCGGCGTACGTGGGACCGCTTGGAGCGCGACCTCGATGAGGTTCAGGAGGTCTGGGGCGAGACCGTGCCCCGTATTAAGGTGCAAGCGCTCGGTCCCTGGTCGCTCGCGGCGAGCATTGAGCTTTCCGACGGCCACCGTGTCCTTACCGATCGCGGCGCCTTCAACGAACTCGCAGAGTCACTTCTCTACGGCCTCCGTGCCCACGCCGCGGATGTTGCGCGCCGTTTCCACGGGGAGGTCGTCGTCCAGCTCGACGAACCACTCCTCGCAGACGTTATCGCCGGCCGAATCCCCGGCACCACCGACTTCGATACCATTCCGGCGGTCCCAGACGAGGTAGCTCTTGAGCAGCTTCTCGTCTTCGAGGCCGACTACCTGCACGCCCCGCCGCTGTGGTCAGTGGCGCCTGCAGCCACGACCTTCCTCACGGATTTCCGTGGTCTGGAGACCCCGCGCCACCTGGACGGACTGGGTGAGCACCTCAACGCGGGCCACCGCATTGGTCTGGGCCTTGAAGGTTCCGATGCCCGCGCGGAGGCCATTGCGCTGGCCCGGCATCTCGACCGCATCGGCATGCCGCGCGAGCTCCTCGTCGACCGTTTCGACGTCTATCCCGTCAAGGCTTCCGCTCGTTCTCTGCGCTCGGTTAACGAGACCGCCGGCATTCTCACCCGCGATGCTGGGGATCTCTAATTGAGCTTTCACCTGACCTAGGCCTCGAATATGAACCAGAACAGGCTAGATATCTATTGCAGCATGCTTTCTTTTGAAGGATAATCCCTGATTAAATCCCTCGTTGTCCTAGAGAAAGAACCACCTGCCATGCCAGAGTTCACAGCACAGGTTAAAGCGTTACGTTCGATGATCGAGTCCGGAGAGCTCGTCTCCGAAGATGCCGATGACCTAATCCAACTTGCCAAGCCAGGCGTCGTCCTTCCCTACTCCAACGGCACTCCCACCGAACATGGCTCGTACTTCGGAGGTAGACCGTATCTTCCGGAAGGTTCGACATGGCCCATTTCAAAGAACGGTCAGCCATTACTCCATATCATTCAGCTAAATTTTGCCGATATTGTCTGTCATGTGCGTGCGGAGGGGGCGTCGGAAAGCGAAGCAACTCTCGACGGATTGATTCCGGAGTCAGGAATTTTTCAACTCTTCGTCGGTGCTGATCCGTTCTTCGGCGGTTTCGATTCGGATTCGCCTGGCGATGGCATGGAAATTCGCTATATCCCTGAGCCTGCGGAAGGCTTTGGCAACCACAGCTTTCCTGGACCTCATACCGCGGAGCCTGCTGCCTTCGATGAAAAGCACGAGGATTTTTGTTCCCCGTTTAGCAAGGATCTTGGGGAGGTTATGAACTCTCCGATCTCCTTGTCTAGTGCAGTGGCAATGGTCCCTCCCACCGACTATGCAGTGTACGAGGCTTTGAAGTCTAGAAAAGGCGATGACTTTCTTGAAGAGTTTGATTACTTTGACGAGCTGGTTGAGTTGCGAGCCGCAGCCAGAAACCAAAGCGACATTATGCTTGGCGGTTTCCCAGCCTTCGCACAAGACCCTACGCAGCCTGAAGGGTACGTTCACTTCCTAGAAATCGATTCCACATATCTGGAAGAAGAAGAGCTTCCTTTCGAGGCCATGTGGGGTGACCTCGGTGTGGCCCACGTATTTCTGCACCCGGACGCATTGAAGAAAATGCAGGCTGGCGAGGCTGTCGTGTACCGCTCCGAAAACACTGGCAGGGCCGATGGTGCTGTCTTTTACTGGGATTGCGGCTAGTTTTGCTTCCCCAATTTCCCTTTTAATCAATCCTCCCCAGGCTGTCCGTCGCGGTGAAGTAGGCCTCCATATAAGGGATGACGAACTGGAGTTGGCCGTGTGCGGTGGGCTCGATCAGGTCGGCGTCGATAAGCCTTTGGCGCGTGGCCGACAGTGAGCGCACCGTCCGGTCCTGGTGAGCGGCGATGTTCTTGATTTCCGCCGTGCCGTTCTCCATAACCGCGCTCATCGCTTCGAGGAAGAGGCGCTGCGCTGGCGGAAGCGCCAGGGTAGCGGGCTGGTGGACCTGGGCGCCGAGAACCGAGATCGCCTCGGCTGACACTGCCGCGACGTCACCCTCCTCGATGCGGCTTCCACCCTCGCGCTGCGCCTTTCCCCAGGCCAATGAGCCCACCAGCTGCACCATGTAGGGGTAGCCTCGGGACAGCCGCACCGCAGCCGCAACCGCATCCTCGGTGAATTCGAGTCCGGACTGCGCCGCGGTTTCTGTGAAGGCCACCTTGGCGTTCGCGGGGGAGAGCGGCCCCAGAACGAACTTCTGCGCGCGGCGCAGGAAGGTCACACCCGGCAGGTCCAGCAGGCGGTTGACTCCCTGCGGAAGGCCCGCGGCGACAATAGCGACATCGAGCTCATCGCGCACCAAGTCTTGGTAGGTCACGGCCAGGGAGGTGAGGTCCTCGGCGTCTGCGTCCTGCACTTCATCGATGGTGAGCAGTACGCCAGTGCCTTTGAGCAGGCCTAAAAGCTCGCGCAGGCGGGTGTTCAACGTCGGTTTATAGGCTTCCTCGGTGTTGTGCTGGATGCCGATGGTTGCCAGGCCGCCAATACCGACGCGGTTGACCTTGCTCTTATCCGCCGGGGCAAGCTTGTCTATGATGCGCGGGATGGTGGTGTCCACGAGTTCCTCCACCAAGGAGCTGCGTCCCGAGGCCCGCAGGGTAATCCACCCGCGGCTAGAAGCGATATCTTCGAGCTCATTGAGCAAAACCGTCTTACCGATACCGCGGGCACCGCTGATGATGAGCGAGCGGCCCGGGCTGCCCGGCTGGGAGTCGAGTGCAGCCCGGAAGGTGTCGAGCACTGCCGTGCGCCCAACCCAAAAGAGTGGTGGAACGCCGAAGGTGGGGCGGAATGGGTTCTCATGTGGGGACATAGTCTCAATCCTAGGGCATTGGGAGATTTGGGAGACTTTTCTAAAAGCGGAGATTTGGGAGACTTTCGTCCCCCAGGTGGAATTAGGCGTCCCGCCCCGCCCGAATGGCGCCGACGATGTCAAAATCGCCGTTTATAGCTATAGGGTCACGCTGGGTGAGCTCCGCGAGCTTTTCCTGGACGCTGGGACGCGGCGAAAATTCAGGGCGTGAAGCTGTGGTTGTCAGGAGATCGCGCAGGTAGTTTTCCAAAGAAACCCCAGCGGCGTCAGCGCGCTTCTGAAGGGTGGCAATTACGGAGGGATTGACGTCGTGGATATGGACCGTGCGGTAAGCGGGAGCAGTCATAACGTCAGTGTACGGGAGGACTTAGATTGTGCTTGCGGGCTTCGAATCCATAGCCCGCCAGGCCACCGCACCGGCGTACACAGCACATGCGGCGACGAGGCCATACCACCAGAAGAAGTGGAGGTCCGCATTCCAGGGCAAGGTATATCCGATGAGCACGATGACGATGGCAGTGATTGCTACGGAAATAACGCGCGAGGCTGTCTTCCCTGGGGTGGTGAATGCCTTCCATGCGGACCATAGAAGGGAGGCGATGATAACGATCATGCTGATGGTGAGTAACACGGTGTCTCCTTAGGATCCGAGCTCGTCGAATAGAGCTTGGGCGAGGTCTTCGGTACCGGCGAGGGAATCGTTGTTGGCGAAGGCAGCGCGTTTGGTCTCTGGTTCGATGATGAGCATCGTCGAGTAACCGTATGTACCGCCGTTGTGCCAGTACCCAGCATTGTTTTCGCTGGGAGGCTGCCAGCCGAAGTCGGTATCGCCGTTGTCCATGAACCACTCGGCGAACTTGGCCATGTCACTTGCCGTGGAGCGGATGGCTCCCGCGGGTGCGGAGCCTTCCATCTCCCACGGCTCAGCGTGGCGGCCGGTGGGGGTTAGGCCGCGTGGAGCGTCGTCAGGCACAGAGCCCGGCGTCATGAGATAGGTTTCTGTCATGCCAGCTGGCTCGAAGATGCGTTCTTTGAGCATCTGTTCATAAGGTTGCCCGTCAACGGTCTCGAGCATGTGGCCCAGGAGCCCATAGCCAAGGTTTGAATAGGATTCTTTACCGCGGTCTTTTAGTTCGGCCTCCGTGGCGGCAGCCACGATGTCCTCAATGGTCTCACCTTCATAGGGGTTCGAGCCGGTGACACCCGAGGCGAGATTGCTGAGGAGGCTCGCGCTCGCCAGTCGCGGTAGGCCAGAGGTGTGGTCGAGCAATTCTTGGACGGTGACGTCAGCGACGGGCGCATCGCCAACATTGAGGACCTCGCCCACAGTGGTGTCAGTTCTCAGTTTTTCCTCTTCGACGAGCTGGTGGGCCAGTTCGCCAGTGAACATCTTGGTCACGGAGCCGATTTCGACCTCCGTGTGCTCGTCGCTGCCCAGTCCCGCAAAGGTGACCTTGCCGTCCTGGAGGGTAAAGGCAGTGAGGTTTTGGAAGCCGGACTCTGAGTGCTCTTTCAACTGGGCAGCTAAGGCTTCGTCACCAGTTTTGTCTTTTGCCAGGGTAATCCTTTGCGGCCCTGTGATGAGCAGGATGGCTGCAACGGCAATGGCAGCGATGACGGCTAGGGACATTCTACGCATTAGTGGTCCTCGCTCGCGGTGATGATGGTGAGAAGGGGGATAACTCGGGCGGGGCGGATGGAATACTCGCCGCCAGACTTCGTGGTCCAGCCGGCATGGGTCAGCGCGCTCAAGTGGTGGTAGGCGGTGCCGGTAGAGGAGACGATGTCTTCTTCGACAAGCTCTGCGGCTGTCGCGGGTGCGGCGAGCAGGCGGCGCAGGATTTCGCCGCGGACTGGATGGGCAAGAGCGGATAGGCGCTCGAGGTTTTCTGCCCAATCCTCGTCGGTGACGAAGTTCGTGGGGCGCTGCCATTGATAGGCATAAGTGCGCTTGCCGACGTTTATGTTGCCGCCAAAGATGATGGAGCCGTCGGGAAGCTGCTCGTTGGGTGCGAGGGCGTCGACCAGCCAGTAGGCCGAGCCTTCTTCCGCGGTGGATGCGGGGCCGGCGTCGGTGGGCGTGGTGCGCCCCTCAAGCGCGGCGACGCGCGCTTCGAGTTCGGCGAGGCGTGCTTCGACTGTCGTTTCCATGGTTTCTAGAATTCCAGAACTCTAGAAAACTGGCAAGTGCTATTTGGGTGAGGGGGTGGGAGTTAAGAAATCATCGGCCACGCGGTGGAGACATCCGAGGCGTCCCGCCCGCGGCCTTCCAGGTACTTCTTGAAGGATTCGCGGTCCTTGTACCACTCGACGGCCTGGTACTCCATGAGCTCGTTGGTATCCATCTGGGCTAGCTCAGGGAAGTGCTGGCGCACCTGCTTCCAGGCCACGCGGGCGGCCGCGAGGGCGTCGGCAGTCGCCTCATGCGCGTTGCTCAATTCCACGCCGTAATGGGCGGAGACCTCCTCCAAGGTGCGCTTGCCCTTGCGCCACTTATCCTTAACGCGGTCGATAACGAAAGGATCGAACACCGGGCCGTTGACCGTGAAGTCCCCGGTCAGCGCGCGCAAGACGGAGAGATCGTAGGCAGCGTTGTAGACAATGAGCGTGAGTCCCTCGTCCCAGGCCTGATAGATGGAATTGACCGTCTCCTTGAGCACCTCCTCGTGGGGGCGACCTTCCGCGCGGGCCTTCTCAGTAGTGATGCCGTGAATCTTGGCGGCTTCCTCGGGGATCTCCACGCCGGGGTCGGCGAGCATTTCCCGCTTGTCTACTTCACGCCCGTCGATACGCACCAGGGCAGAGGTGACGATGCGGGCTTCTTTGGGCTTTACGGAGGTGGTCTCGAGGTCGAAGGAGAGCATGCGGGTGGCGTCGAAGTTCATGGACAACACTCTAGCGCCCGGCTCGGACACGCACTGTGGAAGTGCTGCAGAATGACGGACGAACTCTTGCAGAATGACCATCCGCAGGTCACAGGCTTGTCCAGAGTCCCCGCTACACTAGTGACTCGTGAGTGATGCAGTAGATATCCAACGCGAATGGTCCGAGCTTGCCCAGGAAGTGCGCAAGCACCGTGAGTTGTACTACAACGGTGAGCCGTCAATCCCGGATGCGGACTTTGACGCGCTCTTCCAGCGCTTGCTGGCGCTTGAGGCGGAGCACCCGGAGCTGCAGACCCCGGATTCGCCAACCCAGCAGGTCGGTGCTGCGCCGGAAGGTGCTGTCGACATCGAGCACCTGGAGCGCCTGTACAGCTTGGACAACGTCTTCAGTGCGGATGAGCTGCAGGACTGGCTGGACCGCACGCCGGCCGAGGCTTATCTGACCGAGCTCAAGATTGATGGCCTGTCCATTGATTTGGTCTACCGCGATGGCAAGCTCGTCACGGCGGCCACGCGCGGTGATGGTCGTGTGGGCGAGGACATCACCGCCAATGCACGCGTTATCCCCGATATCCCGCACGAGCTGACGGGTACCAAAGAGTATCCGGTGCCGTCCCTGGTGGAGGTCCGCGGCGAGGTGTACATGCGCCCGGATGAGTTTGAGGAGATCAACTCCGCGCGCCGCGAAGACGGCAAGCCCACCTTTGCCAATCCCCGTAATGCGGCGGCGGGCGGGCTGCGCATGAAGGACCCAGAGGACGTCAAGAAGCGTCGGCTCCACATGGTCTGTCACGGCATTGGCGCGCGCGAGGGATTCCAGCCCACCTCGCAGCACGATGCTTACAAGGCCCTAGAGGCTTGGGGATTTCCGGTGTCTCCCTATACCCAGCGGGTCACCACAGCCAAGGAGGTACAAGAGCGGGTCACGTACTGGGAGGAGCACCGCCACGATGCCTACTTTGAAATGGACGGGCTTGTCATCAAGGTCGATGACCTGGCCAGCCAGCGCGCCTTGGGCGCGACTTCGCGCGCGCCGCGCTGGGCTATTGCCTATAAATACCCGCCGGAGGAGGTCACCACCAAGCTGCTCAACATCGAGGTCGGTGTGGGACGTACCGGGCGCGTGACGCCTTTCGCCATCATGGAGCCGGTCTTCGTCTCCGGCTCGACCGTTTCCATGGCCACCCTGCACAACCAATTCGAGGTCAAGAACAAGAATGTCCTCATCGGGGATACCATCATCATCCGCAAGGCCGGAGAGATCATCCCTGAGGTCCTCGGCCCCGTTCTGGACAAGCGCGATGGCAGCGAGACTGAATGGGTCTTTCCGGAGAATTGCCCTGCCTGTGGTACGAAGCTGGCTCCGCAGAAGGAAGGCGACCAGGACTGGCGCTGCCCGAACACTCGTAGCTGCCCGGCCCAGCTGGCGGCACGCCTGGAATACCTGGCTTCCCGCAAGGCGCTCGACATTGGCGAGCTGGGGGAGAAGGCTGCCGCGGATCTGATTTCCTCCGGAGTGCTCAAGGATGAGGCGGACCTCTTCGATCTCGATGAACAAGCACTCCTCAAATCCTCGGTCTACACCACGCAGAAGGGCGCGCTCAATGCTTCGGGTAAGAAGCTGCTGGAGAACCTCAAGACGGCCCGCCAGGCTGAATTCTGGAGGGTGCTCGTCGCGCTGTCGATCCGCCACGTCGGCCCCATTGCGGCACGTGCACTAGCCACCCGCTTTGGCTCCATGGAAGTGCTGCGCGCAGCATCGGTCGAGGAGCTGGCGGATACCGATGGTGTGGGCACCATCATCGCGGAATCCTTCAAGCAGTGGTTCGAGGTGGATTGGCACGACAACATCGTGCAGAAGTGGACCGCCGCCGGGGTCACCATGGAGGAGGAAGCCAGCGATAAGCCGGCGCAGACCCTTGAAGGCATCACCGTGGTGGTGACCGGTACCTTGGAGAACTTCACTCGTGATTCGGCCAAGGAGGCCATTATCACCCGCGGCGGAAAGGCATCCGGTTCGGTGTCTAAGAAGACGAACTACGTCGTGGTCGGAGAGAATGCCGGATCCAAGGAACAGAAGGCCCGCGATCTGGGGCTGACCATCCTGGATGAAGAGGGCTTCACCCGTCTGCTGGAAACGGGCGAGGCATGAAGCTAGCCGCCTTCGACCTCGACGGCACCATCTACTTCGATGGGTATATGCCTGAGGAAGTCCCAGAGGCCATTGCGCAGTGGCGCGCTGCAGGCAACCTCGCCGTCGTGGCCACGGGTAAGTCGCCGCACTCGGCGCGGCGTGCGCTTGAGCCTTTCGGCGTCGAGTTCGATTACTTCCTGCTGTGCAACGGCACCGTCATTATGGATGGCGACTATGAGTTGCTCTATGAAAGCCACGTGCCGCCCGAAGTAGTCCGCGCTGTGTATGAGCGGGTTCGTGATATCCCGAAGCTCGACCTGTACTGCACGCGCCTGGAAGGCCTCGATGGCCACCTCGTGCGCAACGTAGCGGGCGTTCACAATCCCATCATCAGCGAGCCTGAGGCGGTCGCGCCTGAGCGCATCGAGAAGGAGGTCTTTCCCCTCGTAGCCGCCTGGACGCCGGGTAACCCAGAGCTACAGAAAGAGATCGCGCAGTGGGTGACGGACCGCTTTCCCGTCGGCACCGCGATGAACCGAAACTTCTTCGATATCACGCCGCCCGGCCACGACAAGGGCTTTGCCTTGACCTGGCTGCTTCAACGTCTCGGTCACGAGCGTTCCGCGACTGAGCTCATCACCTTAGGCGATGGTCACAATGACCTGCCTATGCACGCGCTTGCCGACGTCTCCCTGACCTTCCCCTGGGCGCAACCCGACATCCAGGAGGCGTGCACCGCGGTGGTGGACTCGGCCGTGAAAGGTCTAATACACTACGGGGCATGAAGATTGCGGCTTTGGACATGGATGGAACCGTTTACGTCAACGAAGACATAACTGAGGCCGTAAAGGAAGCCATCGCTGCGTGGCGGGCCGCTGGCAACCTCGCCATCTCCGCGACGGGCAAGTCCATCGCCAATGCACGCAACACCCTTGAGCCATTCGGCGTGGAGCTGGATTACCACGTGCTCTACAACGGCACCGTCATCACGGACGGCGATTACTCGATCCTCCACGAGGAGCACTTGCCCAGCGATATCGTCCAAGCCGTCATCGACCGTTTCACTGGGCTGCCGTTGAATATCTACCTCACAGGCTTGTCTGGAGCAGACCAGGTGGTGTGGGATGGGCTGGCTGGCCGGGAATCCTCGATGGTGGCGAATACGGAAGTGATGGATCCGGGGGACGTCGCCAAGCGCAGCACCGTTCTCATGTCCCTGTGGATTCCAGGCAACGCTGAGCTGCGCCGCGAGGTCGACGAGTGGGTCCGCGCGAATTGTGCAGTCGAGTCCTCGTTCAACTGCGACTTTTACGACATCATGCCGCCCGGGCACAACAAGGGCGAGGGCTTGACGCGGTTGCTTGGCCACCTCGGTCACGAAGGAGCTGAACTCTACACCTTCGGCGATAGCTTTAACGATCTCTCGATGCACTCCATCGCCACCGAGTCCTTCACGTTCCCGGGAACGCAGATTACCGACGAGGTGGACCACGTGGTTCCTGACGTCGCCGCGGGACTCAACGCATTGCTAACTAGGTGAGGAAGGCGCCCAAGATAGCGCCCAAGTCACCCAAGTGCTCGACCTCGGAGGCAAGGTAGTCCGGTCCGCCGACGCGGCCCATGACGACGACATACTTCGTGCCCACGAGGGGAGCGGCAGCCAGCGCGGATTCGATCAGCGTCCACGACTCAGGAATCCACGTGTCCTTCTCCGGATTGAGCACGCGCGCCGAGGTGATGTTGAGGTCGGTGGGGATCGAGCCGTCGTCGGCAGGCGCGGCGTCGGAGGCAGCAATGCGGCTGATCTTGTCGTCATTAGCAATGACGATGGCCCAATTGGAGGTCAGCGCCTTCGGGATTGCTGCACACACCTCCTTCATCGCGGCGGTGACGTTGCGTTGCGAAGCCACCTTAGCCAGCACGTGGATCTGCCCACGGCGGTCAACGCGTCCACTGAAGGGGCGGATGGAGTCAACTTCTACGCCCTCCACGGTCTGTGCAGCGGTGATGATCTCATCAGCCATGGTGGACTGGGGGAGATCGAGGACGATGTCATCCATGACCGTGCCGTCCGGGAAATTCTCCACGATATCCACGGAACGAATATCGGCCTCGATGCTGCCCATCGCGTTGGCGAGGAGGCCAAGGCTGCCGGGAGTGTCAGGGAGTAGGACACGGACGAGATACGACATATCGTTCTTTCTGGGGGAAGATGACTAGGTAGGGAAATCGCTGATGCGAATAGTTTGTACAACTTGATCGATGGTACCCAACGTATCGAATACTATTCAATAGCTTCAGTGGTGTGTAGGGGGAGGAGTGGTGGTGGCGTGGCACCAGCCGTGCAGTACCATGGGTGCTTAGCTATCAACCGTCTCAATGAATAAAAGGATGGAGTTCGCGTGTCTGATATTTCGCGTGACGAGGTCGCGCACCTGGCAAAGCTGTCGCGATTGGCCCTGAGCGAGGAAGAACTAAAACAGTTCGCCGCGCAGATCGACGAGATCGTGGACTCGGTGTCCGCGGTTGGCAAGGTCGAGGCTGAAGGTGTGGAGCCGATGTCGCACCCGCACTCCGTTAACGCCGCGATGCGTGAGGATGTCATCGTGCGCACCCTCACCGCTGAGCAGGCTCTGGATCAGGCGCCCGCGACCGAGGATGACCGCTTCATGGTTCCGCAGATTCTGGGTGGAGGAGACGAATAAGAATGGCACAATTCATTGCGCCCACCGAGGGCATTACCGCACTGACCGCCGCCGAGCTGGCTGAGAAGATTCACTCTCGCGAGCTCACCTCCCGCGAAGTAACTCAGGCCTTCCTGGACCGAATCGCGGAGACCGATGGTGATCTCAACGCCTTCCTGCACGTTGGTGCTGAGGAAGCGCTGGCGGCTGCCGACGCCGTCGATAAGTCCCTCGACGCCGGCGAAGAACCAGCCTCTGCCCTGGCTGGCGTGCCGCTGGCGCTCAAGGACCTGCTGGTGACTACCGACGCCCCCACAACCGCCGCCTCCAAGATGCTGGAAGGTTGGGTCTCACCCTATGACGCCACGCTGGTGACCAAGCTGCGCGAGGCCGGTATTCCGATCCTGGGTAAGACGAACCTCGATGAGTTCGCGATGGGCTCCTCCAACGAGAACTCCGCTTATGGTCCGGCCCACAATCCGTATGACACCGAGCGCACTCCGGGCGGCTCCGGTGGTGGTACCGCGGCAGCCCTTGCTTCTGGTCAGGCTCCGCTGGGTATCGGTACCGACACCGGTGGCTCTATTCGCCAGCCGGCCGCTCTGACGAACACCGTGGGCGTAAAGCCGACCTATGGCACGGTGTCTCGCTACGGCCTCATCGCCGCTGCAAGCTCCCTGGACCAGGCTGGTCCGACTGCCCGCACGGTTTTGGATACCGCACTGCTGCACGAAATCATTGCTGGTCACGACTCCTTCGACGCCACCTCCGTGGACAAGCCGGTTGCGCCGGTAGTCGCCGCTGCCAAGGAGGGCGCTAATGGCGATCTGTCCGGCGTCAAGGTTGGCCTGATCAAGCAATTCGAGCGCGATGGCTGGCAGCCGGGTGTGATGGAGGCCTACCACGCAGCCGTTGAGCAGCTAAAGTCTCAGGGCGCAGAGATCGTTGAGGTCGACTGCCCGCACTTCGATGACGCTCTCGCTGCCTACTACCTCATCATGCCGTGTGAGGTCTCCTCCAACCTGGCCCGCTTCGACGGCATGCGCTACGGCCTGCGCGTGGGTGATGATGGAACCCACTCTGCGGAAGAGGTCATGTCCCTGTCCCGCGCGGCTGGCTTCGGCCCCGAGGTCAAGCGCCGCATCATGCTGGGTACCTACGCCCTGTCCGTCGGCTACTATGACGCCTACTACCTCCAAGCGCAGCGTGTTCGCACCCTCATTGCACAGGACTTCGAGCGTGCCTTCGAGCAGGTCGATGTCCTCGTTTCTCCGACCACCCCGACCACAGCCTTCAAGCTGGGCGAGAAGGTCGAGGACCCGATGGAAATGTACAACTTCGACCTGTGCACCCTGCCGCTGAACCTCGCCGGCGTGTGCGGCATGTCTGTGCCTTCCGGCATGGCATCCGACACCAACTTGCCCACCGGCCTTCAGATCATGGCACCGGCATTTAAGGATGACCGCCTGTACAAGGTCGGCGCCGCCTACGAAGCAGGGCGCAAGTAGTACACACACTTCGGACCAGCCCCTAGTGCGCATGAGCCGGGGTCTTTCACTGACGTGGGAGGCCGCCGGCCTTCGTCGTTTTATCCGACGGTGTGTGTTCATTGGTTCGTAGTCTTTCTCTTTTCCTTTCAGTTTCCTTGGTCGGGTTTCGTCGTTTGAAACGACGAGTCTGGGTTCAGCCTCCGCGGAGTGTGTCTGAGTTCTTCGTCGTCTGGAACGACGGGGTTTAGAAGGGGATGTCGTCGGTGCCGGCATCAGCGTCGGTCTTGCTCTCATCCTTGGCTTCGGCTTCTGCTTTGGCTTTGGCTTTGGCTTGTTGTTGTGCGTAGTCGTCGAGTTCTTGTTTTAAGTGTTGGGCTTGCTCGCGTACGCGTTTCCTGGTGGCGGTGATGTGTTGGGCTACTGTTTGTGCCCATCGTTTCTGTTTTGGTGCTAGTGGCCCGTCGGCTTCGGTAATAGTCCAGGTGCCGTCTTCATATAGCCAGATGACATCCCCGCTGTAGGGGTCGAGCAGGTATTTGAGGCTGCCATCGGTTTTCATGTTGTGATGACCCTGGCATAAGCACGCCAGGTTCTTCGGGTGGGTGGGCCCGCCTTCAGCCCAGTTATGCCGGTGATCCAACTGGCTAAGGAAAGCTGGTTTGCCACAGCCGCCGACCCGGCAGGTACCGTCGCGTCCTTCGACATGTTTGCGCATGATGATTCCTGGTTGGTAGCCATCTGCTTCGGCGACGTCACCGGTTAAGTCCCGGGTCTTATCATGCGGCATCGGCTTAGCCCGCCAGCCGAAGCCTTCAATAAAGGTTGGTGCATCCTCAATGTCGCAGGCCTGGTAGGTGTGTAACACCACGGTAGCTGGAGGCTTAATCTCACCGGAGAGCAGTTTTATGACTGCCTCCGGGACAGTGATGTCTTCCTTAGCGGCGGTGTGGTGGATGAAGGCGTCGAGTTTAATGCCGGTGTCTTCATCACAGTGCAGTTCCAGCCAGGCTGAGGTGCCGTTAGAAGAAAACCGGTACGTATTTTTAGGGCGGGTGTCCTGGTAGGCGATGGAGTTATCGAGGGTTTTGCAGATGTCGCGGACTTTGCGCCTGATTTGACTGCGTGTGGGAAAAGCCTGATTCGGCTTAGAAGGGGTGAAGAAGTCAGCCAGGAGAGTGTCGATAAAGTCCAGGGTTTCATCAGTCAAGGCTGTCAGTGCTGACATGGGCTGATCAATAGCAATGAGGGACTCGATGTCGAGCAGGCAGTGGGTGTCTTGTATGGCTTTGACTTTCGGCAGGCTATCTAGGCGGTGGATAGCGCGCAGGCCGGATTTGATGTGGCCTTCGGGCAGTGACCAGGCAGCAACTAGGGATAGTGCGGTGGTGTTGATATCAGCCTGCAGGCTGGGCATAGCCCCGACCCAGGTGTCATAGGCAGCTCGTCGTGCTTTCGCGCGGGCTATGGCGTGTGGGTTATTCGGGTTAGTAGTTGAGAAGAAAAAGGTTGGTGGGCGTGTGGCAGTGGTCATGGGTATCTCCCCCGAGATAAACATGTGTTAGAAGAAGTGTTCTAACCATGATTCTAGTACCACACACTCCGTATGGCTATAGCTCGTGGTGAATTCGTGTCAAGTCGTTACTATAAACGGGGGTAGACACCATGCGTTAGCCAGCACGTTCGATGGCACAATGTTGGATCCTTCGCCTGTGCAAGAGCGCAAAACGCCCCCTCCGTCCGTCAGTGACAGCGCGAAGGGGGCGTGGGAGGGGGATCTACTTGGCGTCGGAAAGCGCGTAGGCAGCGCCGGCGCTCGCGGCAGTGACGGCAAGAACTGCGGGCCAGGAACCCATCTTCTTAGCCAGCGGGTGGGAGAGGCCAAAGGCGCCGGTGTACAGAGCCGCAAGGCCAGCGGTAGTGGCCGGGTTCGTCTTAGCCCACCAGCTGCGGCCCGCCCACACGCCAGCGGCGGCAAGCACCACGCCGCCAAGCGGGCGAATGCCAGTCTCCCGGGCGGTGAGCCAGCCGCCGATAAGTCCCAGCGTGACGGTCGCTGCCGTCGATACGTCCTGCGGTTTCTTGATATCAATCATTCCCATGCGCCTCAGTTTAGGCCGCGTGAGCGTGCGGTGGCTAGACTTCGCTGCATGAAACTCGGAGGAACGCCGCCGTCGGAGAAGCAAGCGTGGCTCGCCATGACCGCGCTATCACTGGGCTTTTTCATGTCCTTGCTCGACCAATCGATGATTGCCGTCGCGCTTCCCGACGTTCGCCGTGGGTTCCATGCCGATGTCAACCAGGTGCTGTGGGTCTCCGCCATCTATCTGCTCGCCGTGGTCGTGCCGCTGTTGTTTACCGGGCGCCTCGGCGATATCTACGGCCAGAAGAAAATGTTCCAGTTGGGCGTCGGGCTCTTTGGCATCGGCGCGCTGCTGTGCGCGCTAGCGCCCTCGGTGGAGTTTCTTATTGCAGCAAGAGCCTTGCAAGGTTTCGGCGCGTCGATTCAAATGCCGCAGACTATGGCCGTCATCAACCGTATCTTTGCCCGGGAGCGGCGCGGCCGTGCGCTCGGCGTCTGGGGAGTGGTTGGGTCTTTGGCCACACTTGCCGGGCCGCTCTTGGGTGGCTTCGTCGTCGCTGCATTTGGCTGGCAAGCTGTTTTCTGGATTCATATTCCTTTTGTTGTCGCCGCAATCGTCTTATCTGGCCTGTGGGTGCCTTCCTTGCCGACGGCGACGGGGAAGATTGACTTCGTCTCAGTGGGGGCGTCGTTTATCGCGTTAACGTGCTTCGTCTTCGCAGTGCAACAGGGCCCAGAGACGGGTTGGCCGTGGTGGATTTGGGTCCTGCTTCTTGCTGGTGTGCTGGGCATGTATTTTTTCGTGCGCCTGCAATCGGCCCGGGGGATGGCGGCGCTCGTCCCGCTCGTGCTGTTTAAGGACCGCAACTACTCCGCTGGTTCGGTAGCCATCGTGTCCATGGGCTTTATGGCGGCGTCGATGATGATTCCAATCATGATGTGGCTGCAGGTCGAGCAGGACATGTCGGCGCGCGATGCCGGAATCATCGTCACACCCATGGCGCTGGTCTCTTTGTGCGTGTCGCCCTTGGCGGGCATTCTGGCGGATAAGCTGCACCCACGTCGTTTGGCGGTCGCGGGCTTCGGCATCCTGATTGCGACCTTCCTCGCACTGTGGTTCCTCATGCAGGCCGAAGTGTCGGCCTGGTGGTTGTGCCTGCCCTGCGCGGCGCTGGGGGCGGGACAGTCCTTCATCTGGGGTTCCAACGCCGCGACGACGATGCGCGATATTGATGCAGATCTCATGGGCGCGGCATCCGGCGTCTATAACACGTCCAGGCAGGTGGGTTCGGTCATTGGAGTGGCCGCCGTGTCAGCGGTCATGCAGGTGGCGGGGGCCGCGGATTCCCTCGTGGTCATCGTTGCGATGCTAGCGGCGGGGTGTGTGGCTTCGCTCTTTTTCCGCGACACCCTGCATGCGGTAGCGGAAACTGCGAGGCTATAGGGAAGCGAGTAGATTGGATGTCATGCGTCTTGCTGTACTGACATCCGGTGGTGATTGCCCCGGTCTGAATGCTGTTATCCGCGCGGTCGTTCGCACCGCATCCAACGAGTTCGGCGATACGGTCGTCGGCTACGAGGACGGCTGGGTTGGTCTGATGGAAGACCGCCGCCGTGACCTTTATGACGACGCAGAGATCGACCGCATCCTCCTGCGCGGCGGAACCATCCTTGGCACCGGCCGCCTCCACCCAGATAAATTCAAGGCTGGGTTGGACACCATCAAGGCCAACATGGCTGATGCTGAGGTCGATGCGCTCATCGCCATCGGCGGTGAGGGAACGCTCAAGGGTGCCAAGTGGCTCTCCGATAACGGTATCCCGGTCGTCGGCGTGCCAAAGACCATCGATAATGACGTCAACGCTACCGACTACACCTTCGGTTTCGACACCGCAGTATCCGTGGCGACTGACGCGATCGACCGCCTCCACACCACCGCTGAATCCCACGACCGCATCCTCATCGTGGAGGTTATGGGCCGCCACGTTGGCTGGATCGCGCTGCACGCTGGCATGGCCGGCGGTGCGCACTACACGGTGATCCCTGAGGTCCCGTTCGATATCGCCGATATCACCAAGGCCATGGAGCGCCGCTTCCAGATGGGTGAGAAGTACGGCATCGTTTGCGTCGCTGAGGGCGCGCTGCCGAAGGAAGGCACCATGGACTTCGAAGAGGGCGGTGTGGACCAGTTCGGCCACCAGACCTTCAACGGAATTGGCCAGGTCATCGGTGATGAAATCAAGAAGCGCACTGGTTACGACGTGCGCACCACCGTCCTCGGTCACATCCAGCGCGGCGGTACGCCGACGGCCTATGACCGCGTGCTGGCCACTCGCTACGGCACCCATGCCGCCCGTGCTGCGCACAACGGCCAGTCCGGCATGTGTGTGGCTCTCCATGGCGAGAATATTGACCTCGTGCCTCTCGAGGACGCAGTGGGCAAGCTGAAGGTGGTTCCGGCCAAGCGTTATGCCAACGCACAGGCCCTGTTTGGCTAAACACCACCGTTAGCTCATCCATAGTTTCTAAAGGTAGCGATGACAAGCGTATTAGCTTATCTGGCTGAGCAGCCGGTCCTCTTGGTGTTTCTGCTCATAGGTGTCGGCATGGCACTCGGCGGCATTAAGACGCGGGGCATCAGCTTGGGCGCGGCAGCCGTGCTTTTTCTCGGCATCGCCTTCTCGGCAGCCGCATCAGCTGCCGGGGTGGAGGCCTCCGTTCCTCCTATTTTGGGCATGTTCGGCCTGGTGCTTTTTGCCTTCGGCATTGGCAATAACTCCGGTGTGTCCTTCTTCAAGTCGCTGAAGACGGCCACGGGGCCGGTGCTCTCCATGATCGGGGTTTTCGTCGTTGCCGCCCTTGCTGCCTGGGGTCTGGGCACGTATGTTTTTGGGCTGTCGAATGCCACCATCGCTGGTACTTTCGCCGGTGCGGTGACGAATACCCCGGCGTTGGCGGCGGCGTCGGAAGCCACGGGCGATCCGGGCTCGGCTACAGTGGGCTACGCGGTGGCTTACCTTTTCGGTGTCATCGGCATGCTCGGTGCGACGGTGCTCGTGCTTCGCGACGCCGGCAATGACGACGACACCCTGTCACCCGTCACGCGCCAGCACATGCAGATTCAACGCGAGATCTCAGTCGCGGAGATCGCCGATATTGGCAATGGGGAAGTGCAGGTAACACGCCTGCGCCGCGTGGGCAGCAACCTTATCGTCTTGCCGAAATTCTTCGATGTGCTGCACCCCGGTGACGTGGTCACGCTCGTTGGTGCCCCGGAGGACCTGGACAACATCATCGAGCGAGCCGGGCGCGAGTCCCCGCAGATCCTCAATGATGACCGCCACGAGTTGGACTTTCGCCGCATCACTATTTCCGAGCACAGCTTGGCGGGCCTGACCATCGCGGAGCTCAATAACCAGCTGGCGGATCGCTGGGGTGCGCGCATCTCGCGAGTTCGTCGCGCCGATAATGACCAGGTCGCTATCCCCGAACACATCGTGGAGCTCGGCGACCGCGTGCGCGTCGTCGGTTCCAAGAAGTCCCTGCGGGAGATTTCCACTTTTCTTGGTGATTCCTCGCAAGGCCTGACAGATATCAACCCGGTGTCTTTGGGCCTCGGCATGGCCCTCGGCGTTTTCGTGGGCCACCTCGAAATCCCGCTCCCAGGCGGCTCTTCCTTTAGCCTTGGTGCTGCCGCGGGCGTCCTCATCGTGGCGTTGAGCATGGCGCGTATCGGGCGCATCGGCAATACCGTCACCGCACTGCCGCACTCGGCCAACACAATCCTCTCCGAACTCGGACTGCTGCTCTTCTTGGCCCAGGCCGGAACAAACGCGGGCGGGGAAATCGCCGGTGCCTTTACGGGTGGAGCCTGGTGGAAGATTCTCCTGCTCGGCATGATCATCACGACGCTGGTGGCGACTGGATTCGCACTCGTCATGCGCCGCTTCCTGCGCGTCGGTGCCACGAAGACCGCGGGTGCTATGGCGGGCGCGCAAACCCAACCGGCGGTGCTCGCTTTCGTGAACAATCGGACGAACACTGACCAGCGCGTCGCCTTGGGCTATGCCATGGTGTATCCGGCGGCGATGATAGCCAAGATTCTCATTACGCACGGCATCACCTTGTTGGGTTAGGCGGTTGCGCACGGTGTCGCGCTGACATACTAAGATGGCACGCATGACTGCTGCGATGTATGACCTGATGGACTATGACGAGGTCCTTGAAAAGTTCGAACCCGTTATGGGCATGGAAGTTCACGTGGAGCTCAATACGGAGACCAAGATGTTCTCCACCTCGCCCACGAACTTCAACGCAGCCCCCAACTCCAACGTGGACCCGGTGTCCCTCGGCCTGCCGGGCGCATTGCCGGTAGTGAACTCCAAGGGTGTGGAAGGCGCCATCAAGATCGGCCTGGCGCTGAACTGCAAGATTGCGGAATCTTCGCGTTTCGCCCGCAAGAACTACTTCTACCCAGACCAGCCGAAGAACTACCAGATCTCCCAGTACGATGAGCCGATTGCCTACGACGGCTACCTCGACGTCGTCCTCGACGACGGCACTGAGTGGCGTGTAGAGATCGAGCGCGCTCACATGGAGGAGGACACCGGCAAGCTGACCCACCTGGGTGGTGCCGATGGCCGCATTCACGGCGCAACGACCTCGCTGGTGGACTGCAACCGTGCCGGCATCCCGCTAATCGAGATTGTGACCAAGCCGATCATTGGTGCTGGCGAGCGCGCCCCCGAGGTCGCCCGCGCCTATGTCTCTGCTCTGCGTGAGCTCGTCGCGGCGCTGGGCGTTTCCGATGCCCGCATGGATCAAGGCTCAATGCGCGTGGACTCCAATGTGTCTCTGCGCCCGGTGGGCCAGGAGGAATTCGGCACGCGTACCGAGACCAAGAACATCAACTCCCTGCGCTCGGTGGAGCAGGCGGTGCGCTTTGAGATGCAGCGCCAGGCGCAGGTGCTTGTCGACGGTGGCGAGATCGTCCAGGAAACCCGCCATTACCAGGAAACGGATGGCTCGACTTCCAAGGGCCGTCCGAAGGAAACCGCCGAGGACTACCGTTACTTCAACGACCCGGACCTGCCGCCGGTGATTGTCTCCCGCGAGTGGGTCGAGGAAATCCGTCAGACCCTGCCGGAGATGCCGTGGATTCGCCGCGCCCGCATCCAGGAGGAGTGGGGCCTCAAGGACGAGGAGATGCGTGACCTGGTCAACGCTGGCGCTCTCGATCTCATTATCGAAACCGTGGAAGCCGGCACCACTCCAGACGAGGCCCGCTCCTGGTGGGTGTCCTACCTGACCGGTAAGGCCAATGAGGCTGGCGTTGAACTGAGCACTCTCGGCATTACCCCGGCGCAGGTCGCTCGCGTTGTTGAGCTGGTCAAGGAAGGCAAGCTGACCACCAAGCTGGCTCGCCAGGCGGTCGACGGCGTGCTGGCCGGTGAGGGTGACGTCGACGAGGTCGTCGCCAAGCGCGGGCTCGAGGTCGTGCGCGATGACGGAGCGATCGAGAAGGCCGTCGATGATGCCCTGGCCGCCAACCCGGACATCGTGGAGAAGTACAAGGCCGGCAACAAGAAGGTCACCGGTGCCATCGTGGGTGCGGTCATGAAGGCCACCCAGGGTAAGGCTGACCCGGGACAGGTCAATAAGCTGATTGCGAAGAAGCTCTCCTAGTCGGTAGAGATTTCCATTAGGCAAGGTCAGGCGGCTGCGGGGTACCGTGGTCGCCATGACTATTTCTACTAAAGCACTGCAGAAGACCGGTCCGAACGAGCCCTTCGAGGTCGTCACCATCCAGCGCCGTGACCCGCGCGCCGATGACGTTGTCATCGACATCAAAGCAGCAGGCATCTGCCACTCGGATATCCACACCATCCGCAACGAGTGGGGCGAGGCGCACTTTCCGCTGACCGTTGGCCACGAGATCGCCGGCGTGGTCTCCGCCGTGGGGGAGGAGGTCACCAAATTTAAGGTGGGTGACCGCGTTGGCGTGGGTTGCCTGGTGAATTCCTGTGGCGAGTGCGAGCAGTGCCAAGCCGGAATGGAACAGAACTGCCTCAAGGGCGGTGTAGGAACCTATAACTCCACGGATGTCGATGGCACGATTACTCAGGGCGGCTATGCGGAAAAGATCGTGGTGAATCAGGACTTCGTCCTACGCATCCCGGAGGCCCTTGATTTTGACGTGGCAGCGCCGTTGCTCTGCGCTGGCATCACTACGTACTCTCCGCTGGCCCGCTGGGATGTCAAGGAAGGCCAGAAGGTGGCCGTCGTGGGCTTGGGCGGTTTGGGGCACATGGGCGTGCAGATTGCTGCCGCAAAGGGCGCGGATGTCACGGTCATCTCGCGCACCTCGCGCAAGGCAGAGGAGGCCAGGAAGCTGGGGGCGAGCCGTACCCTGGCCACCACCGAAGAGGAAGACTTCTTCAGGAACCACCGCGGCGAATTTGACCTCATCCTGTCCACCATCTCCGCCGAGTATGACCTCGAAGATTACCTGCGCCTCCTCAAGCCGCGCGGCATTATGTCGGTGGTCGGTCTACCGCCGGAAGCACTGCCGCTGCGCCTTAACCGCCTGGTCGGCGGCGGCAAGGTGCTGACCGGCAACAATATTGGTGGCATCGCGGAAACCCAGGAGATGCTGGACTTCTGCGCCGAGCATGGCCTGGGCGCGGTGATCGAAAAGGTGGGCGTCGATGAGGTAGACGCGGCCTACGAGCGCGTCGTCGCGGGTGATGTGAAATTCCGTTTCGTCATCGATACCGCGACGTTTGCCGAGCGCTAAGAGGTGAGCCGGCTCATGCTTGAGCGGTTGTAGGAGCAATCTCTCCACAGCCGCACACATGTTTTCCTATCAGGTCGGCGTAAGGTAGAGCCTATGTAACGCCATGCTTGTGCCAAAGTATGGCGCGTTTTTATGCACTAGCCACTAAGCATAAAAAGAAGAAACTAGAAAACAGATAGGAAAACGTGTCTTATAAAAACGTCGTGGGCATCGCTTTGTCCTTCATTGGCTTGCTCGTGGGTGCGGGCTTTGCCACGGGACAGGAAGTTGTCCAGTACTTTACGTCCTTTGGTATTCCTGGCATGTGGGGAATCCTGGTAGCCGGCTTGGTCATGACCCTCGCCGGCACGGTGTTCCTTCAGCTGGGAAGCTACTTCCACGCCAGCGAGCACAACCAGGTCTTCCGGAACATTACTCACCCGATCATTTCGCGCATTCTGGATGTCGCGGTGATCCTCACGCTCTTTGCGGTGGGCTTTGTCATGCTGGCTGGCGCCGGTTCCAACATGCAGCAGCAGTTTGGCTGGCCGGCGTGGGTGGGTTCCCTGCTCATGCTCGTGCTTGTCCTTATCACGGGCATGTTCGACGTCGATAAGGTGTCACAGGTCATTGGCCTTCTTACGCCGACCATCATCATTGCGGTGCTCTTCGCCGGCACCTACACGCTGCTGCACATGCCGGACAACGTCGATGCGGCGATTGCCGCTTCTGAGGCGATTGAGTCCCCAATCCCGCACTGGCTCATTTCCGCGCTGAACTACAACGGCCTGGCCCTCATCCTGGCGGTATCGATGTCCCTGGTGATCGGCGGCGATAACATCAGCCCGCGCGAGGCAGGCGTCGGCGGCATCGTGGGTGGCGCGGTCTACGCGGTGCTCATGGCCATCGCCGGTTTCTCGCTGCTGATGAACGCGGAGAACGTCGGCGATTCCGATATCCCGATGCTGACCTTGGTGGATAACGTCCACCCGACGCTTGGCGTCATCATGGCCATCATCATTTACCTGATGATCTTCAACACGGCCATCGGTATGTTCTACGCGCTGGGCAAGCGTTTGTCTTCTGGTAAGGAATCGAAGTACCGCATCATCTTCATCGCCGGCTGTCTCGCTGGCTTCGCCGTCTCCTTCGCCGGCTTCAAGGCTCTGATGCAGTACGTCTACCCGGTCCTGGGCTATATGGGCATTGTGCTCGTGGCCATCTTGGTGATTGGGTGGCTGCGCTCCCTGGGCAAGATTAAGGACGAGGGCCTGCGCCGTGAGCGCATCCGCGCCCTGCTGCACCTCAAGCTGCACCCCGACACAGAGTACGACGCCGCGCGTTACGACGATGAAATCGGCCAGCAGATCGCTGACTCCAACATGGACGATGAAGCCCTCTTCGAGGACCTCGTCTCCGATGTGGTGGAGGAGCTGGACTCGGATGAACAGCTCGACTTCGACAAGGAAAAGTGGGAGGAAAACCGCAACGACCACTCCTACTACACCGAGCGCGAGGCTGTGGAGCAGGATCGCACCGACGAAGAAATCAAGGCCTGGGTCGAGGAAACCGGCGCGGTGGGAGACCCCGCCGAAGACGAAGAGCTCCCTGAAGAATCAAAGAAGAACTAGAGAAGCAGGAGCTTCGCCGTCAGCGCAAGCATGACGCAGCCGATGACGATGTTGACTACGCGCCACGTCGTCGGCTTGGCCAGCACGTGGGAGAGCTTGTAGGCACCAAAGCCGAGGGAGGGGAACCACACGGCGCTGGCCACAATCGCACCGCCGGCGAAGACCCAGCGCTGGTCGCCATATTGGTTGGCAATGGAACCCAGCATGACCAGCGCGTCGACGTAGGCCAAGGGATTGAGCCACGTGAGCGCCAACGCGCCGAGGACCGGCTTGACCCAGGACGATGAGCGCACGCGGGGGCGAATTTTGGTGAGCACGGAGGTTCCCGGTGCTCCCGAGCTGCCCGAGTTCTCTTCAACGACCTGCGCCACTGGTTCGGTTTCCTCAATGACCAGTGATTCCTGTTGCTTCTTAAACGCATCGCGGAAGCACGTGAACCCAAAGTAGATGAGGTAAGCCGCGCCCAAGTACTTGACCACGATGAGCGCGGTGGGGAAGCGCTCGACAAGGACGCCGACGCCGGCGGTGCCGCCGGTGATCAGGATGACGTCGGAAAGCAAGCATGCCAACAGGATAGGCCCGACATGATCGCGTTTAATGCCCATCTTGATGATGTAGGCATTCTGCGGTCCGATGGCAATGATGAGGGACAAACCCAGCGCAAATCCTGCGAGCAAAACTGACATGGCTTCTAGTGTGCGTATAACGGCATATGAAGTCCAGTTAAATCTTCTACAGCTGGTTTAAAATAGCTTCATGAACCCGCTCCATACTGAAACTCTGCTGGCCATCATCGATGAAGGCTCCTTCGAGGGCGCTGCGGCTGTGTTGGGAATCACTCCCTCGGCCGTTAGTCAGCGCATCAAGGCGCTGGAAGTATCGACTGGTCGAATCCTTCTGCGCCGCGGAACTCCCGTCACCGTGACCGAGGCAGGGGAGATTGTCGCCCAAGCCGCGCGGCGCATGGCTCTGGTCCAAGCCGAGGCAGATGCGCGGCTCACCGAGCGCCTCTCCCGCGTGCCGTTGACTGTCGCGATCAACTCGGATTCCCTGGCCACGTGGTTCAGACCTGTAATCCAGCGCACCGCCGAGCGCGGTGAGGCGGCGCTGCGCATTCGCATCGAGGATGAGGCCCGAACGCTCGCGATGCTGCGCCGGGGTGATGTGCTGGGCGCGGTCACGCGCGAGCAAACCCCGGTCTCCGGCTGTGAATCTACATACCTCGGGACCATGCGCTACTTTGCCGTCGCCGCGCCCGCTCTGGCGGAGGGCTTCGAGGATTGGGAGACCCTGCCCATCGTGGGCTTCGGGCCGAACGACGCCACCTTGGATGACGCCATGCGCGAGCGCTTCATCGACTCCCACGTGTTACGCGCACGAGTTTCCCAGATCCCCTCCTCGGAGAGTTATGTCGAAGCAGTGCGCTACGGCCTGGGATGGGGCTTAGTGCCGCGCCTGCAGGCACAGCCTTTGCTGGAGACCGGAGAGCTGGTGCTTCTCGACGACTTCCCGCTCGACATCGACCTCTACTGGCAACGCTGGCGGTTGGAGTCGGAGTTGCTCGCGGACCTCACGGCGGATGTCTTAGACGCAGGCCGTGCGGTTTTAGCTTCGCGCCGCGCCGATAAAGATGCGCCATAAAGGCACAGTGCTGCCTTAAGTTGGAGGCATGAGCGATAAAACTCCTGATAAAGCCACCAACTTTGATGACGATATCCCCACCTACACGGGGCCGGACTCCGCGAAAGCCAGCGCGCCGGAGGAAGTAGAGACTGAGAAGCCCAAAAAGAGCAGCCTCTTCCAGCGCCCCGGCCGCGCCGAGCCGCAGGTGATTAAGCCGAAGAAGGTAGAAGAGCCAGCGGCTGAGACTGCAGCTGAGCCTGCCGCGGAGGCTAAGACCGAAACCTTTGAAAGCCCTTCCCGCGGTTCCCTGTCCTTCGACAGCGCTGCAGCAGAAACCGAGACCACCGCATTCCCGCGTGCGGAGGCAATGGCTGAGCCTGATGAGCAGACAACGGCTATGCCGGTATCGGCAACCGCAGCCTCGGAAACCCAAACCGAACCAGCAGCAACAGAGAACTACGAGGAAGTTCCCAGCACGGTTGCTGTCGCTGACCCCGCCGTCGACTCTGAAACTGCAGCAGTGGAGGAGAAGCCGGAACCAGCGCGCCGCGGAACCATCGATTTTGGCCTGCTTTTCGTGCGCCTAGCGCTGAGTGTCTACTTGCTCGTGGCGGGTGCTTCGACCTTCTTTAAGCTCGGTGGCAACGAGGGCCTGGCTGGTCTGGAGAACGAGTTCGGTGAATACACCATGGCAGCTGCACTCGCCATCGGCGTGCCGACTGTTCAGCTTATCGCCGGTGCTTTCCTCCTGCTTGGACTAGTCACCCCGCTCGCGGCTATGTTCGGACTTATCGTCACGGGCTTCTCCGCCATCCATGGCCTCAACGCCTCCGAGGCAGGCTTAGACGTCTTCGCGTGGAACGAGAACGTCTGGTTGGGTCTCGTCCTCTTCGTGATCGCGGTGGCCCTGCAGTTCACTGGCCCTGGATTCATCTCCCTGGACTTCAACCGCTCCTGGACCCGCCGCCCGCTGGCGACGTCCTGGATTTTCGTCGTCATCGGCGTGGCCGCACTGGTCGCCATCTGGTGGTTCGGCGCTGGGGTTAACCCGCTGAACTAGGCCTACCAGCCCGGCTTTCAAGCTCCCTGCCTGCAGTTATGGGGTAGCCGTTGTTGTTTTCCATTATGTAAAGTAAGTTGTTTTCTGTAGTGGAAAACAATGACTTTGGTGCCGCAGGAGGGGAGCTTTAGTTTTGCCGAATCAGAATGTTCTGGACGCACTCGCATTTGAGGAGCAACAACGGTTGGCCGCGGCCAAACGGCCACCCGTCTGGCTGAGCCTGCTCGCAGCGGCGGCGTACGGTGCGTGGTTTGCTTACATGTGGATCAAAGTTGACGTCCATCCGCTCGTCCTCGTCGGCGGACTTCTTCTTGTGCTCGGGTTATTGGTGAGCCTTGCCTTCTTTTACCGCACGGGGGTGAGGGATTCGATGCGCCAGAAGGTTGATCCGCACGCCTCCCGGAGCGTGACCTGGCGCTTCTACGCAGGATTGGGATTTATGATTCTGCCGTCGCTCTTCAATCCCTTCGTCGAAGGACACGTTATTCCCTCATGCATTGCAAGTGTGCTGTGCGCCTTGGCGGTCTTGTGGACACTACATACTGGTGCGCTGGATCGGAGGCCGCGATGAGTGAACTTGACCCGGTAATCCACCCGCTCAATCGCTTTAAGATTTGCGCCACACTTAATGCCTTCGGAGCCACGCAGGGCGGGGAGGTAAACCGAGAGATGAAGTTCGCCATGTTGCGCGCTCGCACGGAGCTTTCCGATGCCTCCCTGTCCAAGCAGCTCGGAGCTCTGGAAAAAGCCGGCTACGTGACTCGCTTCCGCGAGTACGGCACCAGCCGTGCGAAGGACTCGGTGTGGGTCGCATTGACTGAGCAAGGCAAGATTGCCTTCGACGGCCACTTGGCAGCACTCAAGGAATTAGCTGAGGGTTGAGTTGGGTGCATAGTACGGCCTCGCTGAGGTGCCCTTGTTGCCAAAGTTTTCCCGCCCGCCGCAGGCGGTTTCAAGTGGTGGATGCATCACTTGAATAGTTCTTGGATTCTCTCTTCTGGTGTGTACCAGTTGAGGACTTCTCTGGGGCGCCCGTTGAGTAGGTCTTGAATGTGTTGAACGCCTTTTGAAGCGTCAGGGTACTAAAGTCGCTTCCTTTGGGTAGGAAGTCTCGGACTAGCCCGTTGGTGTTTTCGTTGGTAGGACGCTGCCAGGGTGAGTGTGGATCGCAGAAGTAGACTGCGAGCCCACGTTCGATGCTCAGCCTGTCTACTTGGGCTAGTTCCACACCTTGGTCCCAGGTCAGTGTTTTGGTGTTGTTGCGTATTTTTCCGGTAAACATCTCGATTAACTTATCGACAGTCGTGGCGGAATCATGCACATCAAGCAGCGAGCCCATACGACTACTTGTTCAAGCCGGTTAGAGTCCAAGCACTACCCGGATTATCCAGAGAAAAACTGAGAGCAACTGTCGTTGACTCCATGATTAAAGAAGGCGGACTTGATGGAGAACACAGATCGAGAGCCTGTCGAGAGAACCTCACCCATTGTTCGCTGTCGCCCTTTCCTCTAAGAAAGAGGAAGTTTGCCTCTTCGGTGAAGCCGTGTTCTGGAACAGGGGGATCATCAACCACAAGTGTTTCTTTGACTGTTTGATACGGAGTGTATGGGCACACGAGCGAAAACTCAGTCCACTCTGGTCCGTAGAGTTCCTCCAGTGTGATGGACTCAGTAACGGGGATTGCATTTCCCGATCGTTCTAGGGACGCGAGATGAGAAGCCAATGGGTCATTAAAACTACAAGAGGAGAGTGATAGGGAGACAATACTAGTGAACCCTATCCGTGCCATCATGCGTCTCATTAACATAACCTCCTTCTCGTGCCTATCCTAGGAAAGTGTAGATAGCAGTCCAATCCTTGCCCAGAGGGCGCACTGGTTCAGAGCAGCAGCTTCGTCGCCACTACTTGCGAAAGCAGATCCAAGAAATCGACCTTGGGCATTGTTATACAGGTCCATGCGGGTCTGATCCGCTGGCCCTTGAGCGACAGTTTCGTGGTTAGTAGCAATGCGTTCAGCTGCATCTGCACCGATTCTCATCGTCATCAGGGCATTCCACGAGCAGTGCCGAAAAGCATCGCCCTTTCCATTGCGGAGTGATGTGGCGCCAGGAAACCGGTTCTGCGCTTCCGTACTCGCGGTTGTGGCTGCCTGATTGGCGATGCCGCATGATACTACATCGACCAGCGCGATGCAGGACAGCATTTCAAGGCCCTGGATATATATCCGGTAGGGGTCCGACTGGGTGGTCGCAAAAGGCGCTACCTGAGGATTGATGTCAGTGACCCTGGCACGTTCAACTGCAGCAATGATTGCGCGTTGTTCATTAGCTGACAGGGATGCGAAGTAACCGTACGGGTCGGCGGACTCGTTCATCACCTTGATCTCGTCTTGAACATTCATGATGTCCTCATCTGTGACATCACTGGTGTCTACGCGAATTTCAGCGTCTAAGTCAATTGTTGATGCGGGCAAGGGGGTAAGATTCCCCAGGTTTTGGGCAGCAGCACTTGGTGGAATGATTAAACCAAATGCGAGAACTGCTGCTGTAGATAAAGTCATGATGAATCTTGTGGCGCGATTGCGCATAAGAAATCCTGTAAATTTCGTGAAAACGATTATCCGTGACGAGGGAAACACGCATATTAGGTGCTCCTTACCCAGAGTAACAGATAATTCCTATTAGGAAACTAACAGTTGTAAAATCACCCCTAATTAGGTGTATATCCCCTGCCAATTTATCGATCACAGCTCCACACAGAAGTAACGAAGTACTACTAGTAACGCTCGTAGATTGAAGTGCCCCGAGTTTTGTTCCTAGGGGGGGCAGGGCTCAGCAGCCAAGGGGAAGGTGACCACTTCGTGTTCAACTCCTCGATGACAAAGGCCCGCAACTGCGGGTTGGTATCGAGTTTACGGGGTTTAGGCCTGGCTAAACGGTCTACAGCCCGCTTTTGCGCCACGAGGGCATCGTAGCCATGCTCAGTCATCCCACGGGCGATTTCCCTGCTAATCGTCGACTGATTCCGGCCAAGGTGGGCTGCAATCTCACGGTGAGTAAGACCCTGATCAAGCAGATAGGCTATCGCTATTCGGTCATGGCGGATAAGACGCTTTCCGCGTCCTACCTTCGATTCGGATTCAGTGGGATGATCATTGAGTACCCAACGCCCATACATGCGATTATGGTGCCACGTTTTCACCGTGGCAGTGCAGCGATCAACAACCTGGCCGGCCTGTTTATAGCTTTTGCCAGCATCCACAAGTTTCAAAGCTTGGGCAATGCGATCCCGCTCGTGTTGTATGGCTCCACCGCGACTGGTATTGGCGAGTTCGATACCGTCTTGCGCAAGGTATCGGTAAGCGGTCTGTGGGAAACCTGTCTCTTTCAGTGCACTATGCGCAGACCGACCGCTTTCTACAATAGCAATGATCTTTTGGTATTGATCTTTGTACTTATCCTCATTCAGGCTCCGACGGCGCTTGCCACGGCTAAGGCCCTCAGCCTGGCGCCACACCTTCGCCGTAGCCTTCGAGCCCCCCAACTCCTTGAGGATCACCGACATCGGACGCGCATCATGCAGATACGCCTGCACATACCGCTCACGTAGCTTTCTATCGCCTAACATCTACACAACCTCCTAGCTGTATAGATGCATTCACCACCTGAGCCCGCCGCAGGCGCGGCGAACAACTTTGTCAGAACAGGCAGTTTTGCGTTTCGGGGCTTAGTTGGTTTGGGCCGCAGCGAGCTCAGTATGTGGCTTGTCGGATTGAGTGCCTCGAGCCTTGAGGCAGATGGCGTAGAGAATCCAGCTGAGTAGTGCCAGCCACACGAAGTCATCGACCAAGAACTTCTGGTACAGCGGCATCGCGTGGACATCGATGCTGTCACCAAACCACCACTTCGGCGGAACGGTCAGCAGCATGCCCACCCAAGCGGCGAGTACAGCCAGCAGGCTGCCGGCGACCCAGGTGGAATTGCGCCAGGACCAGGCGCGGTAGACCAGAACCGGCACGATGAGCGACAGCCACACCCAGTGGTGCGACCACGAAACAGGCGAGATGAGCAGCATGATGGTGGCGGTGGTGAGGTGGGCATCGACAAGCAGGCTTCGCCGCATTTGCGCCAGGATGAGTGCCGAGCCAACACCGATGATCACGAGCGCCGCGACCAGCCATAGCACATTAATAAGCGTGCCGTGGTTGTCCATGGCCTCCTGGGAGGTAAAGAGGCGCTGGATAACGCCCTTGAGCGAAGAGTTGGATTGATAGTCCGTGGCCACGCCGAAGTCCGCGCCCTTGCCCATATCGAGAAGCTTCGAGGTGAAGAATTCAACGAAAGCCTCCCAACGGTAGGCGGCGGCCAGCAAGGTGGCCAAGACAGCGGAGACGAAGGCGGTGAGAATTGGCTTCCATTCGCGGCGCAACAGGAAATACAGCAGCATGGCCAACGGGGTAATTTTGATGGCCGCCGCGAGACCTATCAGCCAGCCTTGTGGAAGCTTCCGCTTGCGGGGAACCAGATCGAAGATGACCAGCGCCATGATGACAATGTTGATTTGCGCAAAGCCGTTGTTGAGGCGGATGGGCTCAAAGAACATGGCCGCGGCCCACGCGATCGCCACGGTGGGCCACAGGTTCGGTACCTTTAGCGCGCGGAAGATAGCGTAGAGGCAAGCGAAGACTAGGGCGTCCGAGAGGACGATCATGATATCGCCTGCCAGGGAGTCACTCATCCACTCAAAGGCAGTCAGCGGCACCATGACGAGCGCGCCGAAGGGTGGATAGATGAAGGGGAGCGTCAAATCCCCGGCGTACATCGGCTCCGAATAGACCGAGCGCCCCTCCATGAAGGCGCGCACGCCCTCGCGGTAAATGATCATGTCCACTGGGAAGTCCGTGTGGAGGATGTGACGGATGACGCCTACCAGGCCCACGATAAGCCCGGCGGCGGTCAGGAGTGTGCGCCTTGCGGCGTTAGTGGCGAATTTCATCGCCCCATACTCTAATTGACGTAACCATCCACCACGCGCACCGCACCACGGTCAGCGGACGTGGCCATGTTGGCATAGGCGCGCAGGGCCTTGGTGACCGGGCGGTTGCGGTCCTTCGGCGTCCAGGGCTTCTCACGCTGCTCCTCGATGGCGCGGCGGCGTTCGAGAACGTCCTCGTCGACGTCGAGGGTGAGCTGGCGCTCGCGGATGTTGATGGTGATGGGGTCACCGTTTTCCACCAGGCCGATGAGACCGCCGTGGGCAGCCTCGGGGGAAATGTGGCCGATGGACAGGCCGGAGGTACCACCGGAGAAGCGACCATCCGTAATCAAGGCGCAGGCCTTGCCCAAACCGGAGCCCTTGAGGAAGGAGGTCGGGTGCAGCATCTCCTGCATGCCGGGGCCGCCCGCGGGGCCCTCGTAGCGGATGACGATGACATCGCCGGGCTGGACTTCCTTCTTGAGGATGATGGAGACGGCCTCCTCCTGGGACTCCACCACGCGGGCCGGGCCAGTGAAGGTCCACAGCTCTTCCTCCACGCCGGCGGCCTTGACGATGGCCCCGTTGGGGGCGAGGTTTCCGCGCAGGACAACCAGGCCGCCGTCGGAGGAGAAGGCATGCTCGGCGTCGTGGATGCAGCCATTGGCCGCGTCGGTGTCGAGCTCATCCCAGCGGTTGGACTGGCTGAATGGCTCGGTGGTGCGCACACCGCCAGGCGCGGCATGGAAAAGCTCGAGGGCGGCCTCTGTGGCCTTGCCGCCGCGGATATCCCAATCGTCCAGCCACTCCTCGGCGTTGTCGTAAAGCGCGGTGTGGACCTTGAGGTTCAAGTGGCCGGCGCGGCGCAGCTCGCCCAAGATGGCGGGGATACCGCCGGCGCGGTGCACGTCCTCGATGTGGTAGGTGCCGTTGGGTGCCACCTTGGACAGGCAGGGTACGCGGTAGGAGATCTCGTTGATGTCCTCGAGGGTGAAGTCCACCTCGCCCTCCTGCGCGGCGGCCAGCGTGTGGAGGATGGTGTTGGTGGAACCACCCATAGCCATGTCCAAAGCCATGGCATTGCTGAAGGCTTCCTTGGTGGCGATAGAGCGCGGAAGGACGGCGTCGTCTTCGTCGCCGTAGTAGCGTCGGCACAGGTCCACGATGGTGCGGCCGGCCTGCTCGAAGAGATCGCGGCGGGCGCTGTGGGTAGCCAGCGTGGTGCCATTGCCTGGAAGGGCCAAACCGAGCGCCTCGGTGAGGCAGTTCATGGAGTTGGCGGTGAACATGCCGGAGCAGGAACCACAGGTGGGGCAGGCGGATTCCTCCACCTGAGCCAGGCCCTCATCGGAGACGGCATCGCTGGCCGACGCCGTGATGGCCGTAATCAGATCCGTCGGCGCGTGCGCCACACCGTCGACGACGACGGCCTTGCCGGCTTCCATCGGGCCGCCAGACACGAAGATGGTAGGGATGTTGAGACGCAGCGCGGCATTCAACATGCCCGGGGTGATCTTGTCGCAATTGGAGATGCACACCAAGGCGTCGGCAGTGTGCGCGTTGACCATGTACTCGATGGAATCGGAGATGATCTCCCGCGAGGGCAGGGAGTAGAGCATGCCGCTATGGCCCATGGCAATGCCATCGTCAACAGCGATGGTGTTGAATTCCTTGGGCACGCCGCCGGCTTCGCGCACGGCGTCGGCCACGATGTCGCCGACGTTCTTGAGATGGACGTGGCCGGGAACGAACTGGGTAAAGGAGTTGGCGATGGCAACGATCGGCTTGCCAAAGTCGCTCTCCTTGGAGCCGGTAGCGCGCCACAGTGCGCGTGCACCGGATGCCTGGCGGCCAACGGTGGTGACTTTAGAGCGGAGAGGGTACACGGTTAATCCTTCAGTTCGGGGTGTTTCTTGAGGTACTCGGCGTATTCCTCCTTGGTAAGGAGGATTTGTTGGCCATCGCGGTGGACGATGACGACCTTGTCATCGGCGGCTTCGCGGCCAGCGGTCAGGGCGTCGGGGATGCGGCCGTTGGAAGCGGCGGCAAGGCGGGGGAGAGAGTTAAAAGTCACGCCCGGCAGGTTGAGGTTGTCGCCGCTGGTGGTGCGAGCGTAGGCCTTCGAGCGCTGGAATCCGATGCCTTTAAAGTCCTTCCACGCGATGTCCTTGGGGCCGCGGAAGCCATAAGTGATGTGGATGCCTTTCGCGTCCACGGTGGTGCGGGCACGCAGGACCCACCAGATGGCCAACACCGGGAAGATGAGGATCCAGAAGAGGTATTTCGGGGCCCAGCCAATGCTGAGAAAAGCGATGGCGGCGAGGATGCCAATGCCGAGGAGGTGTTCGCGGGTGGGCTTGAACGTTTCGGCCGTGGGGTGTTCGGCGCGAGAAGATGCGTTCTGCGGGTGTGAGGACGTCATAGTGGGTCATCGTAATTGACAGCGTGGCGCGGTGGCGAACCGCCCCACCTGTGCAATCTCGCAAAATGAGAAAAAGATCCCAAAAATGGGGGTAAATGCCTGCGGTGGCGTTTCTATCAGTGTACAGTTTAGCCCATGATCATTATTCGACTTCACCTCGTAGTAGTACCCGGGCGGCGCGAGCCGTAGCGAGTCCACTAGTGACGTCGACCAGCAAGCGCCCCCGTTACCTTCACACCCAGGAAGGACAGCGGGGGCGTTATTAGTTGGATGATCTCTCCGATATCCATCCCCACTGAAGGAGCACAACAACCGTGACAGCTTCCACTCCGCCACAGCGGGCGCCCGAGCGCATCACGGGCGCACACGCCATTGTCCGTACCCTCGAAGATTTGGGCACCGAGCTTGTCTTCGGCATTCCGGGCGGCGCCGTGCTTCCGCTGTACGACGCCCTCTTTGAATCCACGAAGCTGCGCCACGTGCTCACCCGCCACGAGCAGGGGGCCGGCCACGCCGCCGAAGGTTATGCCCAGGCATCCGGAAAGGTAGGCGTCATGATTGCCACCTCCGGTCCGGGTGCTACCAACCTGGTGACCCCGCTGGCGGACGCCAACCTGGACTCCGTGCCGGTCGTGGCCATCACCGGTCAGGTGGGCAGCTCCTTGCTGGGCACCGACGCCTTCCAGGAGGCCGATATCCGCGGTGTGACCATGCCGATTACGAAGCACAACTTCATCGTCACCAAGGCAGAGGACATCCCGGGGGCTATTGCTGCCGCGTTCCACCTGGCGTCCACCGGACGGCCGGGCCCGGTCCTCGTGGATATCCCGAAGGATGTCCAGAACGCCCTGATGGAGTACTCCGGCCCAGTCATGCCGGACCTGCCGGGGTATAAGCCCACCACGACCCCGCACCCGCGCCAGATCACGCAGGCTGTTCAGCGAATTGCCCGCGCGGAGCGCCCGGTGCTCTACGTTGGCGGCGGCGTCATTAAGGCGGAGGCTTCCCGCGAGCTGCGCGAGTTTGCTGAGCTGACCGGCATCCCGGTGGTGACCACCCTCATGGCGCTCGGCGCCTTCCCGGATAACCACCCGCAGCACATGGGCATGCCCGGCATGCACGGCACGGTGCCGGCGGTGGCGGCGCTGCAGCGCGCGGATCTTATTATCGCCGTGGGCGCGCGCTTCGATGACCGCGTGACCGGTGATACCGATACCTTTGCTCCGCACGCTGAGGTCATCCACGCCGACATCGACCCGGCCGAGATTGGCAAGATCCGTGAGGTTGCCGTTCCCATCGTGGGTGATGCGCGCGAGGTGCTCCTTCGTCTGACCAAGGCTTATGCCAACGACGCGGAGTTGGACGCTCCGAACCTCGGTGACTGGATGGAGTACCTGGGAGATTTGCAGCGCCGCTACCCGCGCGGTTTCGAGCCGACGTCGGACGGGCTGCTCAATCCGCAGGAGGTTATCCAGAAGCTCAGCTCCATTGTGGGGCCGGAGGCTATCTACTGCGCGGGCGTCGGCCAGCACCAGATGTGGTCGGCACAGTTCCTCGACTTCGAGCACCCGCGCAGCTGGATCAACTCCGGCGGTGCCGGCACGATGGGCTACGCCGTACCCGCAGCGCTGGGCGCTAAGGCCGCATGCCCGGAGCGTGAGGTTTGGGCGATTGACGGCGATGGCTGCTTCCAGATGACCAACCAAGAGCTCACCACCGCCGCGGTGGAGGGATTCCCCATCAAGGTGGCTGTCATTAATAACGGAAACCTGGGCATGGTGCGCCAGTGGCAGACGCTCTTCTATGAGAACAAGTACTCCCATACCAAGCTGCGTGAGCACGATGAGTACGTCCCGGACTTCGTCAAGCTCAGCGAGGCCCTGGGGTGCGAGTCCATTCGCGTCACCACGGCAGAAGAGATTGGCCCCGCGATTGAGCGCGCGCGCTCAATCAATGACCGCCCGGTGGTCATTGATTTCATCGTGGGCCAGGATGCCCAGGTGTGGCCGATGATTGGTGGCGGCGCCTCCAATGAGGAAATTCAGTACGCCCTGGGCCTGCGCCCGCTGTTTGATGAAAACGAGTCCGCGGCCGAGGATCCGGCCGACATTCACGAATCCCTCGAGGAGGCCTAAGAACAATGGCTAAAGACGACATCACCCGACACATCCTGTCCGTGCGGGTCCAGGACATTGAGGGCATCATCTCCCGCGTGACCGGTATGTTTACCCGCCGCGGCTACAACCTCATCTCGCTGGTCTCCGCGCGGACCGAAACCGAGGGGATCAACCGCCTGACCATCGTTGTGGACGCCTCCGAGGTTGTCATCGAGCAGGTGACGAAGCAGCTCAACAAGATTGTTCCGGTGCTCAAGGTGGTGGAGCTGGAGGAAGAAAACACCATTGCCCGCGCCATCATGCTGGTCAAGGTGGCCGCGGATAACTCGAACCGCCCCCAGGTGGTCGACGCGGTGAACATCTTCCGCGCCCGCATCGTGGACGTATCGCCGGAGTCCGTGGTGGTGGAGGCCACCGGTACGCCGGGCAAGCTGCAGGCGCTTCTCGACGTCCTCGAGCCCTTCGGTATCCGTGAGCTGGTGCAGTCCGGAAACGTCGCGCTGGGGCGTGGCCCGAAGGCGATGGCACCGAGCAAATAAATAATCTCACATTGTGGGCATCTTGTCCCAAAATGTGATACAAATTCAGTAGACCACGTCACTATTCACTGAGTAGTGACAACGAACCACAGAGAGAAGGAACAACAACATGGCTATTGAGACTCTGTACGATTCCGATGCCGACCTGTCCATCATCCAGGGCCGCAAGGTCGCCATCATTGGCTATGGCTCCCAGGGCCACGCCCACGCAATGAACCTGCGTGACTCTGGCGTTGAGGTGGCGATCGGCCTGCGCGAGGGTTCCAAGTCCCGCGAGAAGGCGGAAGAGGCTGGCTTTAAGGTCCTGAGCAACGCTGAGGCGTCCAAGTGGGCTGACGTCATCATGCTGCTAGCCCCGGATACGTCCCAGGCGACCATCTTCGCCGAGGACATTGAGCCAAACCTGGAGGACGGCAATGCTCTGTTCTTCGGCCACGGCCTCAACATTCACTTCGAACTGATCAAGCCGGCGGAGAACATCACCATCGGTATGGTTGCGCCGAAGGGCCCGGGCCACCTGGTCCGCCGCCAGTTCGTCGACGGCAAGGGCGTGCCCTGCCTGATCGCGACCCAGCAGGATCCGAAGGGCGAGGGCCGCGAGCTGACCCTGTCTTATGCCGCGGCCATCGGCGGCGCCCGCGCCGGCGTTATCCCGACCACCTTCGAAGCCGAGACCGTCACCGACCTCTTCGGTGAGCAGGCCGTTCTGTGCGGTGGTACCGAGGAGCTCGTGAAGGTCGGTTTCGAGGTGCTGGTGGAAGCCGGTTACGAGCCGGAGATGGCCTACTTCGAGTGCCTGCACGAGCTGAAGCTCATCGTTGACCTCATGTTCGAGGGTGGCATCAAGAACATGAACTACTCGGTCTCCGATACCGCAGAGTTCGGTGGCTACATCTCTGGTCCTCGCGTCATCGACGCTGGCACCAAGCAGCGCATGAAGGACATCCTGTCCGACATTCAGGACGGAACCTTCACCAAGCGCCTGATCGCCAACGTTGAGGGCGGCAACAAAGAGCTCGAGGAGCTGCGCGCCAGCTACAACGATCACGAGATCGAGAAGACTGGTGAGAAGCTGCGCGATCTCATGAGCTGGGTCAAAAACCCACTGGATGCAACGGCATAAATCGCACTGGATCTGAGTAATCCCGCTGGCCACCGGCTGGCGGGATTTTTCATTACCCGGGGCTTGGTGCCCGCAATGTGATGTTCGCGCACAAACGGGCACGTTCCCACATTTGGCGGTAGGCTCGAGGTCATGGGTTTCTCTACGCCAAGCTATGACCTTAATGACCTTTTCGCTCGCATCGATCGCGGTGATATTCAGCTGCCTGACTTCCAGCGCTCTTATTCCTGGGATGAGGACCGCATTAGATCGCTGATCGTCACCGTCTTGCGCGGCTACCCGCTCGGCGCATTAATGGCCTTGGATACCCGCAACGAAACTATGCGCTTTCGCCCCCGCCCATTGGCTGGTGCCCCGGATACCGGGGTGAACCCGGGCTTGCTCTTGCTCGATGGGCAGCAGCGCCTTACCACCTTGTATCACTGCTTCCGCGGCGAGGGCTTCGTCGATACCACTGATTTTCGTTCCAAGAAGGTCTCCCGCAAGTACTACGTGGACCTGCGCATAGCGACCTCGGAGGACATCATGCCGGACGAGGCCGTCTTCGCCGTCAACCAGCATGGCGAGCTGCGATCCCACTTCGCGCCGGATATCGAGGGCTCCTTGAACAACCGCGAAGCCGCAATCGAAGAGTGCTGCATCCCGGTCTCAGCCCTGCTGAGCGAGGAAGGCACCAGCATGCTCTTCGAGCTCGCAGCCGCCAACGATGGTGCCACCCGTGATGTGGTTGCCGCCTTCAACAACCGCATCCTGCGCCCGCTGTCCGGGTACACCGTGCCGATGATCCGCCTCTCCCGGGAGACGGCAAGCGCCGGTATCGGCTCGATCTTTGCGCAGGTAAATTCCGCTGGTCTGCAGATGGATGTCTTCGATCTGCTCACGGCTGTCTTTGCCTCCGAAGACCCGGACTTCCACTTGGCGGAGGATTGGGCGGCCGTCGAGAAGCAGCTGCGTTCCTTCCCGGCGCTCGACGGCATTGGCCGCAACGAGTTCCTCTCGGCCGTGTCTTTGTTGGTGTCGGGGGAGAAGGGCAACGCTGGCGGCCAGCGCGAAGACATCCTGCAGCTCTCACTCGCCGAATACCGCAAGGCCGCGGAGACCCTCGTGATTACCTTCCGCGAGGTCGCCGAGTTCTTGGCTGAGCGCTGCATCCTGTCCCTGGAGCAGGTTCCCTATTCCGAGCAGATTATCCCTCTGGCGGTCATCCTGGCACGTCTGGCTGAGAAGAAGGGCGTGCTTTCCAGCCAGGAATCCTGGGACCGCCTCAACCAGTGGTTCTGGAGCGGTGTCTTCGGTGAGCTTTACGGCTCCTCGGCCGTCAAGCTGCGCGCTGCCCGTGATGTCGACGAGGTGACCAGCTGGGTTGCCGGCGATACCGAGGACGTTCCGAAGACGGTGCGCGATGCTTCCTTCCGCGAGTCCCGCTTGCTGTCCGTGGGGGAGAACGACGGCGTATGGCACGGCCTCTACGCTCTGCTCATGGCACGCGGCGCCAAGGATTGGCGGACGGGGCGCGCCTTCAACCGCCATAGCTTCGAGGAGCTGCAGCCGGGATTCTTCCCGGTCTTCCCGCTTCGCTGGTGCGAGCGCCACGGTATCAGCGGCGTGCTGGCGAACTCCGTGCTCAACCGCACGCCGATGGGCAAGCGCACCGAGGTGGTCCTGGACGGGCATTCGCCCGAGCGCTACCTGCCGCGCGTGCAGTCAAAGTCGATCATGGAGGATGCCGAATTCGATAGTGTGTTGGCCTCCCACGACTTAGATCCGGAGTTGCTGACTGCGAAGACCGCGCACCAGTTCTTCGCCGACCGCCGCGAGCGCTTTGTCGGCATCGTCGAATATGCACTCAACAAGCAGGTGGTGCGCGACGTGGATGAGGCGAACCTTTCCGGCGGCGAGGAGGGCCCGCAGGCCTTTGCGCGTTAAGGTTCCTTCTCCACGTGCGCTACAGGTCGTGCCTGTAGCGCTGCTGCTAGTCGTGACGGGCCTGGGCGCTGCAGGCTGTTCCTCGCTGGGGCGGGGCGAGCCGATCCTCACGCAGGACATCACCGCCCTCCCCGAAGCGGACATCGACCTGGCCCGCGCGAGCGAGGAGAACCGCTTGCGGCTTATCGACCCCCAATTCGCCAACGAGGTCACCGTGGTGGGGGACCGCTGGGGCATTGACTCTGCGCGCTTGTTCTTCAAGGAGAGCAATACGCTGATCCTCGCCGAAGAGACGGATGCCGCGGCCCTGCGCGCGGCGACGTTGAGCGTGTCCCAGCGCGTGCCCATGGTGACGTATGATGCGTCGATTCGCCCGAAGATTTCACAGCTGCTCGCCGATCTCGACGTAGACCAGCTCCTCGTTATCGGTAACGTTCCGTGGGCCAGCCAGAACGGGCAACTTGAAGTTATCCACGACCCAGGAAACACCAAGGCGCTGGGGGAGTACACCGCTTTTCGTTTCACGTCGAAGGTGGTCATGAGCCGTGAGCGCATGGTTGACAACATTGCACGCTTGGATTCCTCTACGAAGACGGAGCTCAAGGCCGCCTGGGAGCCCCTGCCGCAGCACATAACGAAGGAAAAGATGCCGGCCATTCCGGCCCAGGCGCGCCGCGACGCACAAATGGCGCCGGTGATTGTGGCGACCGCGGAAAGTCCCCTCGCCAACGTGGTCAACGCCACTGCCTACGGTGGCACGGTCTTCGTCATGACCGATCCAGATCCGTCGGCGACGAAGGCCGGCGCGGCGATAACGGCAGGGCTGTCGGAAGGGCCTATCGTGGCCCTCGGACCGGAATTCGGTTCAGTGACAGAATTCACGCATAAAATCACTCAGGGCTGGAAAGAATAAACTACACTTCTCGGCATCTCCAATTCTGACTAGTAAAGGAAGTTATGTCGAAGCCGGTCGTACTTATCGCCGATAAGCTTGCCGAATCCACTGTTGATGCCCTCGGTGACACCGTTGAGGTTCGCTGGGTTGATGGCCCAAACCGCGAGGAACTTCTCGCCGCAGTGCCTGAGGCCGATGCTCTCCTCGTCCGCTCCGCCACGACTGTGGACGCGGAGGTTTTGGCCGCCGCAGAGAACCTGAAGATCGTCGGCCGTGCCGGCGTTGGCTTGGACAACGTTGACATCCCAGCCGCCACTGAGCGCGGGGTCATGGTCGTCAACGCGCCGACCTCCAACATCCACTCCGCCTGCGAGCAGGCCATCGCCCTGCTCCTGGCCACCGCGCGCCAGGTGCCGGCGGCGGATCAGTCTCTTCGCCAAGGCGAGTGGAAGCGCTCGTCCTTCAAAGGCGTCGAGATCTATGGCAAGACCATCGGCATCGTGGGCTTCGGCCACATCGGCCAGCTCTTTGCCCAGCGCCTGGCGGCCTTTGAGACCACCATCATCGCGCACGATCCTTATGCCAACCCGGCCCGTGCGGCAGCGCTGGGTGTGGAGCTGGTGAGCCTTGAGGAGCTCATGTCCCGCTCTGACTTTGTGACGATCCACCTGCCCAAGACCCCGGAGACCGCCGGCATGTTCGATGCCGAGCTTTTGGCGCAGGCCAAGAAGGGGCAGATCATTATTAACGCCGCCCGCGGCGGCCTCGTCGATGAAGCAGCGCTAGCTGCCTCCATCAAGTCTGGCCACCACCGCGGTGCGGGCTTCGATGTCTATGCTTCCGAGCCCTGCACCGATTCCCCGCTGTTTGAGCTTCCGCAAGTTACCGTCTCCCCGCACTTGGGCGCATCCACGGTCGAAGCGCAGGACCGCGCCGGTACCGATGTCGCCGCCTCCGTGCTGAAGGCGCTGGCCGGCGAGTTCGTCGCGGATGCCGTCAACGTTGAAGGCGGCCGGGTCGGCGAGGAAGTCGCCGGCTGGTTGGACCTGACCCGCAAGCTGGGCCTGGTAGCCGGCAACCTGCTGGATGCTGCACCGGTTGCCGTGGAGGTCGAGGCCTGCGGTGAGCTGGCCAACGAGGATGTCTCGGCTCTTGGTCTGTCTGCTGTTCGCGGACTGTTTTCCGGCGTGGTCTCGGAGGCTGTCACCTTCGTTAACGCAATGAAGATCGCCGAAAGCCGCGGCGTGACCGTGGACGTGAAGACCAACGTGGAGTCGAAGGGCCACCGCTCTTCGGTGCGCGTCAGGGTGATTGGCCCCAACGGCAAGGTATCGCAGCTGACCGGTGCCCTGACCGGAATTGACGGGGTGGAGAAGATTATCCGCATCAACGGCCGCGGCGTCGATATGCGCGCTACCGGCCGCAACCTCTTCTTCTCCTACAAGGATGCCCCGGGCGCGCTGGGTACCGTAGGTACCAAGCTGGGCTCTGCCGGCATCAACATTGTCGCCGCCGCCTTGACCCAGGGTAAGGACGCCTCCGACGCTGTGCTCATTCTGCGCGTCGAGCGCGAGGTACCAGAGGAGCTCGTCGAGGAGATCAACTCGGCGCTGGGGGCTACCTGCCACCAGCTCGATTTGGATGCCTAATCCACACCGTACCTGAGTGGCGTCCACCGCCCCCTGCAGAGCCAGTCATGGTTCTTCAGGGGGTTTCGGCTTCATGGAGGGCACGAGGGTGGTACTCTCTCAAGTATCCAATATGTGAGAAAGGAATCCCACAAAATGAAACTTGCAGTGATTGGCGGCGACGGCATTGGCCCCGAGGTAACCGCGGAAGCGCTCAAGGTTCTGCGCGCGGTGCGCGAGGACATCGAGGTGACCGACTATGACCTGGGTGCTCGACGCTACCTGCGCAACGGAGAGCTGCTTACCGACGCCGACCTGGCCTCCCTGCGCGAGCACGACGCCATCCTGCTCGGTGCGATTGGCGCCCCGGGTGAGGTTCCGCCCGGCGTCTTGGAGCGCGGCCTGCTGCTGAAGATGCGTTTTGCGCTCGACCACCACGTTAACCTGCGCCCCTCCAAGTTGTACCCGACGTCTACCTCGCCGTTGGCGAACCCGGGCGATATCGACTTCGTCGTCGTGCGCGAGGGCACCGAAGGCCTGTACTGCGGTAACGGAGGAACTCTGCGCGAGGGCACCGAGCACGAGGTGGCCTCGGAGGTTTCCCAAAACACCCGCTACGGCGTTGAGCGCGTGGTGCGCGATGCCTTCCAGCGTGCGATGTCCCGCCGCAAGCACGTCACGCTGGTGCACAAGACCAACGTTTTGGTCAATGCCGGCGGGCTGTGGCAGCGCACCGTGAACGAGGTGGCACAGGAGTTTCCGGAGGTCACCGTGGATTACAACCACATCGATGCCGCAACCATCTACATGGTCACCGATCCCGCGCGCTACGACGTCATCGTGACCGACAACCTCTTTGGTGACATCCTGACTGACCTGGCCGGTGCTGTTACCGGTGGCATCGGCTTAGCCGCCTCCGGAAACATTGACGCCTCCGGTGCGAATCCCTCCATGTTCGAGCCTGTCCACGGTTCTGCCCCGGACATTGCGGGCAAAGGGATTGCGGACCCGACCGCGGCGATCCTCTCGGCCGCGATGCTACTGCGCCACCTCGGCGACGAGGACAACGCTGTGCGCATCGAGGAGGCCGTTGCTGCCGACGTCTCCTCCCGCGGGGATGCGCAGCCGAAGACTACCGAAATTGGTGACCGAATCGCCTCCGCGCTGAGCGCCTAGCACTGTATGGTTGGCGCATGAGCGTCGAAATAGACGAGGTCACTAGCTTCCTCGCCCAGCACGAGCCTTTCTCCCGCCTGCCGGAGGAAGAGCTCACCGCGTTGTCTGCACAGCTGAGCATGATCTACCTGCGCCGCGGGGATGTCCCCGTCCGGCTCGGGGAGGAGAATGCTTTTCTCCACATCATCCGCACCGGGGCAATAGATGTTCTGGGAGAGGATGGCGTCCTCCTCGATCGGCGCGAACCCGGGCTGACCTTCGGCTATTCCACGCTGCAGGGTGAGCCGGTTTCCGTCTATGAGATGGTCGCCGTCGAAGACAGTCTGGTCTTCACCCTGCCGCAGCACGCTTTTAGCGAGTGCGCCCAACGCAACCCAGACATCGCACGGTTCTTTTCGGCCAAGTCGCGCCAGATCCGAGCAGCAGCCCGCGAGCTGTCCGATTCCGCACCGACGGATGTTCTCCGTACGCCGCTGCAGGACCTTATCCGCACCGACGTGCTCACCGCTCCGCCCACCACCACGATCGCGGAAGCCGCTGGCATGATGACTGACCGGAGTGTGTCCTCGCTCCTCGTCGTGGAGCCCGGAAACCAGAATGGCACCCGCCTTAAGGGCATCGTGACGGACCGCGATCTGCGCTCCCGCGTGCTCGCCGTTCACCGCGATCCTGGCCAGGCGGTGGGGGAGATCATGACGCCCAACCCGCTGACGGTATCTGCCGATGCCCCCGCCATGGAGGCGCTGCTGCACATGGCCGAACGAGGCATCCACCACCTGCCGGTGGTCACCGAGGGTGCATTGCAGGGCATTGTCACGCAGTCGGACGTTACGCGCCTGCTCCATAACGATCCGCTCTACCTCACCGCGGATCTCTCACGGCGCAGCAGTGCCGCTGAGCTTCGTGGCGCTTTTCAGGAAGCCACGCGCCTGGCCGGGCGTTACGTGGAGCGTGGCTCCACCCCGGCGGAAGCCTCCAGCCTGGTCACGCTCGCCGCCGATGCAGTGGCCCGCCGACTGTGCACGCTAGCCGAGGAGGAACTCGGACCCCCGCCGGTCGAGTATGCCTTCGTGGCCGTCGGTTCGCAGGGCCGCCGGGAAATGGCGCTAGCCTCGGATCAGGACAATGCTCTGGTTCTCGCTGATGACTACGATGCCGCGGTACACGGCGACTACTTCGCGCGGATGAGCTCCTTCGTCTGCCAAGGGCTTGCCGACGCCGGCCAAGTTCTCTGCCCCGGCAACATGATGGCGATGAACGAAGAATGGCGGATGACCCGGACCCACTGGATCGATACCTTCCGTAGGTGGATCCGGGAGCCCCAACCGGAGGCTCTGCTCAACGCACAGATCTTCTTCGATTTCCGTGTCCTCTATGGCAGCGAGGAGCTGGGCCGGGAAGTTCACACTGCTGCCGTAGAAATGGGTAAGGGCGCAACTCGCTTGCACGCGCACCTGGCCAGCTTGGCAGCGCGCCGCGAGCCGCCGCTGACCTTCTTCAGAGGGCTGGTGGTGGAACGCGATGGCGACTACGCCAACACCCTCGACATTAAGAAGGGCGGGACCGCCGGAATCGTACAGATGGCCCGGCTCTTCGCCTTGGCTTCCGGCTCGACGGTGGTGGATACCCGCCAGCGTCTCAGAGAAGCCGCCGGTAACGCGGTGAGCCACCAGGGGGCGCAGGAGCTTCTCGACGCCTTTGATTACCTGCGCTCCCTTTCCTTCCAACACCAAGCCCACCAGCTGCGCGAGGGGCAGCAGCCCAATTACAACATCGACCCCAAGAGCCTGGGGCGCATGGAACGCGAGCACCTGCGCGATGCCTTCCGGGCGATCAAGTCGATGCAGAATGCCCTCGCGACCAAGTACCCAGTGAGGAATATCTAGATGTGGAATCGCTGGAGCCGCCGGGCGGACTGGGGCGCGCCCCCGCGCACTACACCCCTTGATGACGTGGGCTTGCTGGCCGTGGACATGGAGACGACCAGCCTTAACCCCCGCACGGGGAAGATCGTCTCTATCGGCTGGGTTCCGGTTAATGGCAGAACCATCGACTTATCCGGGGCTGGATATATCGTGGTGCGCGGCGCGCAGGTGGCCGACGACGCACATGTCCACCTGCTGACCCAAAACGTCATCGACGCCGGAGAGGAGCTGGAGAGCGCTATGGAGCAGTTGCGCCAGGCGGTGCAGGGACGCGCGTTGCTCGCACACTTCGCAGCACTTGAAGTGGGATTCATTGAGGCTGCATCCCGCGCGGTGTTCGGAGAGCGCCCGCGGCTGAGCGTGGTGGATACCTTTGCGTTGGAGCGGCGCCACATGGAGCGCATGGGCACCTACCCGCGCGGCGAGGACCTACGCCTTCCCCGCGTCCGAGAGCGCTATGGTCTGCCGCGCTATGGCAGCCACAATGCGCTGAGCGACGCCTTGGCCTGCGCAGAGCTATACCTGGCGCAGCGGGGGAGCACGCGAGCGGTGACCCTGGGAGACGTCGTCCAACGCTGAGATAGACGACGCTTTCTTTGCAACCTTTACTACAGGCCCCTGATCGTGAGTTAAAAATCCTTGCGAGTAGTATGGCCGTTATGCGTTTAGGACGAATTGCTCACACCGAAGGTATCTGTTTCGCCATCATCGATGGCCCCGCCGACGCCCCGCTGGATCAGCTGGTGGCCAAGGAGATTTCCGGCACCCCGTTTACGCCGCCGGAGCCCACTGGACGCGAGTGGCCGCTGAGTGAGGTGCGCTTGCTGGCGCCGACCCTGCCGACCAAGGTCGTAGCGCTCGGCCGCAACTACGCCGATCACGTCGCGGAGGTCTTCAAGGAGTCTGCCGAGCACCTGCCGCCGACCATCTTCATCAAGCCCTCCACCGCGGTCATTGGCCCAGGCGCACCCATCAAGATTCCGGAGTTCGCCACCAACGTGGAATTTGAAGGCGAGCTCGCCGTCGTGATCTCCAAGGTGTCGAAGAATATTGATCCGGAGAAGTGGCGCGATCACGTTGTCGGCTACACCATTTGTAACGATGTGTCCTCCCGCGACCTGCAGTTCCAGGATGGCCAGTGGGCACGCGCGAAGGGCATCGACACCTTCTGCCCGCTGGGCCCGTGGATTGAGACGGACCTGGACTGCATCAATCTCGATGACCAGAAGATCAACGCCTACCTCACGCACGATGGCAAGCGCGAGCAGAAGCAGGACTCCAATACCGACCAGATGATCGTGAAGATGGGCGATATTATCGCTGAGATCTCGCAGTCCTACACCCTGCTGCCGGGCGATGTCATCACCACCGGATCCCCGGCTGGCACGGCGCCGATGGTGCCGGGCGATACCATCGAAATTGAGATCCCCGGCGTAGGTAGCTTGAAGAACCCGATCGAGCGCGCTTAGTCGCTGCTCTAGAGGTTGAGCGCGCGGAGAATGGTGCGCAGCTTCGCTGTGGTTTCCTGAAGCTCGGCCGTCGGGTCGGAATCCACAACGATTCCACCGCCCGCCCACGCGCGGGCGGACAAGCCATCGCCCGCGACCTCCGCGCAGCGGATGGCCACCATGTATTCGCCGTCGCCGGAATCATCGCACCAGCCCACCGCGCCGGCATAGAAGCCGCGGTCGGTCTCAGCGGTCTCGATGAGCGCCTGCGCAGCCTCGGTGGGGGTGCCGCAAATAGCTGGGGTGGGGTAAACCAACTCTGCCAGCTCCAGTGCCGTAATGCTGGAGTCCTTGAGGGTGCCCGCAATCGGGGTACCCAGATGCCACATTTCATTGGTGGAGGTCAGCTGGGGCGAGGCGGGGGCGTCGAGAGTCGCGCACAGCGGCTGCAGGATGCGGCGGATGTGGTCGACCACGAAGGCATGCTCGCGCAAATCCTTCTCGGAATTGTGCAGGTCCTGACCTGCCATGATGTCGCGTGCTTTATCCGCCTGCCGGGGTGCGGATCCGGCCAAAGGGAAGGCCGTGACTGTTGAACCCTGCTTCTTGATGAGCACCTCCGGGGAAGAGCCCACGAGCATCGCTCCGGGTCGCCCCGCCGGGGTGAGGTCGGCGATGAAACCATCGCGATGGGAGGATAGGTCGATCAGCCGCGCGGCGACGAGGAGCGGATCGACAGGGGCGTGGAACTCAATGTCAACGGCGCGGGCGAGGACTACCTTGTCCAACTTCGACGCCTCGATCGTGGCGATGGCTGCTTCAATGCGGCGAAGGTGTTCCTCCGGTTCCGGATCGAAACCGGTAACCCGCGCGTTGAGCGTGCCGCTGCGGTAGTAGGCATGTGGCTCGAGCGGGCCGTCCTCGCGGATGATGCTGCGCGGGACTGTCAAGGCGGCTGGATCTCCCTTGTGGAAGGGAAGCGCGCCGACGATCATCGGGACCGTGCCGGCACGCAGCTCGGCTACGGCGGCATCGACATCGCTGAAGGTCGCAGCCGAACCTTGGGTACGCACAGACCCCGTCGCGCGGGACAGGAGGAAGTCGGGGGCGGTGGAGGGTCTGTTTTCACACATAAGGAATAACTCTAGTTCCTTCTTTCCTTCTTACCGAAACCAGATCCACTCCTTATGCGGGGTGACCGCCCCTAGGGGACTAGTCGCGGTTGCGCGGGCGGAAGAACTGCACAGCGATGAACAGCCCGATACCGAGGAGAAGCGCAAGGGAACCCATGCCCGCAAGGAAGCCCGCCCAGAAGCCGGCCATCGGTGCGCCATAGCTCATAGCCTGGATGTTTGCGCTTCCAGCCTGCTGTTCCTCCGTGCTTGGGGCGGGGCGCTGCGCCGCGGCGGTATGCTTGGTGCTTCGTTCCTTCTTGGGCGCCGCGGTACTCCCGGACTCTTTCGCGCGAGTAGCAGAGCGCCCGTTCGAGGTGTTCCGATGTGTGGAATCTCTCTGTTGTTCCACAGTGTGGGATGATCCGTTCTGTGGGGCGCGCTGGCCCTGCGTCTCAGGACGTTGGCTTCTTTCAGAAGCATCTGCGGCCGGCTTCTTTTCGGTGCTTCGCGCGGAGCGCTCAGACTGCTTCGAGTCTTTGGCGTCTCTGGACGTGGAGGGCTGCGCGCCGTTGAGGACGGCCTCGGCCTCCTTGAAGGTTTTATCCATCGTCTTGTCTAACTGAGCGATGGACTTAGAGGTGTCGTTGATCTCCTTGGCCAACTGCTGCGGGCGGTTCTTCGCGCTGCCAGAACCAGAGCCCTGCCCAGCCCCGGCACCCCAATCCAGTTGACACACCTCGTCGGGCTCCGCTTCACCTACGAGGAAAGGAACGTCGATGGAATGCTCCGAGCCATCGTTGAGCGTAAACGTGAAGGTTGCGGCATAGGCGCCTGGCTCGGTGAAAATGATCCCGGTGTGGCTGTGGAAGTGATCGGGGTAGTTCCAGGTGATGTCTGGGTCTTCCGAATCAAAGAGGACGGTGGGCGCTGCGCCCAGGGAGTTTTGGAATCCCACCATACGTCCGCCTTCCGGTGCGCTGTGCAGCGTTAGCGACAGGGTAGCGCCCTCGGCCGTTGCCGGGTCGAGGTAGCTGGTGTTGAAACCAAGCCAGGGGATTGCCGGGTCTTGGGTTTGGGGGATCTGCCAACCACTCGACGGGATATCGCTTCCGGCTGACTCATCGAAGGCGGCATTGCTGCCGACCTCCACGTAGAACTCGCCGGAATCGTAGTCCTTGCCGGACTCATCGTCGCGGGCGATGAAGGAGATGTTGCCAGAATCTCCCACCAGCGCGAGATCTTGGTGTCCGCGGCTAAAGGCATGCAGGGAGCTGGCATCGCAGGAGGACTCGGCTGCGCGCTCCGCGGCAACAGCGGGCGCTGCAGAAGCAATCATCGTCGGCGAGCTCAGGGCGATAGCGGCGGCAGCGGTCAAGGTTAGGGGACGGATATTCATGCGGACAGGGACTCCTTTGATTCAGATGGGTGCGGGGAGGACGCCGTGGCACGACGAGAATGCAGAAGAGGGGACAGCGCCCACGCCGCGAGGAAGCAAGCAGTAAGCAGCAGCACAATGGTCGCCCCAGCGGGAAGATCGATGGCCCACGCCAGATAGATGCCGAAGAAGCTGCCGAGCGAACCGATGGCCGCGGAAGCGATCATCATCGACCCCAGCGAGTCACAGAGAAGCCGCGCCGTGGCCGCTGGGGTAATGAGTAGGGCGAGCACGAGGACGTTGCCGATGGTGCCCACAGAGATGACCACCGCGCCGGTCACGCAGAGGTAGAGCACGATGTCCAGAGCAAAGACGGGCAGTCCCATCGCGCGGGCAGTTTCTTTGTCCAAGCACGTGGCGGTGAGCTGGGGGCCGAGCAAGACCACGGCCCCAACGATGAGCACCGTGACGGTGAACGCCGTGTAGAGATCTGCACGGGAGACACCCGTCAGCGATCCGAAGAGGAAGCTCGTGAGCGAGGCCGTATAGCCCTCCACTCGGGAGATAATGACCATGCCGAGCGCAAAGGATGCGGCGAAGAAGATACCGATGACCGAGTCCTCGCGGACCGTGCGGCGCTGGGAGAAGCACGCGATGAGCACGGCGACGGTGCAGCCCGCCACGGCGCCGCCGAGCAGTACTGAGCCCTGGAGCACGAAAGCGATAGCCAGACCCGGGAACACCGCGTGGGAGACAGCATCGCCGATAAAGGCCATGCCGCGCAGCACGACGTAGCACCCCACCACCCCGCACACGATTGCAGCGAGGATGGAGATGCCGACCGCGCGGGCCAAAAAGTCCAGGTGCGGGTTGGCCAGGTCCTGGAAGAACTCAACAAGCGAAATGTCGATCATGCCGCCACCCCAATCGCAGAGAGCAGCGGTGAGGAGGCCGATACCCCGAAGGTTTCGCTCCACGGCTGCGGGGTCAGGCGCAGATCCTCAGCGGGCCCGTCCGCGACGATCCCCCGGTTAAAGAGCACCAGGCGCGAACAGGAATGCGCGGCCTCGGAGAGATTGTGCGTGGACATGACCACGCTGCTTCCCTGGTCGGTGAGTTTCTGGAAAAGAGTCAGTAGCTCCTCGGTGTTGGGAGCGTCGAGTCCGGTGAAGGGTTCGTCGAGAAGCAGCACCTCGGGCTCGCAGGCCAGAGCGCGGGCGATGAGGACGCGCTGGCGTTGGCCGCCGGACAGCTGCGCGATGGGTCGCTGGGCGAACTCTTCCAAATTGGTCAACTCGATGGCGCGGCGGGCAGCCTCCTTGTCAGCCCGGCCCGGCCGCCGGAACCAGCCCACCATTCCCGTGCGCCCGCTGAGCACCGCCTTGGCCACGCTGATGGGGAAGTCCCACTCCACGTCGTGACGCTGCGGGACGTATCCCAACGAGGTGGTGACGTCGATGGTGCCGGTGAAGGGGACCAGCCCCAGGACGGCGCGCATCAGCGTGGTCTTACCGGCTCCGTTCGGCCCGAGAAGCCCAATAAACTCGCCGGGGTTGACGTCGAAGCATGCGCCGTCGATGACCTGGCGGCCAGAAAGCGATACTGCCAGGTCGTTGATTGAGATGAAGGGATTAGCCACGGCGCCCGCCTTTCGCGCGTAGCACTGCGAACACAGCCCCGACGAGGACGAGTAGGCCCGCACCGGCGAGTGCCCAGACCCACACCGGCACCGCGGCGCCCGCCGAGGCATCAGAGGACTCGGCGCTCGGATCCCACTGCGCGGCGTGTGCCTGCGCGACGTCGGTGCCTGCACCGACAGCAAAGGTCAACGTGGCCTCGGCAGCGACATCGCTCCCGGCGCTCTCGCCCGCGCCTTGCCCGCTCATGCGCACCCGAACCTGGTGGATGCCGGGCTCGCTAAATACCCAGTTAGCGTGCGTGTGCGTGCCCAGGTCCACCCAGAAACCGTCCGTGGCCCCAGTCGCGGTGGACCACAGCAGCTGCGGTTCTTCGAAGCCACCGTTTTGCAGGAACAGCGAGAACTCGCCCGGCCCTTGGTGGCCTAAGAACTCCATGGTGAGGCCGCGGTCAACGTTGTCCGTTAGCGAGGGCGCCTGGGTATTCCAGCCCAGCCACGGCACGTCGGCTTGCTCTGTTTGGGGAACGACCCACACCTGCGATCCGGGCTCGGCGCCGACAAAGGAAAAGGCTTTGTCCTCCGGAAGGGTGAGTTGGGCATTGTCGCCGACGTCGAAGACTACGTCAGCAGGATCACGCCACACCGGCGTGGCTGCTGAATCGTCGCGGGCGAGGAACTGGGCTTGCCCGTCGACAAGCAGTAGCCCGAGGTCCACGTGACCGTGGTCGATGGTGGCCTCTGTCCCAGGTGCGGCGACCTCTTCATCGGCGCTCACGACCTGGGCCAGATCACCGGCCCACGCGGTCACCGGTGCGAAAGCCAGCGCCGCAGCGGTCAGTGTTGCCGCCAGGGACGTGCCTAGTGTGTGGATGGTGCGATTAGACATGAGTTTCCTTCGTGGTGCTGCCTAAGCAGCGGTTGAGTGAGTGTGCGTTGAATCGCAACAGGTCGAGATACGTGGGGACGGTGTCATCGAGAGTGTCGCCGTAGATGGGGCAGACCGCGATCCCAAGGGATTCGGCAGCCTCACGGATGACATCGGCGCTGGCCTGTTGAGTAGGTTCGACGAAGACCGCGGGCAGGCGGAGATTCTCCAACGTGCGGCGCAGGGCGATGACGTCCCGCGGTGAAGGCTCGATGGCCGGGTTGGGAGTGACGAATCCCGCAATATCAAGGCCATAACCTTGTTCCAGGTAGGCATAGCCGTGATGAGGTGTGACCAAGTGCCGGTTGCGCTCCGGGATGTCTTCGATGAGCCGCCGCACCTCCGCGTCCGCGTCGTGCAACTGCTCGATGTAGTCCTGAGCGCGCTCCCGATAGTCCGCGCCGTGGGACGGATCCGCCACGGCCAGCTGCTCGGCGATGACCTCGGCATAGCTGATGCCGTTGGCCGCGTTGTGCCACAGGTGCGGGTCAACCTCACCGTGGATGTGCTTGCCCAGGACCGCCTGCGGCAGCAGGTAGGTCTCGTCACCTGGGCGCCCTAGGAAGCGGTACGCAGGATCCGGCGGAATCTGCTGCAGGGTGGAGTTGGGAATGCTCAACGCCGTGGTGCGCGGGTCGAAACCTTCGCCTTGATCCTCCAAATCGAGCTCGCCCGTGGACAAGTCCGCGGTGATATCTACGTGTCCCGAATCCAGGGAGGTCATTCCATCAGGTGGCTGTACGCCCACGGCCACCGTGAATTCCTGCGGGGAGCTATCCGTTGCGCCAAAAGTGAGACGGTATATGCCCGGCTTGGTGAAGGCCCACGAGACGTGCGTGTGGGCGTTGGCCGGCAGCGTCGTGGAATCGTCGCGTTCGTCCAGACCATCAGCCGTGTTAAAGAGTGCTTCGGGCGTACCAAACGTGGATACGACGTAAGCCGCAACATCGCCTGGCCCCTCGGCATCGAGCAGGCTCATGGTTACGCTCGTGGTACCCGGCGGGGCATTGCGCACACGCAACCCCAGCCAGACGGCATCGAGGGCAACGTTTTCCACCAGCGGCACGAGACGGGCCCCGCGCGTGGACGCTTGGTCCGCTACCTCGGTGACCGGAACATCCGATGATTCCCGCAGCGTCTTCAACAGGTTCTGCGGCTCGAGGAGAAACCCATTGGCCAGCAGCACATCCGCGTTTGCGACATCCCGCACCGAGCGCAAGCTCGGCTCAAAGGTGTGTGGGTCCTTGCCCGCAGGAATCAACGTGGTCACCGCAGCGTCGTCCCCGGCCACGTGCTTGGCGACGTCCCCCAGAATCGGCGTCGTCGCCACCACCTTGAGCTTCGCATCGTCCCCACTGGCGGTGCTCGCGCAACCACTGAGCGTGGACGCGCCAATAAGCACCGCCGAGAGCAGCGCGATGTGGGGCGTCCGGGTGCGTACTCCGTGCGGCATTAGTCGCGGCCCTTCATGAGTGCGAGACGTGCTAGGGCCAGGCCAAGCACGAGCATGCCGAGGCCCAAGATTCCGATACCCCACGGCAGCAGGTTTTGCCCGCTGTCGTAATAGCCTGCTGCAGCGACCGTGTCCACGTTCTCCGCGGCTGGCGTGGTTTTGTCGACTGCGCGGGCAGGCTTGCGCTCCTTCCTTTCCTTGCGCTCTGAGAGGTCGTTTCGCTCCTTGTCCTGTGCCTTTCGTTCCGCGTTCTTAGTTCCCGCAGCCGACGTCGCACCGCGGGTAGCGCCTCCGGAGCTTCCGCCCCCAGAGCGGGAGCCTGAGTTAGAAGAAGCAGGTTCGTCGGAAGAGGCCCCGCCCAGGGCGGCGTCGTCGAGCTCAGCAGGGCTCTCAGCACCGTGGTCCGTAACCGTTTCTTCCTCCCGAGGCGTGGCTTCTGCGTCACCGACGTCCCAGGTATAGGTGACCTGGTTACTCGTGTCCCCGTTGGATTCTGCCTGCACCGTCATGGTGTAGATACCGGGCTCGCTAAAAGCCCAGTTGACGTGTCGGTGTGCCGGGTAGGCCTGGTTGATGACATCCCCGGACACCAGGTCCAGCGCGCCGGCGTCGGTGACAGGCTGGATATCTCCGAAGCCTGCCGTTTCGAAGACGAAGATATCACCGGGGCCGGTGACCTCAACGAACTCGAAGTTGATGTCGGTGTAGCCAGCCGATTGTGCAGACTGGGTATCCCATCCCGGCCAGAGCAGCGAACTGTCCTGGGTCTGGGGGAGGTAATACGTCGGTACGCCAATTCCATCGATGCCCTCGGTGGCCTTGCTCCAGGCCTCCTCGGCCACTTTGAGGGTGACATCGTTGCCCGGGCGGACGACACCGCTACCGGTGATGTCTTCCTTCATTGACAAGGTGAGCTCACCGCCGGGTGCGGAGACATAGAAGGCGTCAACGTGCCCGGTGTCGAAAACCTCGCCATCGGCGCGGGCCGGGGCCGGATGGCCCGTGAAGACAACTGCCAGCGCCACGGCGATGGCGCAGAGGGCAGCAGTGACTCTGTGCAGTTCTGTGGTGCGGTGCACGCGGTGTCCTTTCTAGCGATGAAGCAAGCCGTTGAGGCGAGACTCAATCTGGCCGCGGTGGTTGTTGTAGAAGTTGAGGAAACCTTGGAACACGATGGCCAAGACAACGGGAAGCACGAGGCCCCACAAACCCTCGAGTTTGGGCATAGAAGATTTCATGTTCTTCTCGCCGCTGGATTTGTTGTCGTTCGGCTTGGTGCTGCCGGGCTTGTCGTTGCCCTCGCCCTTGTTTCCGCCCTTGTTTCCGCCCTCGTTACCGTCCTTCGCGCTCACGCAGTCCTTGATCGCGGCGTCGCCGGCGGCCACGGTGAGCGTCTGCGGTTCAGAGGTGATCTCCTTGCCGTCTGTAGTGGTGGCCGAGTAGCTGACCTCGAGCTTGTACATGCCCGGCTTCGTAAACGCCCAGTTGGTGTGGGTGTGGGAGGCGAAGGTGGTCTCAATGGAGTAGTCACCTTCGGCGGAGTTGATCAAGGGAGTAAAGCCCTTGCCCAACCCTTCGGTGGTGAACAGGCCCACCTGTGCGCCGTCGGGCATCTCAACGGGCTTGATGTTGAGGGTGACCGTGCCGTCTTTGTAGTCCTGGTAGTCAAGCGCCTGGGTGTTATAACCCGGCCAGATGATGCTCTGCTCTTGGGTTTGGGGGAGCAGGAAGAACTTATCCTCGCCCAGGTAGTCGAAGTCTTTGCCCTTGAGCGCCTCCGGGCGGGGGCGCAGGGCGTTGTTGTGGATGGCGAGGACAACGTCATCAAGCGGGCGCTCGACGGTCTTCTTGTCTACGATGGCCGTCTCATCCTTGAGCCGGGTGCGGAACTTATCGCCGTCACGAGTGACAGCGATATCGACGTGGCCATGGTCGAGCACCGCCTTGTCAACGCACGTACCGGTGTACTTTCCTGCCTCTGGCTTGGTGTTGTTGTCCGGGCTGGTGGAAGGGGCCTTGGAGGTTGTGCCGAGTGCGCCGCGGCCCTCGTATTTCTGCCCAAAGGAGAAGTTCTCGGTGAGCGTGATGCTTCCGGAATCTTGCTTGATGCTCGGGTGCGGGAGGATATCCAGGCGCACGGTATTGCCGTTGAAGCTTGCGTCTGCGCCGACCACAAACTCCGCGCGGCCGTGGCTGATGACCCCGTCGAATTCCACGTCGGGAAGCTCGCTGCCCTTGCTGAAGAAGCCACCGTGGACGTAGCCTTCGAGCTTCTTATCGGCGGCCTCCACGATGATGCGCGTTGCGTCCTTGCCCTCCGGAACGGCCCGCGCGGACAGCTCCGGGTTAGATACCGAGACCTCTTGCTCGGAGGAGAGCTGGCGGGGGTTGGTGGTCTCTGCCCAGGACTCCGCAGACTTCTTCGAGGTGGTGGAAAGCTCTGCGTTCTCGGAGTAGGCGAGCTCCTCGGTGATCCAGCGAGGGCTACCGTCCTCAGGGGTGTAGACAGCCTGGATCGTTGAGGACTCTGGGCCTAGGAACTCATCGAAGTGTGCTCGACCGTCTTTCACGGGCAGATCGGTGAGGAAGTAGCCGTCGATCAGCAGCGTGAGCGTGCCGTTGCTGCCGCCGGTGAAGTCGATGGAGGAGAGGCGCTCATCCCCGTCCTTGTCTCCGGACTTCTTCGGAGCGATGGTCAACCGGTAGTCCTGTGCGCTGGCATCTCCCGCGGTGGCCTTGTCGAACCGCTCCTTGAGTGACGGTGTTGGATCGGCAGCCGGACGCTGACCGCCCACCTGGATGGAGGTGGTGGTCGGTGCGGAAGCGATGAGCTTGCCGCCCTTGTCGCGCGCGGTAGTGCGGTAGGTCAGCTGGTAGCGCCCAGGTTTGGTGAAGACGGTGTAGTTGTGGGTGTGCGTGCCGCTCGTTAGCCAGGCAGAATGCGGGGCACCCTCGGTGGTTCCGAAGAAGCGCTGCAGGCCGCCGGGGCCGGGGTAGTAGCCAAACATCTCTACCTCGCCGGGGCCATCAACGCTGAGGAGGTCGAGAGAAGCGATGTTGTCGCGGAAATCATCGACAGGCAGCTCGGTGTCCGCACCGAAGCCCATCCATACCGGGTCCAGGCTGCCCTGTACGCGGGCAGGTGCCATGTAGTAGGTCGTGCCAGCCTTTCCGAGGAAGGAAAGTGCCGGGTCCTCGGGGACTGTGAACTGGTATTGGTTGCTTCCGTTCTGGTCCCAGCCTTTGCCCACCCAGGTGACCGTGTCGGCAAGGTCGTGGTTGCTTTCTGCGGAATGGCTCTTGAGGGTGAGAGAATTACCCTCCCAAAATGCCTTGGGGGAGTCGATGTGCGTTTGGGTGGCCACGTGCTTGCCGTCGTCGGGGCCGGCAACGGCGGTGGCGGGAGAGGCGAGGAGTGCGGCGCACGTAAGCAGAGCCGCGTAGCGGGTACGAACCACGATGGGAGACCTTTCTTCAGTTCTTGATCGAGATTTTTCACTATAGGTAATGGAAACCAATACCGTTTAGTGTGGGGGAAAGGTGCTGCTCAGCCTTAGTGGAAACGGGGTTCAACTACCCCCAAGTGGGGCGGGCGGTGCGGCGATGCGGCGCTGAACTACGATGGTGGGCATGACTGAAAAAACATCCGACGTCCGCGTCCGTTTTTGCCCTTCACCTACCGGCACGCCCCACGTGGGCATGGTCCGCACAGCTCTGTTCAACTGGGCTTATGCCCGCCACACTGGCGGTACGTTGATCTTCCGCATTGAAGACACTGATGCTGCCCGTGACTCCGAGGAGTCCTACCAGGCCATCATCGACTCCCTGAACTGGCTTGGCCTCGGCTGGGACGAAGGTGTCAACGTTGGCGGCCCGGACGAGCCTTACCGCCAGTCGCAGCGCATGGACATCTACGCCGACGTCCTGCAGAAGCTGAAGGATGGCGGCTATGTCTACCCGGCATACTCCACCAACGAGGAGGTCCAGGCGCGCCACAAGGCGGCCGGCCGCGACCCGCAGCTGGGCTACGACAACTTTGACCGCGACCTCACTCAGGAACAGATTGACGCCTTCGAGGCGGAAGGCCGCAAGCCGGTGTGGCGCCTGCGCATGCCGGACAAGGATTGGTCCTGGACCGACCTCGTGCGCGGCGAGATGACCTTCAAATCGGAGACCCAGCCGGACTACGTCGTGGCACGCTCGAACGGTGCGCCGCTCTACACGCTGGTTAACCCGGTCGACGATGCCCTTATGGGAGTTACCCACGTCCTGCGTGGCGAGGACCTGCTGTCCTCCACGCCGCGCCAGCTTGCCCTCTATGAGGCACTCAGTGAGTTGGGGATTGCTAAGCAGACTCCGGAGTTTGGCCACCTGCCCTTCGTGATGGGTGAGGGCAACAAGAAGCTGTCCAAGCGTGACCCGCAGTCCAACCTGTTCAACCACCGCGACAATGGCATTATCCCGGAGGGCATGCTCAACTACCTGTCGCTGTTGGGTTGGTCCCTGTCTGCGGACCAGGACATCTTCTCCGTCGACGAGCTCATCGCCAACTTCGATGTCCACGACGTGTTGGGTAACCCTGCTCGCTTCGACCAGAAGAAGCTCGAGGCCATCAATGCGGATCACATTCGCTTGCTGGATCCGGCAGACTTTGCGCAGCGCCTGCGCGACTACCTGACTGAGTACACCGACTTCCCGGCCGACTATCCGGAAGAGAAGTTCGCTTTCGCTGCAGATCTGGTGCAGACCCGCATCAAGACGCTGTCTGACGCCTATGGCCTCATGTCCTTCCTGACCACGCAGGATGCCGAACTGGAGCTGGATGAGAAGGCAGCCCGGAAGAACCTCAAGGAAGATGCGGTGCAGCCGCTGGAGGTTTCCATTGCCAAGCTGGCGGAGCTCGGGGAGTGGAAGACGGAGGAGATTGAGAAGGTTCTCTCCGCCGCGCTTATCGACGACCTCGGCCTCAAGCCCCGCAAGGCCTACGGTGCCCTGCGTGTAGCTATCTCTGGTCAGCAGGTCTCCCCGCCGCTGTTTGAGTCCATGGAGTTGCTGGGCAAGGAGTCCACGCTGACTCGACTCAAGGCTGCGCAGGCGCTCGCGCCGTGGAGCGCTGAGTAGTCCTCCTGGGCAGTCTCACAGAGCTGTAATTTCGGGGCGTTAGGTGTCACTCCTAACGCCCCGAAAATGCTTTCTGGCCTGGCGATTTGTGTGTATCGGTAGTGCTGGATATAGTTATAAACCGTTGCAGCGAGCAGCGAGGGGTTAAAGCCCCGAGCTAGTTCATAGCAATAATGGCCTATGGTGTAATTGGCAACACAACGGTTTCTGGTACCGTCATTCTAGGTTCGAGTCCTGGTAGGTCAGCAGTGATAGCGATTTAACGCAGTAACTCGCGTCAAATTAAGTTGTCACAGTTCTAAGCCCCGTTCGTCTAGCGGCCTAGGACGCCGGCCTCTCACGCCGGTAACACGGGTTCAAATCCCGTACGGGGTACCACCACAGAGTGGCTAGCACAATGAGCTTGCCACTCTTTTTTCGTATGATTGGCGACCATGCACTTCTACATTGTTCATGGATACCAAGCCAGCCCAAACAGTCACTGGTTCCCGTGGCTAGAGCGCCTGTTGACCGCCGATGGCCACACCGTTCGAACCATCGCGCTGCCGGAACCGAACGCTCCAAAGCTCGATGAGTGGGTAGAGGCGATACGCAACGATATTGGGCGTCCAAACGCTAATACCTGCATCATCACGCATAGCCTAGGCGGCACCGCGCTGCTGCACTATCTCACGGCCTTGGAGGGCGAGTGGGAGCTTCCTGGGCTCTTCATTGTCTCTGGGTTTGTGGAGAAGCTTCGCGTCATCCCAGAGCTTGACGAGTTCATTGGCCAGGCTCGCATCGACGTGCCTGCTGTCAAGCCCCACATCGCTCACACAGAGGTCTTCGTGTCCACCAACGATGTCCTAGTAGACCCCGCCCTCACACAGCAGCTTGCCGACGCCCTCTCCGCCGTGCCCATCACCATCCACGACGCGGGACATTTCCTTGAAGATGACGGCTATACCGAGTTTCCACAGCTGGGGGATCGCATCACGCGGTGGCTGCACAGTCTATAGTCCCTCAGTCATAGCTTTAAGCGCCTCCACGTGCTGCACGTAAGCCTGTGCGCCCGCCTCCGTGAGCGCGACCCACACGGCGTCCTTCGCGCGGGTAGAACCGTACTCTCGGGTGCGGCTAATGTAGCCGTGATCCTCGAGGTACTTTAGCTGTTTGGACAGCGTATCGGCGGGGAGCTCGGTGAACTCGGCGAGCTTGCTGTACCTCATTTGCCGGCCTGCGGTGGCGCCGGCGGAGTAGAGCGCAGCGCAGATTCTGAGGCGGTTAATCGGGTGGATAACTGGGTCCAGCTCAGGGGATTGGTTGGATGCTTTACTAGGCATTAGCGCCCTTTATGGCCGCGTTGCGGTTCTCGTAGAGCATCCAAGCCGTTGCTGCCGAAACAATGACCCCGCTGGTGATCATCCATGGCCATGTATCAGGCGTCGGCGTGGTGGAGAAAATCATTGCGCCGGGGAGCAGTACGCGTGACCACGTGGCGCGATCGTTTCTCGGTCCCGTGTTGGGGTCGAGCCGCACGAAGGGGTTCGCGATTTTGTCCTTGAGGAGGAAACCGAGAATGAACGTCGGTATGAGGAGTGCGAGTGTGTACCACCAGGACAGCTTGGTTAGCGCAAGACTGATGCCGATACCGAGCGCTACAAGTGCTACCGCCCACCAGCTCTGCGTCCAGGCGATGCGCTGTTGAACTTCGTCAATGACTTTGAGTTCGTCGTTCATAACCTGACTCCCTTGTTTGCATCTAGTGCAAGTCTAACGGTTGCAATAGCGGCAACTAAAGGGGTGGGTTGCTCGCACGATCTGAGTGGTCTGGTTCTACCCCATACCGGCTAGGAACTTCGGCGAGGTAGTCGGGAAAGTCACAGGAGTACCAGGGGGTGAACCAGTGCTCAATTGGTCTAAGTCCTACCGGTATGCCTTTTCTGGTCATACACTGCAGGTACAACGCATTCCCGACAGAAAGGAGAGCGGATGGCGGAAGCTGAAAATCATCACTATCGCCGACGCGACTCTAGCAGATAGTACTAGGCGGCATCGCCATAATCCACAACTTCTTAAAGCCAACACTCGAGCGAAGTAGGAGCCTTGCACCACATGCTGTTAGCGCACGTGTCCTCCCGAACCTCTAGCGATGACTAACAAGTGCTCCGGCCCCAGCAGCCCACGGCACGCCAGCGGAATAACCACTGATTCGATCCGCGCCCAGGCCTTGAGAGCCAATGTTTCCATCGCAGCCGAAAGCGGCAACGAGGTTCGGGATTTTATCTGTGTAAAAGGTGCTTCTACGTGCCGATTTGTGCAACCTTTTGGGGATCCTATAGTGTTTAGCAAGTCCGCAACGGACAGCTAAGCGAGCCCCGTTCGTCTAGCGGCCTAGGACGCCGGCCTCTCACGCCGGTAACACGGGTTCAAATCCCGTACGGGGTACAACGAAAAGCGCTAAGCCATGCACGTGGCTTAGCGCTTTACTTCTTTAGCGTGGGTGCTACACGATCATGATTTCGGCGTTGTTACCGCCGGTACAACGGATGATCTCGCGCTCGTCGGTCTTACATGCGAGGTCGTAGGATTGGTGGGTAACCGGACTGGTGACCGAGATTTGTGGTGGGACGTATCCGCGTAGATCCTCCAAAGAGCTTATGGTGAGCCCCATAAGGTGGCCGGCAGTTGAGCGGGCAAAGTCGCAGCTGGTATTCGGCCCTGCGAGGATGTAGGTGACGTTGTAGCCATCACCTGTCTGGCATACCGTGGCAGGGGTGCCGAAGACATCGACCTTTGCGCCATTGATCTGCTTCTCTGGCAGCTGCTCGTGGATGTGGTTGATTGAACCAATGCGCGCGGATTCAATGGTTTTCCTGCTTCCAGGTGGCATGACGTACTGTCCGGGCTCTACTCCCTGAAGGTGGGGAGGCGTCGTTTGTGGTGCCTGCTGTTGTGCAGCTTGCTGCTGTGCGCCTTGCGGCTGGGCGCCTGCTTGTCCTTCTGGAGCGGAGCCACCGGGAACGGTGGGCTCGGGGCCTGCAGGCACCTCGGCGTGGGAGTCGTCTTTAAGCGGCTGGAAAGCCGGATAGGTGTTTTTGAATGATGGCTCTGTTGCCTCAGAGGTGGCCGGGGCCGTGTCTGGGGCGGCGGTCTCGGTGGTGGTGGAGGAGCAACCAGCCGCGAGTAGACCCGTGGCGGCTACGGCGGTCAATGCCGTGAGGAATCGGCGTGCGGAGGAAGGGGTCTGCGGGGAAGTCATGACCCCACACTAACGCCCGCCTAGCCATATGGTGGGGGAAAACGGGGAAAGCTGCCCAACCCTCAGTGCAGAACACCGAGTAGGCGGGCAGCAAAAGTCTGTGCTAGCGAGTCTGTGCTAGCACGAGGAGCCTTAGTGGCAGTCCCAGTGACCGTCGTGGGCTGCGTGGCGGTGGCCATCGTGCAAGTAGTCCACGTGATCGCCGTGCGGGATGGCGACGTGACCGCAGCCCTCGCCGTGCTCGTGATCGTGGTCCTCGTGAATGTGGTGCTCGGACGTCTCGCACTCGTCCCAGTGGCCCTCGTGCTCACGGTGGATGTGACCGTCGTGCAGGTAGTCAGTGTGATCGTCGTGCGGGAAGGCAACGTGGCCGCAGCCCTCGCCGTGGGTGTGCGTGTGCTCGTCGTGGATGGTGTGGGTCATGATTCCTCCTCAAAGAATCGGGGGTTTTCACTCCATTTTCAGTAGCTGATAGTTACAGTAAAGCGAATTTTCACTATGTTTTCAATAGTGGGGGTGGGTGAGGGTGCCCCACCCTGATGGCTGTGCACGAAGTGAAAGGTGATTCATATGTGAAAAGCGCTAGAGTAGGGAAATGATGAAAAAGTCTCTTCAGCACCGTTCTTCGCGCCTTCTGTCTGGCCTGGCTTCTGTCGTGGGCGCGTGCTCGCTGGCCATTGGGTTTGCTGCCCCCGCAATGGCTGGCGAGGGCGTGCCGGTTACCCAAGGCCAAAAGATTGTCGCCTCCGATGGTTCTCTGTGCAGCATCGGCTATGTTGAGGCCACTCGGGCATGGACCTCGGCGCACTGCGGTCTCAATGGCGAGCAGATGTATAACGACGCAGGCCAGCACGTAGGTACGCTGCGCTGGTTCAAGCCCTCGGGTGCGGCGGGGCATGACCTGGCTTATATCCAGTTTGCCGGTGGGACCTACTCTGCGGGAAACCCGCTCACCGGAGATGGAATGGCACCCGTGCCTAGTGAGGGATCAACGGTGTGCTTCGACGGGCAGGCTACCGAGCGCCAGTGTGGCACCGCGGTGCGTGGCCCGGGGCTCTTCCCAGGAATGAACTACGTTGTGGACGTGGCGTTGGCGCCAGGGGACAGCGGTGGAGCAGTCTCCGTGCCGGGGCAGCCGGGTGTGGTGGGCATCTACCAGGGGATCACTCAGGCTAGCCGCGATGGGCAAACCATAACCTTCTCTAACTATGCTCGCATGCCGCGAGCAGACGAGCTGGCGCACTTGCCGCACCAAGGCTGGGTGCCGCGTCGCCCCAACCGGGAGCCGGGAAACCCAGTGCGCATGGTGCAGGAGAGGGGAGAGGCGCTGTCTTCGACGAGCAGCACGGGTCCGGAAGGGTTGCGTGGCCTAGCCATGTACTTCGGGCTAAGTATTTAAACGGCTGGTATCTAGGCGGATGGGAATTCGTAGGCGAGCTTTAGCGTCCCGCTTTCCCCGGAGCGTCGTGGGATAGCGCGGCGGTGAGGCGGGAGGAGGCGTCGACAAGCACGTCAGCGAACTTCTCCGCTGGGGAGGGGCGGAATCGTTCGGCGGAGCCGGAGACGGAGAGCACGGCGATAAAGTTGCCGGCGGCGTCGAAGACGGGGGCGGAAACGGAAGCGAGATTCGATTCGCGCTCCTCGATGGATTCGGAGTAGCCGTTGGTGCGCGCGAGCTCGATGTCGTGCTCGCTAAAAAGGGCATCGGGAACGTGTACATCCGCAAAAGCTGCGAAGATGCGGGCGGCTGAGCCGGAAGTAAGGGGTAGTTGGCGGCCGACGGGTACGACGTTGTGCAGGCCAATCTCCGGCTCGCGTGTAGCAATGCACGTGCGGGTTGTTCCAGATAGCTCATAGAGCTGTACGGACTCACCGGTGGCCTCAAGGAGCTCTTCCATGATGGGCCCGGCGGTTTCAATGATGCGATCGCGGTTGCCGGGAAGGGCGGGGCCTGCACCCCACTTTCCGTCGGGTGTGCGGGTGAGGATCCGGTGTGCCTCGAGTGCTGTGGCGAGACGGTGTGCGGTTGCTCGGGGCAGGCCGGTGGTCTCACAAAGCTCGTTAAGCGTGGAGGGGCGGTTGGTCGCGGCCATCATGATGGCAACTGCGCGATCCAATACCTTTATTCCTGATACTGCGCTATACTCTCCCATATAATGAAATCTACGTCCCATTAATTGAGATTTCAAGTGGAGAGAAACATGACTGAGAAATTGACACTCGCAGAGAAGGTATGGCGCGACCATGTCGTGCGCAAGGGGGAGAACGGCGAGCCTGATCTCCTCTACATCGACTTCCAACTCTTGCATGAAGTTACCAGCCCGCAGGCCTTCGACGGTCTGCGCCTGGCTGGACGGACAATGCGGCACCCTGAGTTGCACTTAGCCACGGAGGACCACAACGTTCCCACCGTGGGTATAAAGACCGGAAATCTCCTGGAGATTAAGGACGAAGTTTCCCGTACACAGGTGTCTACCCTTCGCAAGAACTGCGAGGAGTTCGGCGTACGCCTGCATTCGATGGGTGATGCCCAGCAGGGCATTGTCCACACCGTTGGTCCGCAGTTGGGTATCACCCAGCCCGGCATGACCATTGTGTGTGGTGACTCGCACACCTCGACGCACGGCGCCTTCGGCTCCATTGCCATGGGCATCGGTACCTCCGAGGTTGAGCACGTCATGGCCACTCAGACGCTTTCGCTCAAGCCTTTCAAGACGATGGCTATCGAGGTTAGCGGTGAGCTGGCGGAAGGTGTTTCCGCCAAGGACTTGATCTTGGCTATCATCGCCAAGATTGGCACCGGCGGCGGCCAGGGCCACATTATCGAGTACCGCGGCGAGGCCATTCGCAAGATGTCGATGGAAGCGCGCATGACGATCTGCAACATGTCCATCGAGGCTGGTGCCCGCGCTGGCATGGTTGCTCCGGATGAGACCACCTTTGAGTACGTCAAGGGCCGCGAGTTTGCCCCGCAGGGCGAGGACTGGGATGCCGCGGTTGAATACTGGAAGACGCTGCCGACCGACGATGGCGCCGAATTCGACACCGTCGTCGAGATCGATGGCTCCGCCCTCACCCCGTTTGTCACCTGGGGCACCAACCCGGGCCAGGGTCTGCCACTGAGCGCTGTGGTGCCCGACCCGGAGGAGTGCGGGGACGATGGCGAGAAGGCCGCAGTCGAGAAGGCCCTGGCGTACATGGACCTCACGCCGGGCACGCCGTTGCGCGATATCCAGATCGACACTGTCTTCCTGGGATCGTGCACGAACGCTCGCATCGAGGACCTGCGCGCCGCCGCCGAGGTGGTCAAGGGGCGCAGTATCGCGGCTGATACCCGCATGATGGTGGTCCCGTCATCGGCCGTGGTCAAGGCGCAGGCTGAGGAGGAAGGCTTGGACAAGATCTTCACCGATTTCGGCGCTGAATGGCGTACCGCGGGTTGCTCGATGTGCCTGGGTATGAACCCGGACCAGCTGAAGCCGGGGGAGAGGTCGGCGTCGACAAGCAACCGCAACTTTGAGGGCCGCCAAGGCCCCGGTGGCCGTACACACTTGGTGTCCCCGGCCGTTGCCGCGGCGACAGCAGTCCTGGGCCACCTAGCCGCACCAGCAGATATCGACGATGCCGCCGTGGCCGGCGCTTAAGGAAAGGGAGAAGACAATGGAGAAGTTCGTAACTCATACTGGCGTCGGCGTTCCGCTGCGAGTTTCTAATGTGGATACCGACCAGATCATTCCTGCGCGCTATCTGAAGTCCGTCAAGCGCACTGGCTTTGCCGAAGGCCTGTTTTCTAACTGGCGCAGCGACGAGAACTTCATTCTCAACCAGGAACCGTTCAAGGAAGGCTCTGTGCTTTTCGCGGGTCCGGATTTTGGTACCGGTTCCTCTCGTGAGCACGCGGTGTGGGCGCTTGCTGAGTATGGATTCAAGGCGGTGTTTTCCTCCCGCTTCGCCGATATCTTCCGCGGCAACTCTGGCAAGGCCGGACTGCTGACGGGGCTCATGGAGCAAGAAGACATCGAGCTCATCTGGAAGCAGCTGGAGTCCGGTGAAACCGAAACCACCGTTGATTTGGAAGCGCGCACGGTTACCGTTGGCGGCAACAGCTATACCTTTGAGATCGATGACTACACCCGTTGGCGCCTCATGGAGGGACTCGACGACATTGGGCTGACCCTGCGCAATGAGGACGATATCGAGGCTTTCGAATCCGCACGCCCGGCATTCAAGCCCCGCGTCGTGGCGTCTTAGCGTGAGCAATGGGGGTGTGGGAGTGTTCCCCGCCTCCTGTGGCGCCGGACACATATCGGCGTTAACATCCTCGGCATGAGCAATCCTTATCAAAGCTTTAGCGGGGACAGTGGCAATCAGTTCGGCGGTGCAGGTGGGTATGGCGATTATGACTATCACCAGTCTGGGAGTTACGGCTACCAGCAACCCAACGGCTACGGCTACCAGCAGCCGGGAAGCTTTGGGTACCACCAGCCCGGCGCCGCGCCTGGCAATCCACCAGGCGGGGCCCCGCGCAGCCCATCGACGCCATGGATATTGTGGGCCAAACCTTCAAGGGCTACCTGAAGCAGCCTGTGCCAGGGATGCTGGCCATGCTGGTGCATCTCATTATCTCTTTTGCTCTTCTTCTTGTGCCGGGAACCGTTTTAGGCGGCATCTCCGCAGCGATGGAAGAAAGCGGCAGGGACATTGAACCCCTGGTTCCTACCGTGGGGATACCTCTTATGGTGGTCATGGCGCTAGCCGCCTACGCTTATCTCTGCTGGATGATGGCGAACCTCTTCAATGGTTCCCGCAAGATCGCTGATGGGGAGAAGGTCACCTTCCGCGACTACTTTAGGTTTGCGCAGCTGAGTGGTTGCGCCGGTGTCTATGCTTGCTTCTTTATTTTGGTAACGCTCGGATCTATTGCGGGTGGCTTCCCCGGACTGATTCTCTATGCGCTCCTGTGGCCAGCGCCCGTGATCAAGGCGGATGACCCCGATAAGCCTCTCATGGACTGCTTCCGAGAGGCCCTCGACCTAATCATGGAGAATCTAGGGCAGTCGCTGCTCTTTATTCTGGTCTGTTCCCTCATCACGAGCTTTGTCGTATTTATCCCCATCGTCGGCTTCCTTGCCGCCTATCCGATCTGGGCGCTCGGGATGGTCCTTTTCACCCGCGCTATACAGCGCCGCCCTGCAGCACGGTTTGAATAAGGCAGCAGGGCGGCGTAGAAACTCCTGAGGGACGTGGGCGATGCCCTGCTCAGCGCACGGGAAGCGGGCTAGCTAGATAATCTGCGCCCGTAAGCTCACCGTCGTTGAAGGAAAGAACCCACACCGAAGCTTTCTTGAACTTGAGTTCTTCGATCGGCTCTTGAATGAACTTCGGTGCATAGGACTCGATGATGCCGGGGATTGTCAGCCCTTGGCTGACGATAACCGGAACGCCGCCGCCGTCGACCACGCGCTGAAAGGCGGCGCAGGCGGTCTCAGGTGATTCAGCAAAGACATCATCGCCGAATGCTTTGTTAACGGCGATGTCCATGCCGAGTTCATCCGCCAGCGGGGCGGCGGTGTGCTGGCAGCGCTGCGGAGGGGCGCTATAAATGGCGGTCGGATGGAAAGGCGTGAGCATCGGCACGAGCATCTCCGCCTGGCGGCGCCCCTTCTTATCCAATGGGCGCAGATCATCATCGCCCTCCCAGGTGCGGCGCTGGTGCGCGCGTGCGTGGCGCACGTAGAGAACGCGGGTCGTCGGCGCGAGACGCAGGCGCTTCTTGGCCTTGGCCAAGACCTGTGCATCAACGTCATAGGAGAGCAATGCGCAGGCATCATCGATCTTCATCCAGCGCAGTTCGTCGGTTTCCTGATTCGGGGTGTATTCGCCATCGAGCACCCGCGCCAGCCAGTAGTAGACCACCTTGGTGCGGCCCTGTACTGGGTAAGCTACCTTGCCGATGAGCTTGCCCAAGCGCACGGTATAACCGGTTTCCTCGAGGATCTCGCGCGCGGCGGTAACAGGAAGGGATTCGCCCGGATCCACCTTGCCCTTGGGCAGTGACCAATCGTCATAGTGCGGGCGATGAATGAGGGCGACTTCCGGATCGTGCGGGTCACCGCGCCAGAGAACCGCACCGGCGGCCAGGGTCGTGCGCTTAAACTCATCGGCCGGATCGACGGGCACTTCTTGGTGTCGGCCAGAAATAAAGACCTCGGATTTGATGTCTTTGTCCGTCTCATGCATGTTCTTTGCCTTGGGCATGCTGCTCCTTTTGCGCCAGTAGCTTCTAACCTTTTCCATTTTCCTCCACTCACTGCCGCGATGCAGCCTTACGCGCCGAGCGTGCTTTAATGCCGAGCGTGCTTTAATGGGGAAAGCCGATATACCGGGAATCTACAGTGAGGTGGCACATAGTGAACGTAGCAGTATTGGGTGCGGGCTCGTGGGGAACTACGCTGGCAAAGGTTTTTGCCGATGCCGGCAATGACGTCCGCTTGTGGGCGCGCCGTGAAGAGCTAGCCCAGGCCATCAATGCACGCCACGAGAACCCGGATTATCTCCCAGATCTTCCGTTGCCCGCCTCCATCCGCGCTACCACCGATCCAGCTGATGCGCTGGAGGGTGCGGACATCGTCATTTTCGGCGTCCCCTCGCAGACCTTGCGGTCCAACCTGGAAAAATGGGCGCCGTTGCTGCCGGAGGATGCAACTTTAGTATCGATTTCCAAGGGCGTGGAGAAGTCGACGCTCAGTCTGATGAGCGAGGTGATTGCCGATGCCGCCGGTGTTTCCCCCGACCGCATTGCGGTGCTCTCCGGGCCCAACTTGGCCAAGGAGGTGGCCCAGGAGCAGCCGGCAGCTACGGTTATTGCGTGCCGCGACGCCGACCGTGCCAAGGCTGTCCAGCATGCCGCCGCAGCACCCTATTTCCGGCCCTATACCAACACCGATGTTATCGGCGCGGAAATTGGCGGTGCCTGCAAGAACGTGATTGCACTTGCCTGCGGCATGGCTGCGGGTAAGGGGCTGGGAAACAACACCATGGCCAGCATCATTACTCGAGGTCTCGCGGAGATTACTCGTCTCGGCGTGAAGCTGGGAGCGGATCCGTTCACCTTCTCTGGTCTGGCTGGTATGGGTGACCTCGTGGCAACCTGTAGCTCGACGTTGTCCCGCAACCGCACCTTTGGCTACCGCCTCGGCCAGGGCGGCACCCTGGAGGAAGCCACAGCCGCCACCAATGGCCAGGTAGCGGAAGGCGTTATCTCCTCCGATTCCATTTTTAGACTGGCGCAGCGCGCGGGCGTAGAGATGCCTATTACCCAAGCGGTCTACGGTGTGTGCCACCGCGGCGTGACTGTCGACGACATGATCGTGGCTCTGATGGGTCGCACCAAGAAAGCTGAGTAAAGCCGAGTAAAGTTGCTCGGTATGACTGAAGCGAAACCTGTGCGCGTTGCCGTAGTGTACGGCGGGCGCAGCTCCGAGCATTCAGTGTCGTGCATATCCGCCGGCGCAATCATGGAGCACCTTGACCCGGACAAGTATGAGGTTGTGCCGATCGGCATCACGCGAGAGGGCACCTGGACTCAGGGCAGTCGGGAGGGCCTCGGCATCGTCGATGGGCGCCTGCCCGAGGTAGAGCTGCACGATGAGCTGGCGCTTTCCCTCAACCCCGCCACGCGCGGACGCATCCACAACGTCACTCGCCATGAGCACTACACCGAAGTGGATGTCATTGTGCCGGTTCTCCATGGCCCCTACGGTGAAGACGGGACGGTCCAGGGGCTTTTCGAGCTCTCCGGCATCCCTTACGTGGGCGCGGGCGTGCTGGCCTCGGCCGTGGGCATGGACAAGGAGTTCACCAAGAAGCTGCTGGTTGCGGAAGGTCTGCCTGTGGCGCCCCAAGAGGTGCTCACTGGGGAAGCCACGCTGAGCGACGCCCAAAAGGAGCGCCTCGGCCTTCCTGTCTTTGTGAAACCGGCGCGCGGTGGTTCCTCCATCGGTGTGTCCAAGGTTTCGGCGTGGGAGGATTTCGCGGACGCGCTGGCCCTAGCCTACGAGTCCGACGAGAAGGTCCTCGTCGAGCCGGAAATTCGCGGTGCAGAGGTGGAAGTGGGCGTCCTCGAGCACCCAGACGGTAGCCTCCAGGCTTCCGTTCCCGCCAAACTTTTGGGCACTACGGAGTCCGAAGAAGGCTTTTATGACTTCGATGCCAAGTACATCGACGAGGGCGTTTCGGCGGAAATCCCTGCGCCGTTGAGCGAAGAACTGTCCGCTGAGCTCCGCCAGCGCGCTATTGAGGCTTTCCGTGCTCTGGGCGCTGCCGGCCTGTCCCGCGTGGATTTCTTCGTCAGCGAGGATTCCTACTGCATCAACGAGGTGAACACCTTCCCTGGCTTCACACCCATCTCGATGTACCCCCAGGTATTCGCCGCCGTGGGTGTGGGCTATGCCGAGCTGCTGGATACCCTCATCCAAACCGCGCTCGCGCGTTCCTAGTCCTTAGCCCGCCTAGTCCCTCAGCTGAGTGCGAAGGGCAGGCGGTAGAGGAGCAGGCCGCGGTTCCTACTGGGAAGGGGTAGCGGCCACGAGGGCGTCGCTCAGCCGCACCAGCGCGGAATTGGCTGCCTCCTGCGGAGCAGACAGCGCGAGATCCTCCGCCCGGCCGAGCGCGAACCACGTGCTGGCCGTGGTACCCTCTGCCAGGGTGGTGTCCTCGAACCAGGGCACGTCATTGACCTGCTGCAGCTGGACACCTGCGCGGTAGTTCTCCGGTGCAGCCACACCACAGCGCACGACGATCTCTTCCTGGCCCGGCGCGCTGTAGACCCAGGTGTTCTTGTCACCGACATCCTCGCGGCGCGAGTAGCCCTCCGCGAGGGTCTCCGGCAGGGCCTCTTCCAGCCGGCTGCACATGGAATCCGGGCCCGCCTTCAGCTGCGATAGCGGGGCGGCATTGGGCTGTTGCGGTTTCTGTTCCAAGTGGCCGAGAGCATCACCGAGACCCTCCGGGGCGTCGTCGCGCGTGTTGTCGGAGGTGGTGGTGACCGCGACGGCGGGAACGCGCTCGGTGCTGTACCATGTCGTGAGATTCGAGCCTGGGGTGGCGTCGACGACCTGCAGCCAGGATTCGCCGTCGGCCTCGACGGTCTGGGAATACTCAGTAAATTGCTGCGGCAAGTCAACACCGCAGCGCAGCGTTATCTTGTCCTCCGAGCTCTTCGCCCACGCCGCAGCACCCGCGGGAGCTGGCTCGACAAGATCGACGCGTGGGTACCCCAGTAGTTTGTCCGGCAGCGCATCGACCACGGCGGCACACTCGGGGGAAGCCGCCGCCTCAGATGGGGTGGGAGGCAGCGCCACCGGTTGCTGGGCAGCGGTGGTGAAGACGTATTTCGCCCCAAAAATCACCGCGAAGACCATCGCGATGGCGATCCCGAGTGAGACGTAGATTGCGGTGCGGTTAAATTGGGTATCCATAGGGGCTTATCCTATCGCTGATAGTCCAGGAAGAACGAACGTGGACGGTGCGCACGCGTACAGTGCGTGGCCCGCGCAACACAAAGGAGTCCGTGACGGTGGGTTTATCGCATACCCTCGACCAAGCCGGTGAGCGGCAAGTCATCCATGAGATTGTCACCGCTGCCCCGAGCGCGCTCAACGGTGACGATGCCGCGGTGCTGTACCCGGCAGCGCCCAATTCCCGCACGGTGGCAGCGACAGACATGATGGTGGAAGGCAGGCATTTCCGCCGGGATTGGTCGACTGCCGCAGAAATCGGGCAGAAGGCCATCGTGCGTAATTTCGCCGATATCGAGGCGATGGGTGCCCGGCCCACCGCAGCACTGCTGGCTATTGCCGCCCCAGGGGAAACCCCGGTGGATTTCGTGCGGGGGATTGCGCAGGGCATCGCTGAGCGCTGCGCGGTCTATAACGCAGAGCTGGTCGGCGGCGACCTTACCCGCAGCGACAGCTTGGTCATCAATGTCACGGCGATGGGTTCCTTGGGAGGAAGTGGGGCGCCGCTGACCCTGGATGGAGCACGCGCGGGCCAAAAGCTGGTGGCGCACGGCAAGATTGGGTACTCCGGAGCGGGCCTTGCTCTGCTTCAGCGCTTTGGCCGCGCGCTGCCCCCGGAACTAGAGGAGCTGTGGCCGCTGATCGACGCCCACTGTGCACCCACCCTGAGCCCTGGGCGTGGGGTTATCGCTCGGGCAACGGGTTCGACCGCGATGACAGATAATTCGGATGGCTTAGTGCGTGATGTGGGGCATTTGGCACAACGCTCCGGGGTGCGTATCGACCTCGACCGCGCAGCCATTGCCCCGGATCCGCTCCTAGCTGCTGCCGGCGCGGTGCTTGATATCGATCCGTGGGAATGGGTCCTAACGGGAGGGGAGGATCACACGCTGTTGGCCACCACGTACAAGGCCGCTCCCTCTGGGTTCCGGGAAGTAGGCCGGGTGATGCGCGGTACCGGTGTCACCATCAGCGGAGAGGAGCCTCGCTATCGGGAGGGCTGGGAGGGATTTGCGTGAGCCACATCGATACCTCTCGTATTCACTATTCGTGGATGCCCCACATCCGGCAGGCGCTGGAGGAGAATCTGCCGCGCCTTGAGCAGCAGATCGGCCAAGACTTCCTGCCCCCGGCCGAGGACGTCTTCGCTGCCTTGTCGATGCCGCTCGACGACGTACGTGTCCTCATCGTGGGCCAAGATCCCTATCCCACCCCGGGCCATGCCATGGGCTTGTCCTTTTCTACGCGCCCCGGGGTGCCGGCTCCCCGCTCGTTGCAGAATATCTACGCCGAGCTTCACGATGACCTCGGGATCGACGGTCGCGCGGATGGGGACCTGCGGGCGTGGTTCGACCAGGGCGTGCTGCTGCTGAACAGGGTGCTTACCGTGGCCCCGGGCCAGGCCGGCTCGCACCGGCGGATGGGCTGGGAAGCGATTACGGAGGCCGCCATCAGAGCGTTGGCGGGGCGCGATATCGTGGCCATTTTGTGGGGGCGCGATGCCCAAACCTGCCAGGCCTTCCTGCCGGGTACGGAGTGCATCACCTCCCCGCACCCTTCACCCCTGTCAGCACGACGCGGCTTCTTCGGATCGCGTCCATTTTCCCGGGCGAATGCGGCCTTAGAGGCCCGTGGCGTCTCGCCAGTGGACTGGCGCTTGTAGACTAGCCAACATGTCTTATCCCGCCGAGTTGGATGCCCGTGGCCTGCACGAGTGGGCCGCGCGAACCGTTAAGGAGCTACAGCGCCGCCGCGCCGAGATTAACGCCCTCAACGTGTTCCCGGTGCCCGATTCTGACACGGGATCCAACATGGCGCACACCATGGAATCTGCCCTGGCGGAGGCCGATAAAGGCGAGATGGACGTGGCTGAAGCCCTGGCCATCGGTTCGGTACGCGGAGCGCGCGGCAACTCCGGGATGGTGCTGTCCCAGGTATTGCGCGGGGTGGCTGACGCCACAACGGATTCGCGGGTGGATGGTTCGGTCTTGGCGGATGCCCTCTCGCTGGCCGTCACGCTGGTCGACCGTGCTCTGGCCTCCCCAGTGGAAGGCACCATCATCACCGTGCTGCGTGCCTCGGCCGCCGCTGCTAGTAAGGCCGCCGAGGAGTCCGGCGCGCAACTGCACGGTATTGTGGTCGCGGCGGTCGACGCCGCCCGGCAAGCCTTAGCGGAGACTCCTTCCCAGCTGCCGGCGCTGCGCGAGGCCGGTGTCGTAGACGCCGGCGGAGCAGGCTTCGTCATCTTGTTGGAATGCTTGCTGGCCCAGCTCACCGGTGAAGACACCGTCCCCGAACCTGTGGCTATAGAGACTGTAGGGGCAGAGCCCACGCAGAGCGAATCGCTGCCGTCTCACGGAGAGAACTGTGCCGCGCCACAGCCTGGGGCCGGCCCGGAGATTGAAGTCATCTTCTTCTTCGAGGGAGACCTCGCCCAGATCGAGGAGGCCCTCAACCCGTTGGGCAATAGCCTCGTCATCGCGCGAGCCACGGAGGATTCTGCGAGCGTGCACATCCATAGCTCCCAAGCCGGTGCGGTCATCGAACAAGCCTATGGCCTCGGAAAAGTCAGTAACCTGCGCCTCGAGGTGCTTCCCTCCGCCGGAGATACAGCGGCCGGCGAAATGCAGGCCATCGATCGTGCCGGGCGGCGAATCTTCGCCGCAGTGCCCGAAGGAGCCGCCCGCGAGCTTTTTGAAAAGGCCGGGGCGGATACCGTCAAGCCCGGCGACGGCCCTCGCGCCGCGAAGGCGGGTGATCTCTTCTTGCCCAACGGCTACGGCGGTGCGCCCGGCACAGCCACGCTTATCCCGACTGATTCCCTCGTCTCCGGGCTCGCCGCGCTGTCGGTCTACTCACCGGGTTCCACCCACACCGCCGAGGCAGTGGCCACCATGGCGGATGCCGCACGCTCGATGCGGGTGGTGCATCCGGATACAGAATCCATCGACGGGATTGTGGCGTCGTGCTGCAGCCAATTGGCCTACGGCGGGGAGCAGATCACCGTGCTCACCGGACTAGAGATCGATGAGGACGAGCTGGCGCAGCTCTTGGGCGTCGACGTGGTGGTGCTGCGGGTTCCCGGGCTGCGTACCGAGATCGGGGTGGAGTAAGCCATGCTGGGGTGGCAGGATGACCGTGCGCTGACGGAGATTCTGGCAAAGAAGGATGCCTCAGCAATCAAGCGCGCCTTCGGGTACACCACGTGCGGGGAGCTGCTCAGCCACTATCCACGCGACTACATCCGCCACAACAAGGACGTCGGCCTCGGCGGTGCCGAGGACGGTGACCACGTCACCATCACCGGTGTCATTGAGGATGTCCGCGTCAAGCACACCTCCAAAGCCATGGTCTTTATCCTCTACATGGATAGTGGAGTCCAAGCCTCATTCTTTAACGCGCATTACGTGCAGCGCGTGCTGGGGCGCGGCATGCGCGTCATGCTGTCTGGCAAGCTGAAGTACTTTCGGGGATACCCCAGCCTGCAGCACCCTGACTTCCTCATCCTCGACCCCGGCCGTTATCAGGAATCCTTGCTGGATAGCACGACTGGGCAGGGGACAGGCTCGCTGAAGAAGCTCTCCCAATTCGGGTCGCTGGAGACCTTCCTGCAGCGCGAGTGGATTCCCGTGTACCCAGCCAGCGGGAAGGTGACGTCGTGGTACATCATGGGTGCTATCCACAAGGTGCTGGAAAATACGCCTTCGATTCCGGAGCCACTGGACTACCGCATGATGGTGACGCTGGACCAAGCCGTCCGCGAGATCCACGAACCGGGTGAGCACGGGCCCGAACGCGCCATCCAACGTTTGAAATACAATGAGGCGCTGTCGATTGGGCTGGTTATGGCCCTGCGCCAGCGCGATGTCAAGGCGCGTACGGCAACCCCGATGCCAGCGATTTTGGAGGGCTACCGCGACGAACTGCTCAGCGAGCTGCCCTTTGAACTGACTGCGGGCCAGCGCCGCGTCATCGCGGAGATCGACGCGGACCTGTGTGGCACCGCGCCCATGATGCGTCTTCTGCAGGGCGAGGTGGGCTCGGGCAAGACCCTGGTGGCCACGTGCGCCATGCTGCAGGCGGTCGACGCTGGCAAGCAGGCCGCGCTGCTCGCGCCGACGGAGGTGCTGGCGGCGCAGCATGGGGCGTCGATTAGCGCCAGCGTTCCCGAAGGAGTCACCGTCACCGTGTTGACCGGCTCGATGAAGACAGCGGAGAAGCGGCAGGCGTTGCTGGAGATTGTCTCCGGCGAGGCCGATATCGTCATCGGAACGCATGCCATCATCCAAGACACGGTGGAGTTCTTTGACTTGGGCCTCGTCATCGTGGATGAGCAGCACCGTTTCGGCGTGGAGCAGCGCGATAGCCTGCGCACCAAAACCCGGGAGGGCACGAGCCCCCACCTTCTGGTCATGACGGCGACACCGATCCCGCGCACGATTGCCATGACCGTCTTCGGTGACTTGGCCGTGTCCACTCTCAAGGAGCTGCCTGGCGGGCGAAAGCCTATCTTGTCCGCGGTGGTGCCCGAATGGAAACCGGAATGGGTACGCCGCGCCATCGAGAGAATCCGCGAAGAGGTAGAAAAGGGCCACCAGGCCTATATCGTCTGCCCGCGGATTGAAGGCGAGGGCGGCGTGGAAACGATGTCCGTACAGCTGCGCAACCTGCCGCTGCGGGGTCTGCGGGTGGAGATGCTGCATGGCAAAATGCCCGATAAGGATGAGGTCATGGAGCGCTTCGCCCGTGGGGAAATCGACGTCCTCGTGGCGACGACCGTCATCGAGGTTGGCGTCGACGTGCCCAACGCTACCGTGATGCTCATCCGCGAATCGGAGAACTTTGGCGTGTCGCAGTTGCACCAGTTGCGTGGGCGCGTGGGGCGCGGTGGTAACGACTCCGTGTGCTTGCTGCACACCACCGCCGAGCCCGACAGCAAGTCCTACCGGCGCATCCAGGCCATCGCGGATACGCCGTCCGGTTTTGATTTGGCGGAGCTGGATCTTCGGCAGCGCCACGAAGGGGACATCTTAGGAACGCTGCAATCTGGCACCAAGCGTACTCTGAAGCTGCTGGATCTCAGCCATGATCGGGACATTGTTGAGCGCACGCATGCTGATGCTGCCGCATTGGTGGAGCGTAATCCCGAGCTAGCGGTGGAGTTGACACACAACTTGAGTGCGGATGAGCAGGAGTTTTTGGAGAAGAACTAGGTCAGTCACCGCGCGCCGCTGTGGGGAGATAGGGTAGAGGCCATGACCAGAATCATCGCTGGGGAGGCCCGGGGGCGCACCATCAAGGTGCCGGAAGCCGGGACTAGACCTACCTCTGACCGTGCCCGCGAGGGCCTTTTCTCATCGTTGAACGTGCGTTGGGGTTTCATCGACTCCCGCGTGCTGGACCTTTTTGCTGGGTCCGGTGCCTTAGGTCTGGAGGCAGCCAGCCGCGGCGCTGAGGAAGTGGTCTTGGTGGAAAACAATCCCGCGGCGGTGAAGATCATCCGCCACAACATAGGGGTGGTGAAGCACCCGCGCGTCGAGGTACGCGAGATGAAGGCCTCGTCCTATCTAGCGACCGCCCCGCGCGGGTATTTCGATATGGTGCTCGCGGATCCTCCCTATGAGTTCGATGATGTGGATGGGCTGTTGGCCGCGATCGAACCGGTGTTGGATGATGCCGCAATCGTCGTCATCGAACGCCATGTGGATTCCCCGCAGACGCAGTGGCCGGAAGGCTTTGAGCCCACCGGCCAGAAGCTCAAGAAGCGGACCTTTGGCATTGCGCGTTTTGATATGGCGATTTATCACCGCGCTGAGGACAGCGACTACAGCGACAACGCGGGTAGCGAAGATACCGCCATGACCGAAATCAAGGAGGATTAGCCATGCCCACCCACGCCGTCTGCCCGGGATCTTTCGACCCCATCACGCTGGGCCATGTTGACGTGTTCAACCGCGCCAGCGAATTGTTTGACAAGGTCACGGTGCTGGTGACGGGAAACCCCGATAAGCCGTCCGGACTGTTTAGCGTGGAGGAGCGCGTGGATCTCATCCGCCGTACCGTCGCGCCAGAGATCCAGGTGGACTGGTGGGGCGGCCTGCTCGTGGATTACACCAGTGCCCATGGCATAGACACCATTGTCAAAGGCCTGCGCTCCTCCTTGGACTACGAGTATGAGCTGCCGATGGCACAGATGAACCGGCGCCTTTCCGGGATCGATACTGTCTTCTTGCTCACTGATGAAAAGTACGGCTATATCTCCTCCTCCCTGTGCAAGCAGGTGGCACAGTACGGCGGCGATGTCACGGGTATGTTCCCAGAGCACGTTGCGGCCGCCGTAATGGAACGCTACCGAGGCTAAGGAGACATGTCTGTACTGGCAATACCTTTCGTCGTCCTCGTTACCGTCATAGTCGGCTCCTGCCTGCAGCGAGTCTCCGGCATGGGGTTGGGCCTCATTGGCGGGCCCATCTTGACGCTCTTCCTCGGCCCCGTGGAAGGCATCATGGTCATCAACGTTTTGGCCTGCATTAACGCCATCCTCACGACCTATTCGATGCGCGAGAATGTGGCTTGGAATAAGTGGCTGCGCATCGGCCCCTTCATGGTCCTCGGCTCAATCCCGGCGGCGCTGCTGATCGCGCGCATCGATACCTCGGCGTTGTTGGTGCTCGTGGGCGCCGCCTTGTTGATCGCGCTGGGCGTAGTGGTGTTTGGCCGCAAGTTCGTCCCCGAGATGCGGGGGACGGGGCCCGCGATCTCCGCGGGTATCTTGGGCGGTTTTACCAATACCCTGGCCGGCGTTGCCGGCCCCGTCATCACCGTGTACGCCCAGGCTGCGCGGTGGCCTAAGTCAATCCTCGCCGCGACCCTGCAACCCTGCTTTGTCATCGGCGGATTGTCCTCTGTTCTGACGAAGTACTTCCTGGGCTCCGGAGGTTTCGAGGGCCTGCATTGGCTGGTGTGGCCTTGCGGAATAGTCGGCATGTGCGTTGGTATCCTCCTGGGCAAGAAGATCGCCGGGCACGTCTCGCGGGAGAAGGCCCACACGCTGTCGCTGGCGCTGGCTAGCCTGGGAGCGCTGAGTGCTCTGCTGCGCGGTCTTTCCACGCTGGGCGCTTAAAACACTGCCTGGGTAAGGTGGACCCATGGCGAAGTTCAAGATTGAAGACGCGCTCTCCCTGCGCGCAGGCAAGAATTTTCAGATCGACTCGGTCGATGCCTCCGCAACCCCCGGCTTCGACGGTGACAAGGACGAGCTCGATGCCCGTTTCACCAAGTACGATGACGAGCTCTATGAACTGCAGGAGCGGCTCTTTGCCAACGGTCGCAGCTATGGTGAGGACGCCCCAGCGGTGCTCATTGTGTTGCAGGGAATGGATACCTCGGGCAAGGGCGGTGCTATTCGCCACGTGCTCAGCACCTTCGACCCGCAGGGAACCACCACGGTTGGTTTCGGAAAGCCCACCGAGGAAGAGCTGGAACATGACTTCTTGTGGCGCATCCGCAAGCACGACCCGCAGCCGGGCCAGATTGTGGCCTTTGACCGCTCCCACTACGAAGACGTTCTCATTCAGCGCGTGCACGAGTGGGTCGACGAAGAAGAAGTGGACCGCCGCATCGAGGCTATCCGGGATTATGAGCTCGACCTGACAGCGAAGGGCGTCAAGGTCATCAAGATCTTCCTACACCTGTCCAAGGAAGCCCAGAAGGAGAATCTGCTGGAGCGCACGGAGCGGGAAGACAAGTTCTGGAAATACGATCCCGCCGATGTGGAGGAGCGCGCCTATTGGGATAAGTACATGGCGGCCTACCAGGACGCCATCCAGCGCACGGATGAAAACTATGCGCCCTGGTATGTCATTCCTACCGATAACAAGAAATACGCCCGCATGGCGCTGAAGTTCCTCATCGTGGATCTCCTGCGCCATCTTGACCTCGAGTGGCCGGCGCCCGACTTCGACCCGGAGGTGGAGCGCCAGCGCATCGAGGACGCCGACTAAGAACTAGTCGCTCTGTGCCTCATCGACGTCGCTGGCGAGCTCACGGGCGGCGGCGTTGAAACTATCGAGGACGGACAACAGCGCTTCCTGAGCATTGATAATTCCCAGGTTGAGGGCGTGGAAGAGCTGGTCTTCGTTCAGGCCCGCCGTGGTGACGAAGCAGGCATCACCACGCAGCTCCACCTCATCCTCAACGAGACCAACGATCGCGCGCCCATCGAAGGCACTGGAATTGAACTCGTTGCACAAGACGTGGAAGATCGGGAGCATGTCCGCGTCGAGCTGCGTCGGCAGCACGCATTCCATGCGCACGAGGCCATCGTCGACGGTGATAACCCAATCAAGGTCATTGAGGCGGGCAACCGCCGCAGTGGGGTCCTCCGGGTGCGCGGTGGCCGCCATATCTAGTTCCGTACCGTTGAGCACGCTCAGCACGCTGTCCCGGCTGACGGCGGGCAGCGGAGACCCAGACAGGATGTCGAAAGGATCGGTGCCTTCGCTAGCGTTGTGGCTCATTCCTACTCCTCCTCGTTCCAGGTGACCGCTTGGGGAAAACGCTGCGCCACGACGTCGAAAATCTCCGCGAAGCTGGCGAGCGAGCTCAGCAGGAAATGCCCCAGCTGGGCCAAGGACAAACCTTCGCCCACGGCCATGGCGCGGTTGGCGCCTAGGTGGATCTCCGCGTTGCCCTTCGCGTCCTCTTCGACGAGGAAGTTCAAGGTGGGCGCCACGCTGGCCCAGTTCAGCTCCGCCACGGCAGCAGCAACGTCGTGTTCGAGGTGCGCGGGAAGCGTGCCTTCCCAGGAGGCGAAGGCGCTCAATACGTCGCCTTCCGCGTCGAGGTCACAGTGCACCGCGATATGCGGCACACCGGTCTGCAGGACGCGGCGCGCGGGGGCGTTGTCGTCGCCGGCACCAGGAGCGTCGCCTTCCTCGGGGGCAGCTTCGATGAGCGCGTAGTCGGCATCGATAAGCTCGCACAACTGCGCCAGCCGGTCAATGGTGACCGGCTCAACCACGTGGAGATCGGTCACTGCTGCTCACCCTGCGCGCCCTCAGCTCCCTCGCCCGCCTGTGCAGCAGATTCGGAACCGAGCTTGGCCATTTCCTCGGCGGCGGCGACCATGGCGTTCTGGGCGTTGATGACACCATCCACGGAGGCGCGCAGCGCGGCCGCGAGTTGTTCGTCGGTCATGCCGGCCGCGCACGGAATATCGGCCTCGGTGCGCACGAGCAACATGCCGTCGAAGTCAGCAATGACGGCGCGGGCCCCCATAGCCACGGAATTGATCTGGTTAGCCGCGAGGAAAAGGCCGGCGTCGGCCTTGGCGTAGTTGACGTCCGTTGGCACATCGCAGCGCACGATGGCAACGCTTTCCAGCACAGCGAACATGCACGGCAGGCCGTTGAGGTTGGCGGTGGCGGCGTCGTCGCGGCCGGTGACCGGCTCGAGTTCGATGTCGAAGGTCTTCATTGCCTCAATGATGCGGTCGAGGTTGACCTCCGGCAGTGCGTGCGGATCCTCGGCGGGGGTAGTCGCAGGATTAGTCATGGTTGTGCTCCTTCCAGGTGACGAGCTGCGGGTACTGCTGTTCAATCCACTCGAAGGACTGCAACACGGCATCCAGGGTGGACATGACGAACGCGCCTAACTGGTTGCGGGAAGCGCCGTGGGTCAGGTCGAGATCGCGCGCACCGGAGACTGCCAAGGCGTTGTCCGGAGCCTCAAAGAAGCGGAACGTCGGCGTGAAGTGATCCTGGTTCCAGGCGTTGATGTGCATGAGGAGCGCCGGGCCCTCGGAGGCGGGCACAGAACCGCGCCACACGGAATCAACGATGAGGGAGGAGCCAACCAGCTGGAAGGCAATGGCGGCGTTCGAGAAGCCGGTGCGCAAAAGGTTGACCGTCTGGCCGTCCTGCGTCTTTTGCTCTTCGATGCGGTATTCCAAGCCTTCTGACTTAAAGATCTCCGCAATGCGCTCGAGTGTGACCTCCTCAATCGGAGTATCGGGCTGCAGCTGGCGCTGCTGCGCTTCGTCGTGATTAGTGGTGTCAGTCAATTCTTCTACTCACTTCGCTACATTCTTCTTAATCTTTTCCGGCCCCGACACTACCGGAGCCGTCTTCCTCGGGTGCGGAGGTGGGGGCCTCGTAGAGCTTTTCCCCGCCGAGCTCGTGGGCAAGCGCTGGAGCGATCTCGGGATAGCGGAAAGTATGGCCGAGCGCTTCCGCGCGCGTGGGCAGAACCTTTTGGTTAGCCAGTGCAAGCTCACGCGCACCTTCCTTGCCCAGCAGCAGCGCCGGACCGACGCTGGGAATCGGAATGATGGTGGGGCGGTGGAGCAAGGAACCAAGGGCATCAACATAATCGCGGTTGAGCACCGGAGTGGGGGAGACCGCGTTGATGACGCCGTGCCAGGCCGGGTCGAGCGCGGCGCGGACAAACATGTCAGAAAGATCATCTTGTGCAATCCAGCTATTCCACATGGTGCCTTTGCCGAAAGCGCCGCCAAGACCAGTGGAAAACAGCCCGCGTAGCAGCGGCAGGATCCCTGCATTGGCTGATTGCACAATACCGGTACGCAGGTTAACCACGCGCTTTCCAGCCTCCCGCGCCGGCTCACACGCCGCCTCCCAGTCGGCGACGACGTCAGCGAGAAAACCCTCGCCGCGCTCCGATTCCTCTGTCAGTGCCGTTTCACCCCTGTCCGCGCCGTAAATACCAATGGCGGAGGCACACACCAGGGCAGTCAGGGACGGGGTCTCAGCAGCCACCTGGGCCAGTAGGCGGGTAGGTTCAACGCGGGAATCCCGAATGGCCTCTTTGTGTGCGGAATTAAAACGCCCAAAGATAGGTTCGCCGGCTAAGTGGATGAGAACGTCAACGCCCTCCAGCAGATCCTTCGCCGGCAGCTGGGGGCGCCAGAGGCGCTCGCCAGGCCCGGGGTTGGAGCGCACCAAAGGGATGACGGTGTGGCCCAGGGTGCCCAATTGCGCAGCCACCGCCGCGCCCACCGTCCCGTGCGTTCCGGTTATCGCTACCGTGCGGGGCTCGGCGTTGAGCGCGCCGAGCCTGTGGGCAAAGCGAAAGTCTTCGATGAGCTGCTGCTGGCGGTAGGCGTAGATCGATTCCAGGGCTCCGGCGGGGATGCGGGTCTCCACCTTGTCCGTGATGAGCGTTCCCTCCGGGTGATCCTCAAAGAAGTGCTCGTGGCGCCAATTCGCCAGGGATCGGAAGGGGGCGTTGATACAGACATCCGCGAAGGAGCGCCGCGGTTGGTAGCGGCTCAGGTCATGGCGGGCAACCCATTTCAGGCCGCCGGGAAAGCCCAATATTGAGGTTCCATCGGCCAAGGACTCGGCTTGTTGGAGCGGGGTCATAAAACCGAAAGGTGGGGTGAGGCGAGCAAACGCCCCCTGGCGGGTATGCCACTGCCATACGTCTTCGCGCGGGGCGGGGACAACGTGCTGGGTAGTGAAACTCACTGTCTATAGACCTGCCTCAGGAGATTCGGGGGTGCGAGGGCGTACCAAGCACGCGTGAAGAGTGCTATGGTTAGTGCTGGCTTTCAAGCATAGACAAGTCCACTGAACCATTGTCCGACATCCTTTAAAGACCGCACCGTGAGGCGGGGAAGGAGGTCACGATGAGTGAATCCGGCACCCACGCGGAGTCCAACGAGCTGCTGAGCTCCTCAGACGTCGCGCGTACTGTCGCACGCATCGCGCACCAGATCATTGAAAAGACGGCGCTAGATTCGAGTGATTCTTCTCGAGTCCTGCTCTTAGGCATTCCCTCTGGTGGCGTGCCTTTGGCGCAGCGCCTTGCCGAAAAGATTGAGGAATTCTCTGGGGTGGAGATTCCCTGGGGCTCCCTCGACATCACTTTGTACCGAGACGATTTATATGCCCGCCCGCACCGTGCCTTGCAGCCCACGACGGTGCCTGACGGCGGGATCGATGGCGCCACCGTCATTCTTGTCGACGACGTCCTTTACTCCGGCCGCACCATCCGTGCCGCCCTCGATGCCCTCGCGGACATCGGCCGCCCCGACATCATCCAGCTCGCCGTCCTCGTGGACCGCGGACACCGCCAGGTACCCATCCGCGCCGACTACGTGGGCAAAAACATCCCCACCGCGCGGGATGAGGATGTCACCGTGTACAACGCCGACATTGATGGGCGCGATGCCGTCGTTCTCACCCGCTTCACTGCACAGCCCGGCAAGGAGGCATAAATGAAGCACCTCATTAACATCGCCGACCACAGCGCCGAGGAGATTCTCGGTCTGATGGATGAGGCCGACCGCTTCCGGGAAGCCCTGGAAGGCCGCGAGGTCAAGAAGTTGCCCACGCTGCGCGGGCGTACTGTCTTTACCCTGTTCTATGAAAATTCCACCCGCACTCGTTCCTCTTTCGAGACGGCGGGCAAGTGGATGTCGGCGGATGTCGTTAACCTCTCCGCTTCGACGTCCTCGGTCAAGAAGGGCGAGTCCCTCAAGGACACCGGGTTGACCTTGGCGTCCATCGGGGCGGACGCCATCATCATGCGCCATCCTTCCTCCGGCGCGGCACAGCAGCTAGCCAGCTGGGTAGCGCCCGGCGGCCAGGGCCCGAGCGTGATTAACGCCGGCGATGGCTCCCACCAGCACCCCACGCAGGCGCTTCTCGACGCCGTCACGATGCGCCAGCGCCTGCACCTGGGCGCGGATCGCTCGGCAGCCGGCACCGGTTTTGAGGGTCTTAACGTGGCTATCGTCGGTGACTGCCTGCATTCCCGCGTGGTGCGCTCCAACGTGGACCTGCTCTCCACGCTCGGTGCTGAAGTCACGCTCGTCGCCCCGCCGACGCTGCTGCCCTTCGGCGTCGACACCTGGCCGGTGCGCGTCTCCCACGATTTCGATGCAGAGGTTGCCAAGGCAGACGTCGTCATGATGCTGCGCGTGCAAGCAGAGCGCATGAACGGCGGTTTCTTCCCCTCGCACCGCGAGTACGCCACTCTCTACGGGCTGTCCAAGGACCGCGCAGCAGCCATGAAGAAGGACGCCATCATCATGCACCCAGGCCCCATGGTCCGCGGCATGGAGATCAACTACGCCGTGGCTGACTATGACAACACCGCGGTCCTCCAGCAGGTTAACAACGGTGTCCACGTGCGCATGGCGGCCTTGTTTACGCTGCTCACTAACGGCGAGAACGCCGGTATCTAAATCGAGATGTCCCACTTAGCAACGAGGAGAGCTGAAGAATCCATGACTACTTATCCAGACACCGGCGTGCTCTCTGCTCCCGCGGCCGGTACTCTGCTCATCACCAATGTTCGCCCCTATGGCGAGGGTGAGCCCACCAGCATCCTGATCAAGGATGGCGTCATCGAGGCCATCGGTGCTGCCGCCGATATAACCCCGGCGGCAGGCGTCGACCGCACTATCGACGGTGGCGGCAACGTGCTGCTGCCGGGGCTGGTGGACATGCACGTTCACCTGCGTGAGCCCGGCCGCGAGGACACCGAGACCATCGAAACCGGTTCGCGGGCTGCCGCCAAGGGTGGCTTTACCGCCGTGTTCACCATGGCCAACACCTCACCGGTGACGGACCAGCCGATCATCGCCGAGTCCGTCTGGGCCAAGGGCCAGGCACGCGGCCTGTGCGATGTTCACCCGGTCGGCTCCATCACGAAGGGCCTCGAGGGCAAGACCCTGACCGAGTTTGGCATGATGGCCCGCTCGGATGCCAAGGTGCGCATGTTCTCTGATGACGGCAAGTGCGTCCAAGACCCGCAGCTCATGCGCCGTGCCTTGGAGTACGCCAAGGGCCTTGACGTCCTGCTGGCCCAGCACGCAGAGGACCACCGCATGACTGACGGCGCTAGCGCCCACGAGGGCGAGGTTGCGGCCCGCCTGGGCCTGCGCGGCTGGCCCCGCGTGGCCGAGGAGTCCATCGTCGCCCGTGACGCACTACTCGCGCGTGACTATGGCAACCGCATGCACATCTGCCACGCTTCGACGAAAGGCACCGTGGAGCTGCTCAAGTGGGCCAAGGAACAGGGCATTCCGCTGACCGCCGAGGTGACCCCGCACCACCTGCTGCTGACCGATGACAAGCTGGTGACCTACGACGGCGTCTACCGCGTCAACCCACCGTTGCGCGAGGAATCCGATACCCTGGCCCTGCGCCAGGCCTTGCTCGACGGGCTTATCGACGTCGTGGCGACCGACCACGCCCCGCACGGCAGCGAAGACAAGTGCGTCGAGTTCGAACACGCCAAGCCGGGCATGCTGGGTTTGGAGTCCTCCCTGGCGGTTATCGCCAAGCTTTTCGTCGCCACCGGTCTGGCCGACTGGCGCTTCGTTGCCCGCGTCATGTCGGAACGCCCGGCCGAGATCACCCGTCTGCCCGGCCATGGCCGCCCGATTGCGGTGGGAGAGCCCGCAAACCTTACCATCGTTGATCCGGAACACCAGTGGGTATCCGATTCCACGCGCCTGGCCTCGAAGTCGGAGAACAACCCGTACGAGGGGGAGGAATTCGGCGCACGCGTGGCCTACACCATCCTGCGCGGTGCGGTGACCTACGACCTAGCGGCTGAAAGCGCCAGCGAGGCGGCCGAGTAATCGGGATAATCGACAATCAGAGTTGCTCAACACTTAAGTAGCCAACGCACACCAACGCACGTCCCCAACACAATCACCCTTCACCGAGAAAATTCACTGAAAGGTTCAACACACAGTGACTTCCACTACCACCACCCCCGCCATCCTGGTCCTCGCTGATGGCCGCACCTTCCGTGGCTTTGGCTTTGGCGCCACGGGTACGACCCTGGGCGAGGCTGTCTTCACCACCGCCATGACGGGCTACCAGGAGACCATGACGGATCCGTCGTACCACCGCCAGATCGTCGTAGCCTCCGCGCCGCAGATTGGTAATACAGGTTGGAATGATGAGGACAACGAGTCCCACGGCGACAAGATCTGGGTCGCCGGTCTGGTCATCCGCGACCTTGCTCGCCGCGTCTCCAACTGGCGCGCCGAGCGCTCACTGCCGGAGGAGATGGAAAAGCAGGGCATCATTGGTATCAGCGGCATCGATACCCGCACCCTGGTGCGCCACCTGCGCAACCATGGCTCCATCAAGGCCGGTATCTTCTCCGGTGCCGATGCTGAGCGGGACGTCGAGGAGCTCATCGCTGAGGTGAAGAACCAGCCCTCCATGGCCGGACTCGACCTGTCGGCAGAGGTCTCGACTGATGAGGTTTATTCCTTCCCGGCCGTAGGGGAGAAGCTCTTCACCGTCGTGGCCTACGACATGGGAGTCAAGACCGCCACACCGAAGAACTTTGCCGAGCGCGGCATCGAAACCATCGTGGTTCCCGCCAACACCCCGTTCGAGGAGATCAAGCAGTACAAGCCGGACGGTGTGTTTGTCTCCAACGGTCCGGGCGACCCGGCTACTGCGGACACCATGGTTGGCATCGTCCGCGACATCCTCGCCGCCAAGTACCCGTTCTTCGGCATCTGCTTCGGCAACCAGATCCTCGGCCGTGCGCTGGGCATGGATACCTACAAGCTGAAGTTCGGCCACCGCGGCATCAACGTGCCGGTGCGCAACCAGCTCACCGGAAAGATCGACATCACCTCTCAGAACCACGGCTTCGCCCTGGCCAGCCCGTCAGGCAAGCAAGATCCGGCCGGTGAGGAATTCGATACCGACTTCGGCCCGGCAGTGGTGTCTCATACCTGCCTCAATGACAACACCATCGAAGGTGTTGCGCTCAAGGATGGCATGGCTTACTCGGTGCAGTACCACCCAGAGTCCGCGGCTGGCCCGCACGATGCTAACCCGCTCTTTGACCAGTTCATTGAGCTCATGACTGAAAAGTCCCCGAACAAGTAGAACGCAACCAGGAAAAGGAAGAAGAAACACATGCCAAAGCGCAACGACATCAATCACGTCCTGGTTATCGGCTCCGGTCCGATTGTTATTGGCCAGGCCTGCGAGTTCGACTACTCCGGTACCCAGGCCTGCCGCGTGCTCAAGGAGGAAGGCCTGCGCGTTACGCTGGTCAACTCCAACCCGGCAACGATCATGACGGACCCGGAGTTCGCCGACCACACCTATGTGGAGCCCATCGAGCCCGAGTTCATTGAGAAGATCTTCCAGAAGGAAAAGGAAGAGGGCAACCCCATCGACGCCGTGCTGGCAACCCTGGGCGGCCAGACCGCTCTGAACGCCGCGGTGCAGCTGGACCGCCTGGGTATCCTGAAGAAGTACGATATCGAGCTCATCGGTGCCGATATCGATGCGATTGAGCGCGGCGAGGACCGCCAGAAGTTCAAGGATATTGTCGCCTCCATCGGCGGCGAATCCGCGCGCTCCCGCGTCTGCCACACGATGGAGGAGGTCCACGAGACTGTCGCCGAGCTCGGCCTGCCGGTTGTCGTTCGCCCGTCGTTTACCATGGGCGGCCTCGGTTCGGGCCTGGCCTTCAACGAGGAGGACCTTGAGCGCATTGCCGGCGGCGGCTTGGCTGCATCCCCAGAGGCGAACGTCCTCATCGAGGAGTCCATCCTGGGCTGGAAGGAGTTCGAGCTCGAGCTCATGCGTGACGGCGACGATAACGTGGTGGTCATCGCGTCCATCGAGAACGTCGATGCCCTCGGCGTCCACACCGGTGACTCCGTCACCGTGGCGCCGGCCCTGACTCTGACGGATCGCGAGTACCAGAAGATGCGCGACCAGGGTATCGCCATCATTCGCGAGGTGGGCGTCGACACCGGCGGGTGCAACATCCAGTTCGCAGTGAACCCGGATGATGGCCGCATCATCACCATTGAGATGAACCCGCGCGTATCCCGCTCCTCGGCGCTGGCCTCCAAGGCCACCGGTTTCCCGATTGCCAAGCTGGCCGCCAAGCTGGCCATTGGCTACACCCTCGATGAGGTGCGCAATGACATCACCGGTGTTACCCCGGCTGCTTTCGAGCCGACTCTGGACTATGTCATCGTCAAGGCTCCACGCTTTGCTTTTGAGAAGTTCCCGGGCGCCGATGACACCCTGACCACCACCATGAAGTCTGTGGGCGAGGCCATGGGTATCGGCCGCAACTACATTTCCGGCCTGAATAAGGTCATGCGTTCCCTGGAATCCAAGCCCGCAGGTTTCTGGACCCAGCCAGATGAGTACTTTGCCGGGGAGCGCGCTACGGATCTCGAGGCCGTTCTCAAGGACCTGGAGCGCCCGACAGAGGGCCGCATGTACGACGTCGAGCTGGCCCTGCGCCTCGGTGCGACCATCGAGCAGCTGCACGAGCACTCCCACTTGGACCCGTGGTTCCTCGCTGAGTTGGAGGCGCTGGTCCAGTTCCGCGAGGAGCTCGTGAGTGCGCCGGTTCTGGACGCTGATTTGCTGCGCCGCGCCAAGGTCTTCGGCCTGTCCGATGCCCAGATCGCGGCTCTTCGCCCAGAGTTCGCTGGCGAGGATGGCGTGCGCTCCCTGCGCTGGTCCTTGGGTATTCGCCCGGTGTACAAGACCGTCGATACTTGCGCTGGTGAGTTCGAGGCGCAGACCCCGTACCACTACAGCACTTATGAGCTGGATCCGAACGCTGAGTCCGAGGTCCGCGCAAGCGACGAGAAGACGAAGGGCAAGGTCATCATCCTGGGCTCTGGCCCGAACCGCATCGGTCAGGGTATCGAGTTTGATTACTCCTGCGTGCATGCCGCCCTGGAGCTTTCCCGTGAGGGCTACGAGACGGTCATGGTCAACTGCAACCCGGAGACGGTGTCGACTGACTATGACACGGCAGACCGCCTCTACTTCGAGCCGCTGACTTTCGAGGACGTCATGGAGGTCTACCACGCGGAGGCCGCGTGCGGTGAGGTTGCCGGCGTCATCGTCCAGCTGGGTGGACAGACCCCGCTGGGCCTGGCTGAGCGCCTGACCGCTGCCGGCGTTCCGGTCGTGGGTACGTCTGCCGCTGCCATCGACTTGGCGGAGGACCGCGGTGAGTTCGGCAAGGTGCTTGCTGAAGCCGAGCTTCCCGCACCGGCCTTCGGCACCGCGACCTCCTTCGAGGAGGCCCGCCAGGTCGCCTCGAATATCGGCTACCCGGTATTGGTCCGCCCGTCCTACGTGCTGGGTGGCCGCGGCATGGAGATCGTCTACGACGAGGATTCGCTGCGCAACTACATCGAGCGCGCTACCGAGATCACCTCGGACCACCCGGTCCTCGTCGACCGCTTCCTGGATAACGCCATCGAGATTGACGTCGACGCGCTGTGCGACGGCGAGGAGGTCTACCTCGGCGGCGTGATGGAGCACATCGAGGAGGCCGGTATTCACTCCGGTGACTCCTCCTGCGCTCTGCCGCCGATGACGCTGGGACCTGAGGATATTGAGAAGGTGCGGGAGTCGACGCGTCGCCTAGCGCATGGCATCGGCGTCAAGGGCTTGATGAACGTTCAGTACGCCTTGAAGGATGACACCCTCTACGTCATCGAAGCCAACCCGCGTGCCTCCCGCACCGTGCCTTTCGTCTCCAAGGCCACCGGCGTCCCGCTGGCCAAGGCCGCCGCGCGTGTCATGCTGGGGGCATCCATCGCCGAGCTGCGCGAGGAGGGCATCATCCCGTCTACCTACGACGGTGGTTCCCTGCCGCTGGAGCACCCGATTGCGGTCAAAGAAGCCGTGCTGCCGTTTAACCGCTTCCGTCGCCCCGATGGCCAGCTGCTGGATACTTTGCTGTCCCCGGAGATGAAGTCCACCGGTGAGGTGATGGGCTTGGCCGATAACTTCGGCGCCGCCTACGCCAAGGGTGAGATGGCCGCCTTCGGCGAGCTGCCCACTGAGGGAACCGTGTTTGTCTCCGTAGCCAACCGCGATAAGCGCACGCTCATCTTCCCGATTCAGCGCCTGGCCTACATGGGTTACACCATCGTGGCTACCGCTGGGACCGCGCAAATGCTGCGCCGCAACGGTGTCGAGTGCGAGGTCGCCCGGAAGGTATCGGAGGCCACGGAGGGCGAGGAGTCCATCGTGGACCAGATTCTTGCTGGAAAGGTTGATCTCATCCTTAACACCCCGGCAGGCTCCGCCGGTGCCCGCCACGACGGCTATGACATCCGCGCTGCTGCGGTATCCGTGGGCATTCCGTTGGTGACGACCGTCCAGGGCGTGACCGCCGCCGTGCAGGGTATTGAGGCTCTGCGTCGCGGGGATCTCAAGGTGCGCGCGCTGCAGGAGCTTGAGCATGACCCAGCCAACTAGGAAGTTGCCGTCTTTTGGTGAGCGCCTCGTAGCAGCTGGTGCGGAGCGCGGGCGCCTGTGCGTAGGCATCGACCCGCACCCGCATCTGCTCGAGGCCTGGGGCCTGTCGGTTGATGTGGATGGTCTGCGCACGTTTACGCTGCGCTGTGTAGAGGCCTTCGGCGAGACCGCCGCGGTGGTGAAGCCACAGGTGGCTTTCTTTGAGCGTTTCGGTTCGCGCGGCTTCGCAGTTCTTGAGGAGGCCCTCGCGGGGCTCCGCGAGCAGGGCTGTCTGAGCCTAGCGGACGCGAAGCGCGGAGACATCGGTTCCACCATGGCGGGCTACGCACAAGCCTGGTTGGGGGAGGACTCGCCGCTGCGTTCCGATGCTGTGACGGTCTCGCCCTACCTCGGTGTGGGTGCTTTGAGTCCAGTCTTCGACCTAGCGGAGGAAACTGGACGAGGTGTCTTTGTTCTTGCGGCGACCTCCAATCCGGAGGCCGTGGCGTTGCAGTCGTTGGGCGTGGACGGCCGCAGCGTGGCGCAGCGCGTCGTCGATGAGCTTGCACAGCGCAACGCGTCTGCGGCTGGGCCAGACACCACCGTGGGTGCCCTTGGTGTTGTCGTGGGCGCGACGTTGGAGGCTCCGCCTGCACTAGACCAATTAAACGGTCCGGTGCTGCTGCCGGGTGTGGGCGCCCAGGGCGCTACGCCCGCCGATGTAAGGGAACTCACCGCAGCGGCGCCCGAGCTCGGCTTTGCCAACGTTTCCCGAGCCATTCTTTCGCAGGGGCCGAGTGTCTCTGACCTGCGGAAAGCCGTAGTGGATACCGCGGCGGAGTTCCGGGATTAATACTCAGACCAGGTGGCGGCGTGCTGGATTAACGGGCGCGTCGTTTACCTGGTATTTTGTTTAAGGCATGTGCGTTGACGTGCGGGAACCTTTAAAAGAAGGGGGCCGCGTTGCGTCATCGCGTACAGACCAGTGCTAGGATTGCCAGAAGTCGGTTCGTGGAGGTAGCAAAAGCTATCCCGCGCTGGGGAAACCTTCCCACCGTGAGCCGAGATTCTGGTGCTAGCCATCAGAAGACAATGTTCGAACTAATGAAATCGGAGGAAACCCGTGGCCCTTCCCAAGTTGACAGATGAGCAGCGCAAAGAAGCTCTCGCAAAGGCCGCCGAGGCCCGCAAGGCTCGCGCTGAGCTCAAGGCTGCGCTGAAGCGTGGCGAGACCAACCTGCAGGAAGTTCTGGAGAAGGCCGAGACCGATGAGATCATCGGCAAGACCAAGGTCTCCGCTCTCCTCGAGGCCCTGCCGAAGGTTGGCAAGGTCAAGGCTAAGGAAATCATGGAGGACCTGGAGATTGCTCAGACCCGCCGTCTGCGTGGCCTGGGTGACCGTCAGCGCCGCGCCCTGCTCGAGCGTTTCGGCTACGGCGAGTAATTAGCGCAATGGCTGACGAAACTGCACGCGGGCGCCTGGTCGTTCTGGCCGGGCCGTCCGCTGTGGGCAAATCCACGGTGGTTTCGCGCCTGCGCGACGATGTCGACAACCTCTACTTCAGCGTCTCCATGACGACGCGCCAGCCCCGTCCCGGAGAGACTGATGGGGTGGACTACTTCTTCGTCTCACCAGAGACCTTTCAAGAGCATATCGACGCCGGTGACATGCTCGAATGGGCAGAGATCCACGGCGGTTTGCAGCGTTCCGGGACGCCCGCTCAGCCGGTCCAAGAAGCGATGACGGCTGGACGCCCGGTGTTGGTAGAGGTTGATCTTGCAGGCGCCCGCAACGTGAAGGCGGCGATGCCGGAGGCGGAAACCGTGTTTCTCGCCCCACCCTCCTGGGAAGTTTTGGTCGAGCGCCTGACAGGGCGTGGGACCGAGCCGCAGGATGTCATTGACCGCCGGTTGCAGACCGCTGAGTCGGAGCTTGCCGCGCAAAAGGAGTTCGACCACATCGTTGTCAATGAAGATCTCGATGAGGCCGTTGCCGCTATTAGTGCTATCCTGCGTGGATAGACCACGATTTTGACCATCTACCAACAGTAAAGGTGCATGTGACCAACGTGACCACACCTGCTAATTCTGAGGCCGTTAAGCCGGAACCAGTATTCGATCCGCCGACGGGCATTACCGATCCGCCGATCGATGAGCTGCTGGGCAAGGTCTCGTCCAAGTACGCTCTGGTGATCTTTGCCGCTAAGCGCGCACGCCAGATCAACAGCTACTACCAAGAACAGGATGAAGGCGTCTTCGAGTTTGTCGGACCGCTGGTGACCCCGGAACCGGGGGAGAAGCCGCTGTCCATCGCTTTGCGCGAAATCGAAGCCGGCCTGCTGGACCACGAGGAAGGCAACTAAGCTTTTCCGTGCCGGTAGCTGCCTACAGCACATTCTGAACTGAACCCACCCACGTGTCTGCCAAGATACTGGGTGGGTTCAGTGCGTCTTGGGTAACATCGTCCGAGTGAAGGACGTACAGCATTTCCAAGAAGCTCAAGAAAGTAGCGCCGTGAATCATCCAGAGTCCGCAGGGGCGGGGTCGGCTCAACGGCGGCGCATCCTCATCGGAGTGGCGGGAGGAATTGCCGCCTACAAGGCGTGCCATCTTATCCGCGATTTCACTGAGCATGGCGATGATGTTCGCGTGATTCCTACCGAGGCTGCGCTGAACTTCGTTGGGGCAGCGACCTTTGAGGCCTTGTCGGGGCATCCGGTGTCGACCACGGTCTTTGATGCGGTGGATGAAGTCCAGCACGTCTCCCTAGGCCAGCAAGCGGATGCCATCGTTATTGCCCCGGCAACCGCGGACCTGATCGCGCGTTTGGCTGGTGGTCGCGCCGACGATCTTCTCAGCGCATCCGTCCTTGTTGCGACGTGTCCGGTGATTATCGCCCCAGCGATGCACACGGAGATGTGGCTTAACCCGGCAACCCAAGACAACGTGGCTACGCTGCGCCGTCGCGGAGTTACTGTCATGGAGCCCGCCCACGGCCGCTTGACCGGTACCGATACGGGCGCAGGCCGGTTGCCGGATCCGGAGCAGATTGCGGAATTTGCTCGCACCATCATTGCCGGCCACCGCGTGGACCATGATTGGCAGGGCCGGAAGGTCGTGATCTCCGCTGGCGGCACGCAAGAGAACCTTGACCCAGTGCGCTACCTTGGCAACCGCTCGTCCGGACGACAAGGCTTTGCGTTGGCTGAGATTGCCGCACAGCGGGGTGCCGATGTCACCATCGTTGCCGGTAATACGGAGGCGCTTCCGGTTCCCTCCGGTGCCACGGTCGTGCGGGTGACCTCAACCCGCGATATGCAGGAGGCAATGAATACAGAGTCCGCCGACGCGGACATCGTCATCATGGCCGCGGCCGTTGCGGACTATCGCCCAGCCTCCGTGGCTGATTCAAAGATGAAGAAGGGTACCGCGGACGCTGATTTGGCGCATCTGGAACTGGTGGAAAATCCGGATATCCTCAAGGGCCTCGTCGAGCGTCGCGACAGTGGCTCCCTCAACCCCGATGCCATCATCGTCGGCTTCGCCGCAGAAACCGGTGATGAGACGACGACTGTCCTGGAGTACGCCCAGCGGAAGTTCGCAAAGAAGGGCTGCGATGTACTCATGGCCAATGAGGTCGGGGAGGGAAAGGTCTTTGGCCAGCCCACGAGCGCTGGGTGGATCCTGCGGCGTGATGCCGAGCCAGTGGTGGTTGAGCCTGGCTCGAAACAGGTCGTGGCCGCGCAGATACTTGAAGCTGTGAATGAAATCCTGAAAAAGTAGTGGTCGTTCTTGCAGCTGTAGACCGCTTGGTCTACGATGGGGCGGTGTTATCAGCCGAGGCGTGGGCAAGGCGCTGTCCCACCCACGACGCGCAGAACTAGCTTAAGGAAAACTTGTGACTGACAAAGCTGCACAGGCGGTACGCCTCTTTACCAGCGAATCCGTAACTGAAGGCCACCCGGATAAAATTTGTGACGCGATCTCGGACGCCATTCTTGACGCCCTCCTCGAAGAAGACCCCAACGCCCACGTCGCCGTAGAAACCCTCGTGACGACGGGGCAGGTGCACGTCGTCGGCGAGGTGCGCACCACTGGTTATGTAGAGATCCCCCAGATCGTTCGCAAGACCCTCGTGGAGATTGGCTTTACCTCCTCCGATGTTGGTTTCGACGGCCATACCTGTGGCGTCAACGTCGCCATCGGTGAGCAGTCCCAGGAGATCGGGGCTGGCGTGGATGCCTCCACCGAGGTTCGTTCCGGCACCTTCGAAGACGATGACCAGTACGGTGCGGGTGACCAGGGCCTCATGTTTGGCTATGCCACCAATGAGACCCCGGAGTTTATGCCTTTGCCGATTTCCACGGCGCACCATCTATCGCGCCGTCTCACCCAGGTGCGCAAGGAGGGCATCGTGCCTTCCCTACGCCCCGATGGCAAGACCCAGGTCACCTACGCCTACGACGAGAATGATGTACCCACGCGGCTGGAGACGATCGTCATCTCTACCCAGCACGATCCGGACGTCACCCAGGAGTGGTTGGCCGAGCAGCTGCGCACGCACGTCGTCGAATGGGTCGTCAACGACGCCGACTTGGGCAAGTACTACACCGAGGACACCGAGCTGCTCATCAATCCTTCTGGCTCCTTCATCCTCGGCGGACCCATGGGTGATGCCGGGTTGACCGGCCGCAAGATCATCGTGGATACCTATGGTGGCATGGCCCGCCACGGCGGCGGTGCCTTCTCCGGTAAGGATCCGAGCAAGGTGGACCGCTCCGCTGCCTACGCCATGCGCTGGGTGGCCAAGAACATTGTGGCCGCCGAGCTTGCCGACCGCGCCGAGGTACAGGTGGCGTATGCCATCGGCCGCGCCAAGCCAGTTGGCCTCTACGTCGAGACCTTCGGTACTGCGCACGGCGGGCTGAGCGACGCCGACATCCAGGCCGCAGTGGACAAGGTCTTCGATCTGCGCCCGGCCGCCATCATTCGCGAGTTCGACCTCCAGCGCCCGATCTATCGCCAAACCGCGGCCTACGGTCACTTCGGTCGCACCGATGTTGACCTTCCGTGGGAGGACACCTCGCGGGCCGTCGACCTGCGCCGTGCCGCCGGCCTGTAGAATCGGGCGCTATGCCCAAGAAGACACCCGCCGCCCAGCAACCGGTCGCGCGGGTGTTGCCCTTGCTAGGGGTAGCGCACCTCGACCGCGGCTTCGATTACCTCATTGAGGAGGCGGATTCCGACGCCGCGCAACCGGGCGTCCGGGTGCGTATTCGCTTCAACGGCAGGTTGGTTGACGCCATCTTGCTCTCGCGCAGCAGCGACTCTGATTTTTCCGGTTCGCTCCGCTATATCGAACGCGTCATTTCCCCCTATGCGGTGTACACACCGACCATGGCGGCGCTCATCGAATCCCTTGCAGCCCGCTACGGCGGCGTGCGCTCCGATATCATCCGCACCGCCATCCCGGCGCGCCATGCCAAGGCCGAAGAAGCGGATATCACCACTCCCTGGGAAGAGCTCGGCACGGCAGAGCACCCGGATCTCTCTGCGTGGTCGAGCTACCAGCATGGCGAGTCTTTCGTGGATTCGGTGCTGACGGGGAACATTGCGCGGGCAGCGTGGCAGATCGCACCGGGGTCAGATTGGGCTGGCGCGCTTGCGGCCTTGGGCGCTAGCGTGGCGCTGCAAGGCGGCGGGGTGCTCATGGTTGTGCCGGATCAGCGTGACCTTGACCTGTTGGAAGCGGCGTTTCGTCGCCACCTCTCCGCCAAGCAGATCACGGTGCTCGCGCACAGTACTGGCCCGCAGGCTCGCTACCGCCGCTATCTGTCCGCACTGACGGGGCAGGCACGCATCGTTATCGGCACGCGCTCCGCGGCCTTCGCCCCAGTAAAGAACCTGAAGCTGGCCGTTGTCCTCAATGACGGTGACGATAGCCTGGTGGATAACCTCAAGCCTTACGTCCACACGCGAGAGGTATTGAGCACGCGCTCCGCGCAGGAAGAATGCAGCCTTATCCTTGCTGGCCACGCGCGCACGGCCGAAGCGCAGCTGCTCGTTGAGTCGGGATGGGCACACGATCTTCTCCCAACTCCGGACGCCCTGGAAGCGGCGCGCCCCGATATTGTTGCGGTGGGTGCGTTCGGTATCAATCTGGCGCGGCACATGCAGGGCGGGACGACGTCGGTCAGCGGCCCAGCTTTTCAAGCCACTCGGGCGGCGCTCGACCGCGGTGAACCCGTCCTTGTCCAAGTCCCGCGCAAGGGCTACGCCCCAATTCTGGCTTGTGGGCAGTGTTCATCCCCGGCACGGTGTCGACACTGCAACGGGCCACTAGGTTTGCCCTCTGTCCGTGGCGCGGCGGATGGGGCGCAGGATTCCGCCGCGCTTCCCACGTGTCGCTGGTGCGGGCGTGTCGACGCCCATTACCGCTGTTCCGAGTGTGGTTCCCCACGGCTGCGGGCCATTGTGCTGGGCTCCGAGCGCACCGCCGAGGAGATGGGGCGCGCCTTTCCCAACACGCGCGTTATCCAATCAGGTGGCTCCACAGTCGTCGACGAGGTCCCTGCCGGCCCCGCGCTGGTGATTGCCACGCCTGGCGCGGAGCCACGCGTTGCCGAGGGAGGGCACTATGGTGCTGCGCTCCTGGTGGAAACCGGGGCGTTGCTGGGCCGTCAGGATCTCCGAGCTACGGAGGATACCTTGACCACATGGGCTGCCGCAGCCACCCTCGTGGCCCCGGCTGCGCAGGGCGGAGCGGTGATCGTGGCAGCAGATGAGCAGCTCCCGCTCGTGGGCTTCTTTAGCCGGTGGGACATGGTGGGAGCCGCGGCGGCCGAGTTGCAGGCACGCCGCGAGGTACGCTTCCCGCCCGCGGTGCACATGGCGGCCGTCGACGGTGCCGATGCCTCGCTCGACGCTTTCCTGGAGCTGGCAGAACTACCGGAGCACGCGGAGCTTCTTGGCCCGGTCCCGCTGCCGCCCGGGGTGAGCTTGCCGGGCGAGTATGACCACGAACGCGGCGGCGAGCCCCAGCGCCTGCTGATCCGCACGCCATTGGGGCCGCGCTCGGAGCTTGGGCAGGCGCTGCGAACGGCCAATTCGCTGCGCAGCGCGCGCAAGGACGTGTTGCCTCTGCGCATCGCCGTGGACCCGATCAACATCGGATAGACAGAGCAGCCGACCCCACCCCTGGAGGGCACGCACTGCTTACTGTGAACTATTCTCGGTGCAGGAGCACTACGGATGGCAATCCCTGCTTACCGTGAAAGACTGCAAACCACGAGGAGTTCATACTATGACCGTGCGCGAGGTTCGCCTCTATGGCGATCCCGTCCTGAGCACCCGGGCCGAGGAGATCACCGAATTCGGGCCATCGCTCGAGCGTCTAGCTCAGGACATGTTGGAGACCATGGAAGACGCCGGGGGAGTAGGCCTAGCGGCTAACCAGATCGGCGTGACCAAGCGCATCTTCGTTTTTGACTGCTCTCACTATCAGCACGGCCTGCGCGGTGCCATCATCAACCCCGAGTGGGAAGCAGTGGGAGAAGAGACTCAGCTGGGACCAGAGGGCTGCCTGTCCATCCCCGGTATTTCCCAGCCCACCGAAAGGTTCAATACCGTACGCCTTACAGGCTTCGATCCCCTAGGCCGCCCAGTGTCTATGCTCGCGTCCGGACTGATGGCACGCTGCATCCAACACGAAACGGATCACCTCGACGGAATTTTGTTCCTCAAGCGCCTGAGCGATGAGTTGCGAAAGGAATCCATGAAGATCATCCGCCAGTCGGAGTGGTTCAACGCATAGGCGTCAGACTTTAATCAACAATCAACCTCACGAGAGAAAGGCATGCACCCACTGTGCGCATCGTTTTCGCCGGAACCCCCGAGCCCGCCGTCGTGGCTTTGGAGAAACTCATTGCCTCACACCACGACATAGCCGCCGTCATCACCCGTCCTGATGCCCGCCGCGGCCGCGGGCGCACCCTGCACCCCAGTCCCGTGAAGGCGCTGGCCCAGGAACACGGAATCGAGGTTCTTACGCCAACCACACTCAAGCCAGGCACCGAGGACGGCGACGCCCTGCGCGCGCGGTTGGCGGAGATTGCTCCGGAGGCTATTCCGGTGGTGGCCTACGGAAACTTGATCACCGAGGATCTGCTGGGCCTTCCAACGCACGGCTGGGTCAACCTGCACTTCTCCCTGCTTCCAGCGTGGCGCGGCGCAGCACCGGTCCAGGCAGCCATTGCGGCCGGCGACGAGCGCACTGGCGCCACGACCTTCCGCATCGATCAGGGCCTGGATACCGGGGACATCCTGGCCACCATCGAGGAAGCAATCCTGCCCACCGATACCGCTGATGACCTGCTCACGCGACTGGCATACGCGGGTGGTGACCTCCTAGTCCAGACTATGAATGGCCTGGAGGACGGCAGCATTACGCCGCAGCCGCAGGAAGGTGAGGCCACCTATGCGCACAAGATTGCGACCGACGACGCCCGCATTGACTGGACCCGGCCTGCTGACGTCATTGATCGCCACATCCGCGCCCATACCCCGGGGCCGGGAGCCTGGACCTTAATGGGGGAATCCCGCCTGAAGGTAGGGCCTGTAAGCAGCGTGGTACCCGCCGAACTCGAGGCGCTGCCAGAGCCTGCCGCAGTGCGCGCACTCCAGCCAGGAGAAGTGCACGTGGCCAAGAATGCCGTCATGGTCGGCACCGGTAGCTCCCCAGTACGTTTGGGCAAGATTCAACCGCCCGGCAAGAAGATGATGAACGCCGCCGATTGGGGCCGAGGTCTTGCTAGCCAAGGCTCTTGCGGCACGGATTCCACAGACACAGACGAGGTGAAGTTCTCATGACCGGAGGGTTTAGGTCCCGCAGCAAGTCTGGTGACCCGGCGCAGCGCGCGGGGGCAGGCGCAGAGAAGGGAAAGCAGCAACGGGGCAGCCAACAGCGTGGAAGCTCCCGCGGTGGAAACGACCACAAGGGACGCGGAGGTTATAAGAACACCGGTGCGCAGCGTGACCGCCGAGGCGGACAGCGCCAGACTGCTCACCACGATCGCCAGAACCCGTCGCTGATTTCCGCGGCACGGCGCAGCGGGGTCGACGTGCCGCGCGCGGTCGCCTTCGAGGTACTACAGCGGGTAGCGGCGGATGACGCTTTTGCCAACCTCACGCTGCCGAAGGCCGTGAGCTCGAACAAGCTCAGCGGCCGCGACGCCGCCTTTGCCACGGAACTGACCTATGGCACGCTGCGCACCGAGGGCGTTCTCGATGCGGTCATCGCTGAATGCTCGTCGCGCGGGCTCGACGCCATTGCGCCCGAGGTGCTCATGGCCCTGCGACTGGGAACCTACCAGGTGCTCTACACCCGGGTGGAGGCGCACGCGGCGGTCGATACCACCGTTCGCCTCGTGGAGGCGGCCGGCCACGAGAAAGCCAAGGGCTTTGCCAACGGCATCATGCGGACTATCACCCGCACACCGGCGCAAGAGTGGCTGGACAAGCTAGCTCCGAGCGGAGAGGTCGCGGCGTTGGCTTTCCGCCACGCTCATCCCGAGTGGATCGCCTGCTCCTTCGGCCGCGCGTTGGGGCTCCTCGACACCGCTGACGATAACGCGCTCAGCGCCGAGCAGACAGCGGAGCTGGAGCGCGCACTCGAGGCGGACTCTGAGCGTCCCCTCGTGCACCTGGTAGCGCGACCGGGCGAGATATCCGCCGAAGAACTCGCGCTTATTACCGGCTGCGAGGAAGGACGCTATTCCCCTTATGCGGTTTACCTTGAGCAGGGAGACCCGGGCTCCCTCGAGCCTGTCCGCCAGAAACTCGCGGCGGTGCAAGACGAAGGCTCCCAGCTCATCGCACGCGCGGTGACGGAAGCTGAACTTATTGGCGAGGACAGCGGACGCTGGTTGGACCTGTGCGCCGGCCCCGGTGGCAAGGCCGCCCTGATGGGTGCCATCGCTCGCGTTGAGGGGGCGGAGGTCGATGCCGTAGAAGTCTCCCCGCACCGCGCTACCTTGGTGGAAAAGACGGTGGGTGACTTGCCTGTCCGCGTGCACCGTGCGGACGGTCGTGCGCCGGGTCTCGACGCAGGCTTCGACCGCGTGCTTGTCGACGCCCCCTGTTCCGGCCTCGGTGCACTCCGTCGCCGCCCCGAAGCCCGCTGGCGCAAAGCCGAGTCCGATATCGCGGAGCTCAACACACTGCAGACCGAGCTCCTCGAGTCCGCGTTGGCCCTCGTACGCCCGGGTGGTGTCGTGGTGTACTCCACCTGTTCGCCCGACCTGCGCGAGACCCGGGGCATCGTGGACGCTGCCGTGCAGCGCCATGGCGCTGGGGCAGAGATCCGCGTCGAGGAGCTGGATACGCGCGACGTGCTTCCGGACATGGGGGATCTCGGCAGCGAGCTCTCTGCCCAGATGTGGCCGCACCGTCATGGCACCGACGCGATGTTTTTCGCCGTCCTCCGCCGAGTGGCGGACTAGCGGCGCGTGAGGGACTAGGCTGAGTGTCATGTCTGCACACTCGTCTGGTCCCATTATCTCCCCATCCATTCTGGCCGCCGATTTCACCCGCTTGGGCGAAGAGGTCAAAGCAGTGGCCAACGCGGATTGGATCCACGTTGACATCATGGACGGTCACTTCGTGCCGAACCTGTCCTTCGGCCCGGATATTACCGCGACGGTGGACGGGATTACTTCGCAGACCCTCGACGTTCACCTCATGATCGAGGAGCCGGAGAAATGGGTGGAAACCTACGCCAAGGCGGGCGCTGATTGCATCATCTTCCACGTCGAGGCCGTGGCCGACAAGGACGCGGCCATCGCCTTGGCCCGCAGGATTCGGGACCTAGGGGTGCGCGCGGGCTTCTCGATCAAGCCGGGCACCCCGATTGAGCCCTGGCTGGATGCCCTTGAGCACTTCGACGAGGTTCTCGTCATGTCTGTCGAACCCGGCTTTGGTGGTCAGAGCTTCATGCCGGATCAGCTGGATAAGGTACGCACCTTGCGCGCAGCCATCGATGAGCGTGGCCTCGATGTCCTCATTGAAATCGATGGCGGTATTTCTGCCGAGACGATCCGCTCCGCCGCCGAGGCGGGCTGTGATGCCTTTGTCGCGGGTTCGGCCATTTACAAGCAAGCAGATAAGGCGGCCGCCGTCGAGGAGCTACGCCGACTGGCCACGCTGTGATCCCACGCCACGATTCTGCTGTCCTATCGCAAGCATTGCGCGTCTCCATGGAGGCCGGCGAGCGGGTGCGCGGTACGACGAGTCCGAACCCGCCGGTCGGCGCGGTGATTCTCGATGCTGCCGGCCAGGTCGCCGGCGTCGGCGCCACCCAGCCCCCGGGCGGGCCGCATGCTGAAGTCATGGCGCTGCGCGATGCGGGGGACAAGGCCCGCGGTGGCATCGCGGTGGTGACCCTAGAGCCCTGCAATCACACGGGTCGTACGGGCCCGTGCGCGCAGGCGCTTATCGATGCTTCCGTGGCCGCCGTGTACTACCTCCACCCGGACCCCACCCCACAAGCCGGGGGCGGATCAGCAACACTGCGCCGCGCCGGAGTCACGGTGGGACAGCTCGCGCCGCCGGAGGGCGTGGACGATGCGCTCGAACCGTGGTTGAGCGCGGTGAGTCTCGGCCGCCCGCACGTCACACTCAAATTTGCACAAAGCCTGGATGGTTTCACCGCCGCGGCGGATGGCAGTAGCCAGTGGATTACCGGAGAGCGGGCCCGCGAGCACGTGCATCGTGATAGGGCGCAGCGCGATGCCATCCTTATTGGAACCGGCACGGCGTTAGCGGATAATCCCTCGTTGACGGCGCGCTACCCGGATGGTTCGCTGCGTGAGCGGCAGCCGCGGCGCGTTGTCATCGGTTCCCGCGATGTTAGCCGGGGCGGGGCTAGTAACCTGGTCGAGCTCGGCTTCGAGCACTATTCCACGCCGCAGGAGGCACTAGATCAGCTGTACGCCAGCGGCGCGCGAGACATCCTTGTCGAAGGCGGCGCAGGGCTAGCCACCAGCTTCATGGAGTTGGGCTACGTCGAGCGTATTCAGGCCTACCTGGGCAACGTCATTCTTGGCGAGGGCAGAGGAGTTCTCACTCGAGCTCTGTCCCAGAATCTGGCCCAGACTGAGAGGTGGCAGCGCGTGGCGGTTACTGAGCTAGGCGAGGACCTGCTCGTGGAATATAGAAAGCTCAAAGGTTAAAAGATAGGGAAGGGGAGTACTAGCTATGTTTACTGGACTCGTTGAAGAAATTGGCCACGTCGATAGCGTGGAGCCGCAGGGTGATGCCGTGCGCCTCGGCGTCGCCGCAACCACCGTGCTGGGGGACGCCCAACTGGGAGATTCCATCGCGGTCAACGGCGTGTGCCTGACCGTTGCTGAGTTGGGAGAAGGAACCTTCACCGCAGATGTCATGAGGGAGTCTTTGAACCGCAGTTCCCTCGGCGAACTCGAAGTGGGCGCGCAGGTCAACCTCGAGCGTGCGGTGCTCCCGACGACGCGCTTGGGTGGCCACATTGTGCAGGGGCACGTCGATGGCACCGGGACCTTGCTGAGCCGCACGCCGTCGGAGCACTGGGAGGTGCTGCGCTTTAGCCTGCCGGCCGAGCTGGAGCGCTACGTGGTGGAGAAGGGTTCCATCGCGGTGCAGGGAACCTCCCTGACGGTATCGGCCTTGTCAGACGGGCAGGGAGAGCCCGACGCGGAGAGCTATTTCGAAGTCTCACTCATTCCCACCACGCTGCGCGATACCGTGTTTGGTTCGATGGCGCCAGGCGCTCGCGTCAACCTCGAGGTAGACGTGGTTGCAAAGTATGTGGAGAAAATGGTTCACCCCAACGCCTCCGCCAGTGGCGCGGAGGGATAGAGTAAGTCCTTATGAGCGCTGCAGATTCAGCTTTTAGTTTAGATAGCGTCGACCAAGCCATCGCGGACATCGCGGCCGGCAAGGCGGTCGTCGTCGTGGACAATGAGGACCGCGAGAACGAAGGTGACCTCATTTTCGCCGCTGAGCTCGCCACCCCGGAGCTCGTGGCCTTTATGGTGCGCTACAGCTCCGGCTACATTTGCGCACCGCTGCTCCCAGAAGACTGCGAGCGTTTGAACTTACCCCCGATGTTCGCGGTGAACCAGGACGTACGGCAGACCGCCTACACCGTCACGGTGGACTTGGCTAATGGTTCCACTGGTATCTCTGCCACCTCACGTTGCGAAACTATCCGCAGGTTGGCCGATCCCTCCTCTAAGTCGTCGGAATTTACCCGCCCCGGACACGTGGTCCCGCTCGCCGCGCGCCCGAATGGCGTGCTCGAACGTGACGGGCACACGGAAGCCGCCATCGATCTGGCTCGCTTGGCAGGCCTTCGCCCAGCTGGCGTGCTCTGTGAGATCGTCTCTGAAGAGGATCCCACGGACATGGCGCGCTCCCCGGAGCTGCGCCGCTTTGCCGACGCCCACGGGCTGACGATGATCTCCATTGAGCAGCTCATCGAGTGGCGTCGCCACAACGAACAGCAGGTTCACCGCCAAGTCGAAACTCGCCTGCCCACCGAGTACGGCGAGTTTCGCGCGGTAGGTTATTCGAATGACGTCGACAAGCGCGAGCATATCGCCCTTTTCGTTGGTGATGTGGAAAGCTATTCCGGTGCCGAGGATGTACCCGTTCGCGTTCACTCTGAGTGCCTTACAGGTGACGTCTTTTCCTCCCAGCGCTGTGACTGTGGTCCGCAGCTGCAGGAATCCCTCCGTGCGGTGCAAGAAGCGGGACGCGGCATCGTCATCTACCTGCGTGGACAGGAAGGACGCGGAATTGGCCTGGTCAACAAGCTCAAGGCCTACCGCCTGCAGGACGAAGGCCTCGATACCGTTGATGCCAACGTGGAGCAGGGCCTGCCGGAGGATGCACGCGAATACTCCGTGGCCGGACAAATCCTACGCGACGTCGGCGTGAAATCCGTGAACCTCTTGACCAATAACCCGCACAAGGGCGAGGGGCTGCAAGGCTTCGGCATTGATGCCACCGCGCGCACAGCGCTGGCTACCCCCGCCACAGCGGAGAACATCAGCTATCTGCGCACCAAGCGTGACCGGATGGGGCATGATCTGCCCCAGGTAGCCGAATGGGATCAGAAACACTCCTAGAGTTGGGGATAAAGCGCTTCAGCGCCCCTAACCATCACGCATTGAGTATCAAGCTTTGAGCACAAGGAGCACACTATGAGCAAGGAAGGCCTGCCCACCCCGAACAATGTCTCCGGGGAAGGTATCCGCGTCGCTGTCGTTACCGCAACGTGGAACGCAGAGATCTGTGATCAGCTGCATCGTCGAGCGCTCGAGACTGCCGAAGCCGCCGGCGCCGCGGTCACGCCCCTGCGCGTGGTCGGGGCCCTCGAACTGCCCGTCGTGGTCCAAGCCGCCGCGCGCACCCATGATGCCGTGGTTGCGTTGGGCTGCGTTGTTCGTGGTGGCACCCCGCACTTTGATTACGTCTGCGATTCCGTGACGCAGGGCCTGACGCGCATCGCGCTCGATGAATCGACCCCAGTGGCTAATGGAGTTCTGACGGTCAACGACTATGAGCAAGCCGTCGATCGCGCCGGCTTTGCGGACTCTGAAGAGGATAAAGGTGCCGAGGCCATGCACGCAGCTTTAGAAACCGTGCACACGTTGCGTACACTGAATGAGTCAAACCAAAAGTAGGCTGCCAAGTGCAACCACGCCGCCTGGCGTATCCGGCAGGGGGAGTGGCCTGCCTCAGCGGAGTGATGAGGAGATGGAAAACTCGATGACGGACTCACAGGTGCCTTCCGGGCACGAAGAGCGGGCACAGTCGGCCCATGCCAACCAGTCCTCCGCCTCTTCGCAGCCGGCTGCGTCGATGGCGGCCGGGGGACCAGGACGCGGCATGAGCGATGAGCAAATGCTGGCCTATACCAGCGCGGATCCTTTCGCCCAGACGTCGTCCAAGCCCTGGGAGTATGAAGTTACCTCTCCCTACCTGCGCAAGGTGGCCATCATCTGGATCATTCTCGTTATGGCCGCGCACCTTTTCATGGGCTTTACGGTGGGTCTGTCCTTTACCGGCGCGACGGTGACGACGATTGATAAGTTCGCTTTTCCCGGCGTCGGCGTGGTGATTTCCATTTTGTCTTGGCTGGCGCTGACTCGCCCGCGGCTGCGCGCGAACTCCGACGGGGTGGAGGTCCGCAATATCGTGGGAACCCGTTTCTACCCGTGGCAGGTCATCTACGGACTGTCCTTCCCCGAAGGCTCCCGCATGGCGCGCATCGAGCTTCCGGACTTTGAATACGTGCCGGTCTGGGCCCTGCAGTCGGGCGATAAGGACGACGTGATCACCAATGTCCGCTCTTTCCGCGACCTAGAAGCCCGTTACATGCCGCAGGATGACTAGTGGCTGATCCCTCTCAGTACCGTCCCGCGCCCGGAAGCATCCCTACAGATCCGGGCGTTTATAAGTTCCGTGATGAGAACCGCCGGGTCGTCTATGTGGGCAAGGCAAAGAACCTGCGGGCACGGTTATCCAACTACTTCCAGGACATCACTCAACTACACCCGCGCACTCGCCAGATGGTGCTGACGGCGGCCTCGGTGGAATGGACCGTGGTGGCCAGCGAGGTGGAAGCGCTGCAGCTGGAGTACACGTGGATTAAGCGCTTCGATCCGCGCTTTAACGTGATGTACCGCGATGATAAGACTTATCCCATGCTCGCGGTATCCGTTGGGGAGACCATTCCGCGTGCGTTTTTCTACCGGGGCCCACGCCGCAAAGGCGTGCGCTATTTCGGTCCCTATTCCCATGCCTGGGCGGTGCGTGAATCCCTGGATCTTCTCACTCGCATCTTTCCCATGCGTACCTGCGCCAAGGGTGTGTTCAACCGCCACGAGCGCTTGGGGCGGCCCTGCTTGCTGGGGTATATCGGCAAGTGCGATGCCCCCTGCATCGGCCGCGTTAGCCCGGAAGAACATCGCGACACCGTTAACCAACTCATCAGCTTCATGAACGGTAACACCGCACCCGTTCGCAAGCGGGTCACGCAGCGCATGGAGGAGGCTGCGGAGAACCTGGAGTTTGAATTGGCGGCCCGCCTGCGCGATGACTTGGGTGCCATCGACAAGTTGATGGAGCAGCAGGCAGTGGTGTTGCCTGATGGCACGGATGCGGACCTCATTGCGTTTAGCTCGGATGAACTGGAAGCTGCAGTCCAGATCTTCCATGTGCGTTCGGGACGCATCCGCGGGCAGCGCGGCTGGGTTGTGGAGCGTTCCGGAGATCAGGCAACGACTGACGCGGTGCGCGAAGGCGAGCCAGATCCTGGTCTGCCGGCTTTGATTCAAAACTTCCTTATTCAGTTCTATTCTGACGCGGCAGAACGCCAGCGCCTAGAGGCTGAAGAAGACGCGAAGTTGGAGCGTAGGGGAGTGGACCAGGAATCCCATGCCGAGGAGCATCGTGGAAACGCTATTCCGCGGGAGATCTTGGTCCAGGAACTGCCCGATGAAGCCGATGAGGTCAAGATCGTTTTGGAGGAGCTGCGTGGCGCCCAGATCGATCTGCGCGTTCCGCAGCGAGGGGATAAGCGCGCGCTGATGGAGACCGTCGAGCGCAATGCCAAGGAGCAACTGAAACAGCACAAACTCAAGCGTGTTGGCGACCTCACTGCGCGCTCCGCCGCACTCCAGGAGCTGCAGGAAGCACTGGGCATGGATTCCGCGCCGTTGCGCATCGAGTGCACGGATATCTCCCACATTCAGGGCACCGATGTTGTGGCCTCCCTGGTGGTTTTCGAGGATGGGCTGCCCCGTAAGTCCGACTACCGGCGTTATCGCATCAAGGAAGCGGCGGGCGATGGCCGCTCGGACGATGTCGGTTCCATCGCCGAAGTCACCCGCCGCCGGTTTAAGCATCACCATGACGATAAGCGGGCGGTGCCTGACGAAGAGCTAGAGAACACCACCTTCGCTGAGGAGCTGGTGCGCGAAGAGGCGGCGAGCCAGACCAAACGCAGCTCTTATCCGCCTCAGCTCTTCATCGTAGATGGCGGCGCACCGCAGGTGGCAGCCGCGCAAGCTGTGTTTGATGAGCTCGGCATCGTCGATGTAACACTCATCGGTCTGGCCAAGCGTTTGGAGGAGGTGTGGGTGCCTGGTGATGACGAACCGGTGATTCTACCGCGCAATTCGCAGGCGCTATTTCTACTCCAGCACCTGCGCGACGAGGCCCATCGCGTAGCTATTTCTTATCACCGCCAGCAGCGTTCAAAGCGGATGCGCTCCTCCGTCCTCGACGCGGTCCCGGGCTTGGGGCCGCAGCGTCGCACGGACCTAGTGAAGCACTTCGGCTCGGTAAAGAAGCTCAAGGACGCAAGCGTGGAGGACATTGCTGAGGTGAAGGGATTCGGTCCCAAACTAGCTCAGACCGTCTTTGATCACCTTCACGACTCTTAGGAGGGATTCCCACCGTATTCCTAGACCGGATTCCTACCGTGGCAACCACTTAAGTGGTAAGAATGGAGGCCATGACGTTGTTTGATTCTCCGCCCATTTTGATTACCGGCATGTCGGGCGGCGGCCTGACGTCGGCGGCAAAAGTGTTGGAGGATAAGGGCTACTACGTCGCCCACAACATCCCGCCGAAGGCCATCGTTGACCTCCTGAAGCTGTGTGCGCGTCCGGATTCTCCAGTTACGAAGATCGCCGCGGTCACCGACGTACGCTCCCGCATGTTCCCTGGTTCTTTGGCAGAAACCTTGGATGAACTAGAGCAGCTGGATATGAAGCCGACCCTGCTTTTCCTCGATGCGCGCGATGACGTACTGATTCGCCGCTTCGATTCGGTGCGTCGCACGCACCCGCTGCAGGACGGTGAAACGCTGAAGGCCGGCATCCAACGCGAGCGCGCCGCCGTGCAATCCATTCGTGAGCGTGCGGACATTATCATCGACACGACGAACCTGTCTGTTCATGACCTACGCCGTGCCATCGAGGCTGCCTTCGGTGACATGCGTGGGGAACGCCAGCACGTCACGCTCCAGTCCTTCGGCTTCAAGCATGGTTCTCCGCGGGACGCTGACCTTGTCGTCGACGTCCGTTTTCTTCCCAATCCTTACTGGGTACCGGAACTGCGGGGCTACCGGGGCACCGATGAGCCGGTGTCGGATTACGTTCTGTCCCAAGACGCCGCTGAGCCTTTTATCGAGCGCTTCATCGACATGTTGGACTCGATGCTCACGGGGTATCGCCACGAGGGGAAGAATTTCATCACCGTAGGCATTGGTTGCACGGGTGGGCACCACCGTTCCGTGGCCGTCACGGAAGAGATCGCCCGCCGCCTTAGCGAGCGCGGAGACTTGGACGTGAGCACCCTGCACCGAGACATCGCCCGCGACTAGGCGCGATACGTATCGAGAAGATTCGTATTCATTCCTTTTATTACATGACTGAAAGCTAGTACTTACGTGACGACTCTCCCACTCCACATGGCTAGCCTGGGCGGCGGCCATGGTCTTTATCAAACCTTGCTCGCTGCTCGCCGCACGGGCGCGGAGGCAATCTCTGCCATCGTCACCGTGGCCGATGACGGCGGTTCTTCCGGCCGGTTGCGCCGCGAGATGGACATTATTCCGCCAGGTGATTTGCGCATGGCCCTCGCCGCTTTATCCAGCGATACGGAGGAAGGCCAGCTGTGGGCCGAGACGCTGCAGCATCGTTTTCAGAGCACCGGTGCGATGGCCGGCCACGCCGTGGGCAACCTCCTCATCGCTGGACTCACTGAGGTGTTGGGGGATTTCCAGGCCGCTCTCGATGCCGTTGCACGCTTGACGGAGTCAGCCGGCCGGGTACTGCCAGCCGTGAACTTACCTCTGGAGATTGAGGCGGATGTTTCTGGGCTTGACGACGACCCCCGTATCATTCGCTCGGTCCGCGGCCAGGTGGCTGTTGCATCGACCGTGGGGCAGGTGCGCCGAGTGCGCATCATTCCGGAGAAGCCTGGGGCCAACCCGGAAACCATTAGCGCGCTGCACGACGCGGACCTGATCACCCTAGGTCCTGGTTCCTGGTTTAGTTCCGTTCTTCCACACGTCCTGGTGCCGGATATCGTCGACGCGATTACCTCGTCGGATGCTCTCCGCGTGGTGGTGCTCAATCTTTCTGCTGAGCCGGGTGAGACCCAAGGTTTTTCTGCCGAGCGCCACCTGCATGTCCTAGCACAGCACGCCCCGAGCCTGCGGGTAGACCGCGTTATCGTTGACGCATCCGGGCTTCCGAACGAGTCGGAGCGCGTCTTTGTTCAGCGCGCCGCCAGTGTTCTGGGCGCTACGGCAGTCTTCCGAGACGTGTGCCAATACGATGAAGACGGGAAGTCGATCAATAAGCACTGCCCAGACAAGCTGGCGCAGGTGCTCACCGAGCTTTACACCGAGTATGCCGCCGAACGCGATGCCACAGCGGGAGCCCCAGACACTCATCGCGGTTAAGCGCGCGATAGACTATGGGGCATTCATCGTTCACCGCCGCGTCTCGCCCACGCCAATCTGCGCGGTGCGCTACGTCCACGAGTTGAAAGGGGAGGCACGAGGTGTCTGCGTCATTGACCGATCAGGTCAAGGAGGAACTTACGGCGGTGTCCGTGCCGCGCCAGTCCGCCCGCGCGGCGGAGGTTGCCGCGATCCTCAGGTTCGCTGGCGAGCTCCACATCACCGGGGACCGCGTGATGTACGAGGTGGAACTGGAATCACAAAGCGTAGCGAACCGCCTCGTCACCGCACTCGATGAGCTCTATTCGATTTCCGCCAGCACCCACGTCGCTGGACCCGCGGCTTCGTCCAAGAAGAGTCGTGTGCAAGTGCGCATCACCACCGGTGCCAAGGAACTGACCAGACGCCTTGGTTTGGTAACCCGCTCCGGCCACCCCGTGGTGGGTTTGCCTCCACAAGTCATCTCTGGTTCTGTAGCCGATAATGAAGCAGCCTGGCGCGGCGCCTTCTTGGCGCAAGGTTCCTTGACCGAACCGGGCCGCTCCTCAGCGCTTGAGGTGACTTGCCCGTGCCAGGAGGCTGCACTCGCTCTTGTCGGCTGCGCGCGCCGTTTGGGCGTGGCGGCGAAGACAAAGGAAACGCGCGGCGCGGACCGCGTCGTCGTGCGCGACGGCGACGCCATTGGCGCGCTGCTGACCCGTATGGGCGCCCAAGAGACGCGCCTGACATGGGAAAAGAAGCGCATCCAGAGAGAAGCTCACGATACGTCTCGCCGTCTCGATAATTTCGATGATGCCAACTTGCGCCGCTCTGCCCGCGCGGCCGTGACGGCTGCAGCACGCGTCGAACGCGCGATGGTCATCTTGGGCGATGACGTTCCGGAGCATCTCGCGGATGCCGGCCGCTTGCGCGTGCAGCATCGTGAGGCCTCTTTGGAAGAGCTCGGCCGCCTGGCTGATCCGCCAATGACTAAGGATGCGGTGGCCGGGCGTATTCGGCGCCTTTTGTCTATGGCGGACAAGCGTGCCAAGGAGCTTGGAGTCCCAGATACGACGAAGGCCGTCACTGAGGATCTATTCGAAGAGTCCTAGTTACTCGTGCCCGTTCGGGCATTAGACCGGGGATCACGCCCGATTTCTGTGCGGCTGTTGCCGCATTTCTTTTTGGATTAATCCGCTCTTTTTTGCTTTAGTGAGATATCCCACCCCGCAGTGAAAGTCCTCAACATAATCCCACACAAACGGGCATAACTGCAGGTGTATAGCTCGAGGGTTGTCTCAAATTCTCTGCGACGGCCCAACCACTATACGCCTCTTTTTGGCCTCGTGCGACCACTCGCGTTGGGGACGGGCAGGAGCACTGCGGGATGCACAAACCGTGGGTACTATCGGCCGTGTTGGGAAAACCACCGAGCACGTCACGGAAGTGGCAGGGGCAACGGTTCCGCAAGAACGGTCCACCGCACTGCCTATAAAGACAAAGTCTCGGAAGCCCCCACGATAGAACTTCACTCGATTATTTGAGGAGACATTACAGTGACCATTCGCGTAGGTATCAACGGATTTGGCCGCATCGGCCGCAACTTCTTCCGTGCAGTCGCACAGGGCAACAATGACCTCGAGGTCGTCGCAGTCAACGACCTGACCGACAACGCAACCCTGGCCAACCTGCTCAAGTACGACTCGGTGCTGGGCCGCTTCGACGGTGAGATCGAGCACGACGACGAGTCCATCACCGTCAACGGTCACAAGATTGCAGTCTCCGCAGAGCGCGATCCGAAGAACCTGAACTGGGGCGAGCACAACGTCGACATCGTCATCGAGTCCACCGGTTTCTTCACCGATGGTGAGGCCGCCAAGGCTCACATCGAGGCCGGCGCCAAGAAGGTCATCATCTCTGCTCCTGGTAAGAACGTCGACGCAACCTTCGTCTACGGCGTTAACTCCGATGAGTACGACGCTGAGAAGCACAACGTCATCTCCGCCGCATCCTGCACCACCAACTGCCTGGCCCCGATGGCCAAGGTCCTGCACGAGAAGTTCGGTATCGAGAAGGGCCTGATGACCACCATCCACGCCTACACCGGTGACCAGCGCATCCAGGATGCTCCGCACCGCGACCTGCGCCGCGCCCGCGCCGCAGCCGTCAACATGGTTCCGACCTCCACTGGTGCAGCAAAGGCCGTCTCCCTGGTTCTCCCAGAGCTGGAGGGCAAGCTCGACGGCTACGCAATGCGCGTTCCGACCATCACCGGTTCCGCCACCGACCTGACCTTCCAGGCATCCCGCGACGTCACCGCTGAGGAAATCAACGCTGCTATCAAGGAAGCCGCCACCGGCGAGTTCGGCGAGACCCTGGGTTACACCGAGGATCCGATTGTCTCCACCGACATCATCACCGACTCCCACGGCTGCATCTTCGATGCGGGCATGACCAAGGTTTCCAACGGCAACTTCGTCAAGGTCCTTGGCTGGTACGACAACGAGTGGGGCTACACCAGCCAGCTCGTGCGCACCACCTCCCTGGTTGCCTCCAAGCTCTAAAGTTGACTCTTTAGAATGACCACAGTGAACCAAGCTGTGATCGCCTGTGACAGCTCCACAGGCTAGACACCGGCCCATGCGCCACGCCTCACCCTCCATAATTTCGTGGCGTGCGCTGGGCCGATAGTCGTTTATAAGGAACCAGCACACTTTCCCATTGAATAGCATTAACCTTTAGCTTGAGTACCTACTTTTAAGGAGAACATCATGGCTTTCAAGACTCTGGACGACCTGCTCGCAGAAGGCGTCTCCGGCCGCCACGTCCTCGTCCGTTCTGACTTCAACGTCCCACTTGATGATGAAGGAAACATCACCGACTCCGGCCGCATCACCGCTTCCTTGCCGACCATCAAGGCCTTGATTGAAGGCGGTGCGAAGGTCATCCTGTCGGCGCACTTGGGCCGCCCGAAGGGCGAGGTCAACCCGAAGTACTCGCTGGCCCCAGTAGCAGAAGCTCTGTCTGAGGCACTGGATCAGTATGTCGCCCTCGCCGGGGATGTCAGCGGCGAGGACGCCCACGAGCGCGCTAACGGTCTCAACGAGGGCGATGTCCTGTTGCTGGAGAATGTCCGCTTCGATCCACGCGAGACCTCGAAGGACGAGGCAGAGCGCGGCGCCTTCGCTGACGAACTCGTCGCTCTGGCTGCAGACAACGGTGCCTTCGTCTCCGATGGTTTCGGTGTCGTTCACCGCGCACAGGCGTCCGTGTACGACGTGGCTAAGCGCCTGCCTGCTTACGCCGGCAAGCTCGTGCAGAAGGAAGTGGAAACCCTGGCGGCGGTAGCAGAGAAGCCAGAGCACCCGTACGTTGTCGTTCTTGGCGGCGCCAAGGTATCCGACAAGCTTGGTGTGATTGAGGCGCTCGCCGGTAAGGCCGACAACGTCATCATCGGCGGCGGCATGTGCTACACCCTCCTGGCAGCACAGGGCTACAACGTCCAGAACTCCCTGCTGCAGGAAGACCAGATCGACAACTGCAAGGAGCTGCTGGAGCGCTTCGGCGATAAGATCGTCCTGCCGGTCGACCTCGTCGCTGCCACCGAGTTCAATGCCGATGCAGAAAATAAGGTTGTGGGCCTCGACGGTATCCCGGAGGGATGGATGTCCCTCGATATCGGACCGGAATCGGTGAAGAAGTTCGATGAGGTCATCGCTTCCTCCAAGACCGTCTTCTGGAACGGCCCGATGGGTGTCTTCGAGATGGAAGCCTTCTCCAAGGGCACCGCAGGTGTGGCGCAGTCCATCATCGATGCTACGGCCAAGAATGGTTCCTTCACCGTCGTGGGTGGCGGTGACTCCGCAGCTTCCGTCCGACTGCTCGGCCTCGACGAGGACGGCTTCTCCCACATCTCCACCGGTGGTGGTGCTTCCCTGGAGTTCCTGGAAGGCAAGGAGCTGCCGGGCGTCAAGGTCCTGGAATCCTAATCAACCACCCTCTCAACACAGTCTGACTTCGAGAAAGGCTAATCATGGCACGTACCCCGCTTATCGCTGGTAACTGGAAGATGAACCTCGACCACAAGGAAGCTATCGGCTCCCTCCAGAAGTTCGCTTTCTCCTTGCCGAAGGAATACTACGAAAAGGTCGACGTGGCTTTCATGGTCCCGTTCACCGATATCCGCACGGTTCAGACGCTCGTCGACGGTGACGACCTGCAGTTCACCTATGGCGCGCAGGACATCTCCAAGCACGAGTCCGGCGCCTACACCGGTGAGGTATCCGGCAAGATGCTCTCCGCCCTGGGCTGCTCCTGGGCAGTGGTGGGCCACTCCGAGCGCCGCGAGTACCACGGCGAAACCGACAAGCTCGTCGCAGAAAAGGCCGCGGCAGCGTTGGCCAACGGCATCAGCCCCATCGTGTGCGTCGGCGAGCCCCTGGATGTCCGCGAGAAGGGCACTCACGTCGATTACGTGGTGACCCAGACCCGCAACTCCCTGGAGGGCCTGTCCGCTGAGGATCTGGCAAAGACCGTCATCGCTTATGAACCTGTCTGGGCTATCGGCACCGGCAAGGTTGCTTCCGCTGAGGATGCACAGGAAGTGTGCGCAGCTATTCGTCAGCTCGTCCGCGAGCTCGGCGGCGACGAGGTTGCTGAAGGCATCCGCATCCTCTACGGCGGCTCCGTCAAGGTGGACTCTATCGCGGAGATCGTGGGCAAGCCCGACGTTGACGGTGGTCTCGTCGGCGGCGCCTCCCTCAAGGGCGAGGAGTTCGCAAAGCTGGCGGCTAACGCCGCCCAGGGCGCCTAATCTCCCCGCATCCTGCCGTGGCGGGTCGGAATAGTTTCTGGCCCGTCACGTGGTGTATCATCGAGGATTATTGCGCGCGCTGTCTTCGCGCCCTTTTTTCCACGCGTGACGGTGGCTCACCACGGTGATTCACTAACGCGCGTCATACTCACTGTACATACGCGTAAACAAGGAACTACTTCATGATCTTGGCACTGGAAATCCTCCTCGTGATTGCCGCAATCTTGATGACTATCTTCGTGCTGCTGCACAAAGGTAAAGGTGGTGGCCTGTCGAGCCTCTTCGGCGGCGGCGTGCAGTCCAACCTCTCTGGTTCCACCGTGGTAGAGAAGAACCTTGACCGCTACACCGTGGTCATGGTGGTTATCTGGCTTGCCTGCATCGTGGCTCTGAACCTGCTGCAGGCTTATAGCTAAAAGGTCTTTCGGCCCCGCCGCACATACGCCAAACGCCGCGTCCCTCCTCCAATAAAGGTGAAGGACGCGGCGTTGTAGTTTTCATTGGCGGCCCTAGAGAAGCCGCCGGGGAGCTGTTGTTAGAGACGCTGCGCGGCATCGTCGCTTAAGAACAGCAGCGTTTCCTCAGTGCCCTGAGCACCTGCGGCCGGCCAGTCCTCAGCCGCAGCGCCAGCCACGAGGTGGGAGACAGCCTCGGCCTTCTCCTCACCGGAAACCAGGAACCAAATGCGCTGGGAGCGGTTGATGGCCGGGTAAGTCAACGTAACGCGCTCAGAAGGCGGCTTGGGGGAGTCGTGGACCGCGAAGGCATAGTCGGTGTCTTCATAGACCGCTTCTGAATGCGGGAACAGGGAGTTAATGTGGCCTTCGTGACCCATGCCCAGCAGGTGAATATCGAAGCCTTCCGGCGCAAAGTCACGGATCTCGCCCTCATAGGCTTGTGCTGCGTGCTCCATGGATACGGCTCCCAAGTCATAGCCGTGAATGTGGCGCTCCGGGATATCCACGTGTGCCAAGAGAGCCTCACGGGCTTGGCCCTCGTTAGAGTCCGGATCGCTTACCGGCACGTTGCGCTCATCGCCGAAGAAAACATGGATGCGCGTCCAGTCCACAGCCAATGCTGGGTAGTCGCTGCCTTGCTGTTGAGCGGCGTCGTGAAGCCGTGCCAGCTCGCGCAGCATGCCGATTCCTGCTCCGCCACCGGTGAGCACGACGCGGGCGACACCATCCTTGTGGAGGCCGCCGCCTGGGGCTTGAATCGCCGCAACCGTCTCAATAAAGGCGAGTGCGGCGGAGGATATGAGCTCGTCGATGTCGCTAACGCGGCGAAGCGTGACCATGGTGCAGAAAGATCCTTCTGAATGATGAGACTAGGAAACGATGAAATGATTATGCCTACACACTGTAGTCCACGCGGGCTAAGGCGCGGAGAGCGTGAGCGTATGTCTTATCCGCATCGAGATGGCGGAGTTCTTCCGAAAGCACTTCTGCTTCGGAACGCACCGCGAGGCTAACGAGTGATTCCGGGGAGCCCGGAACACTGACCTTCACTGTCGCAGGGTCAACGACAGTGACGCTAACATCGGCAGTGGGACGTTGGAAAACCACCGAGGTAATCGGGAAGGTACCCGCCGCGCAGTCCGACACAGTACGGGTAACGGGGACGGAGAGGGCGTCGAGAAGCCAGCCGGCAGCAAAGTCGACGGCGGCGTGGTGCTCGGCACCGGAGATCTTCACAGAGGTGATCGGTTCGTGCGGGAACCTGTCGAGGGCCGAAGCGACGATACCGCGCCAGAGGGTGATGGCACCCCACGACATGTCGGAATCTCCGGGCTTATAGCCAGAGGAGAGCACGTGGAGGTCGTACTGATCGACTCCACTGCCGAAGGCAACGTTGGTAATACGGCGCTGGGCCAGCGCACCGATCGGAACAGAGGACGGGGACGGCGGGCATGCCGTAGGCCACCACGCCACGATTGGTGTATCGGGAAGAAGCAGTGGAGTCACTACCGCTTCTGCCTGATCCGCGAGGGCGCCATGCAGGTGCATGACGACGATCTCCGAGGCACCCGCTTCGCCACCGACGCGCAACTCGGCGTCGAGCCGAGTGTCCTCGTCGAGATTTCCAGTAGCGATGACGATGACACGGGAAGGGTGCTCGTGGGAGGCATCGCGCACCGATGCGAGCAGGTTGTCCAGGTCATCGCCCTCTTCGGTCATGACGATGAGCGTGAGGACCCGGCCGGTCGTGAGCGTGTAGTGCTCCTGCATCTCTACAAGCTTCTTAGAGATCTTGCGCGTCGTCGTATCGGGCAAGGGGATAATCATAAGGCCATTCCTCCTAAGGACCTACGGACGGCGCCAGGAATGACCCCGGCGGCGCAGCATTCTATTAGCGGACTCCGGCCCCCACGTGCCAGCGCGGTATTGCTCCGGCTGTCCGATACTGGACCAGTACTCAATGATGGGGTCGAGGATGGACCACGACAGCTCCACTTCCTCGTTGGTGGGGAAGAGGGAGGACTCGTCCAAGAGGGCGTCGAGAATCAGGCGCTCATAGGCTTCCGGCGATTCTTCCGTAAAGGCCTCGGCATAGGCGAAGTCCATGTTGACGTCACGCACCTCCATGGTGGAGCCCGGAACCTTGGAACCAAAGCGCATGGTGACGCCTTCATCAGGTTGGACGCGGATCACCACGGCATTTTGGCCCAGCGCATCGGCTTGGCCCTGATCAAAAGGCTGGTGCGGGGCGGTCTTAAACACCAGTGCAATCTCGGTTACGCGGCGGCCCAGCCGCTTGCCGGTACGCAGGTAGAAAGGAACGCCCGCCCAGCGACGGGAATTAACCTCGAGGGTGCACGCGGCATAGGTCTCCGTCGTGGATTCCGGATCGAATCCTTCCTCCTCCCGCAGGCCCTTGACATACTCTGAGCCCTGCCAGCCGGCGGAGTACTGGCCGCGGGCGGTGGTTTTGTTAAGCGGGTGCACCGCATTGGTAGCGCGCAGCACCTTGATCTTTTCCGCCTGGAGCGCCTCTGGGTCGAAGGAGGAGGGTTCCTCCATGGCGACGAGGGCTAGTAGCTGCAGGAGGTGATTCTGGATGACGTCGCGCGCAGCGCCGATGCCGTCGTAATAGCCGGCACGTCCGCCCAATCCGATGTCTTCGGCCATCGTGATCTGCACGTGATCGATGTAGTGCGCGTTCCACATCGGCTCGAAGATCTGGTTGGCGAAGCGCAGCGCCATGATGTTCTGCACTGTTTCCTTGCCCAGGTAATGATCGATGCGGAACACCGAAGACTCCGGGAAGACGGCATTGACGATCTCATTGAGCTGGCGCGCGGAAGCCTGATCGTGGCCGAAAGGTTTTTCAATGATGACGCGGCGCCAGGAGCTTTCCGTGCTGTCCGCCATGCCGACGCGCTCTAGCTGGTGGCAAATATCGGAGAAGAACTCTGGCGGAACCGAAAGATAATAGGCCCAGTTTCCACCGGTGCCGCGGGAAGCGTTGAGCTCAGACAACCGGGCGGAGAGCCTATCAAAGCCAGCGTCGTCGAAGTTGCCTTGGACAAACTCGATTCCTTTGGCGAGGTGCTCCCACACATGCTCACTGAAGGTCGTTCGGGCACCCGCCTCGGCGGCCTCGCGGACGTAGTCGCAAAAGGCTTGCTTGTCCCAGTCGCGGCGGCCGTAGCCCACCAGCGTGAAGCCGGCGGGCAGCAGCCCTCGGTTGGCTAGGTCGTAGATGGCAGGGAGGAGCTTCTTGCGCGCCAAGTCACCCGTGACGCCGAAAATCACCATGCCGGATGGCCCGGCGATACGTGGCAGGCGTTTGTCCTTCGCGTCGCGCAACGGGTTGACCCACGCGCTGGTAGTGCTCACTAAGTGTCCTTTCGGTCTGTGTGAGATAAGTCCAACAGCTCAGCATAGCGACACGCGCCCCGCCGGCCACAGTTGCATGGCCGTTGGTGGCGCGCGCCGATGGTGAGCACTTAAAACCTCATGCTCTTTTAGGAGAGGCGGTCTGTCATCGAGGCAAGCAGTTCCTCCCATGCATCGACGAACTTGTCGACGCCCTCCTGCTCGAGCACGGTGAAAACATCGGCGAAGTCGATGCCGACAGCCTCCAGCTGTGCCCATACCTTCGCTGCGTCGTCAGAAGCTTCAGTCAGCGTATCGCCGTGCAGGTTCCCCTGCGCAAGAACCGCATCAATGGTCTTCTCGGGCATCGTGTTGACGGTCTCCGGCCCAGCGAGCTCGGAAACGTACAAGGTGGCAGGGTAGTCAGGGTTTTTGACTCCCGTTGACGCCCACAGTGGCCGCTGCGGGTGGGCACCGGAAGGCAAGTCGCTACCGTTGTCCTTGAACTCCTTCAGGAAAAGCGCATAGGCGCGTTGGGCGTTGGCCACGCCGGCCTTTCCACGCAGCGCGAGGGCTTCATCAGAGCCGTTCAACTCGAGGCGCTTGTCGACTTCGGTGTCCAAGCGGGAGACAAAGAAGGAGGCCACGGAGTGAATAGTGGAGACATCCTTACCTGCTTCGGCGGCGCGCTGAATTCCCTCCTTGTAGGCGGCAATCACCTGCGCGTAGCGCTCGACAGAGAAGATCAGGGTGACGTTGACGGAAATACCTTCTGCCAGAGCATCGGAGATGGCGGGCAGGGAACCGTCGGTTGCCGGGATCTTGATCATGAGGTTGGGGCGGTTGACCTTGGACCACAGCTCGCGGGCCTGTGCCAAGGTTGCCTCCGCATCCGCAGAGATGCGTGGATCAACCTCGATGGACACTCGGCCGTCCCGGCCATCACTTGATTCATAGATCTCGGTGAAGAGATCGCAGGCATTGCGGACATCGTCTATGGCGAGCGAGTACACCGCCTCGTCCGCGGTAGCGGACTTTTCCTTCAGCGCTGCGATGTCGGCATCGTAGGAGGTGCCGGAGGACATTGCGGCAGCAAAGATTGCCGGGTTCGTGGTGACACCCACGATGGACTTGGTGTCGAGGAGTTCGCGGAGGTTGCCGGAATCCAAGCGCTCGCGGGAGAGATCATCGAGCCACGTCGAGGTACCGAGACGGGCCAGCTCATCAATATGTGTCATGGTGTGTGCAGGGTCCTTTCGTAGTGGACAGCAGTAGGGGGTTAGCCTGCCTGAGCAGCGTTGAGGGACTCGAGGGCGGCGTCAACAATGGCGTCGGCAGTGAAGCCGAACTTCTCAAAGAGTTCCGCGGCAGGTGCGGAAGCGCCGAAGTGCTCCAAGGACACGGTGCGGCCGAAGGAACCGGTGTACTTGTGCCACGGCATGGAGACACCGGCCTCGACGGAGACGCGCGCGCGGACGGAGGAGGGGAGGACGGACTCGCGGTAGGAAGCGTCCTGCTCGTCGAACCACTCTAGGCACGGCGCGGACACCACACGGGTCGCGGTACCGTCCGCCTCGAGTTGCTTGGCGGCCTCCACGGCGAGCTGTACCTCGGAGCCGGTGGCGATAAGAATCACGTCCGGGGTTTTCTTCGATGCCTCAACGAGGACGTAGGCGCCGCGGCGCACACCTTCGGCAGCCTTCTCCTTGGTTCCTTCGAGTACAGGCAGGTTCTGGCGGGACAGAGCGAGGCCCTTCGGAGCGGCCTTGTACTCAAGGGCCGCCGCCCACGCCTGGGCGGTCTCGTTGGCATCCGCTGGGCGGATGACGGAGAGGTTGGGGATGGCGCGCAGGGCAGCGAGCGTTTCCACTGGCTGGTGGGTGGGGCCGTCCTCGCCCAGCCCGATGGAATCGTGCGTCCAGACGTAGTAGGTATCGGTGGACATGAGCGCGCCGAGGCGGACAGCCGGGTACTGGTACTCAGAGAAAATGAGGAAGGTACCACCGTAGACGCGGGTATTGCCGTGCAGTGCAATGCCGTTCATGACTGCGGACATGGCGTGCTCGCGGATGCCGAAGTGCAGGTTGCGGCCGTAGGGGGTGGCAGTCCAAGTATCGGTGGTGATGGACTCTGGGCCGAAGGAATCTGCGCCCTTGATCACTGTGTTGTTGGAGCCTGCCAGATCGGCGGAGCCGCCCCACATCTCCGGCAGGGAGGCTGCAAGTGCCTGGATGGCGGCCTCGGAAGCCTTGCGCGTGGCCAAGGATTCGCCCGCTTCCCATGTCGGAAGTTCTGCGGCGAAGTCAGCCGGCAGCTCGCGAGCCTGGAGGCGGTCGAAGAGCTTCTTCTCCTCCGGGTTGGCAGCTGCCCACGCGTCAAACTTTTCCTGCCACTCTGCGTGCTTCGCGGCACCGCGAGTGGTCAGCTCGCGGGTGTGTGCGAGGACTTCCTCGTCGATGTGGAAGGACTGCGCCGGATCGAAGCCGAGGACCTCCTTGGTGGCGGCTACCTCATCCTCGCCAAGAGCTGCACCGTGGACGCCACCGGTGTTCATCTTGTTCGGTGCCGGGTAACCAATCACGGTCTTAACTCGGATGAAGGAGGGGCGGGAGGTTTCGGCGCGTGCCGCGGTGGCAGCTGCTTCGATGGCTTCGACATCTTCGCCGGACTCCACGGTCTGCACGTGCCAGCCATAGGCCTCGTAACGCTTAGCCACGTCCTCGTTGAAGGCAATGTTGGTGTCGTCCTCAATGGAGATGCGGTTGTCATCCCAGAAGACGATGAGATTGCCCAGCTTCTGGGTGCCCGCCAAGGAAGAAGCCTCAGCGGTGACACCCTCTTGCAAGTCACCGTCGGAGGCAATGACGTAAACGAAGTGATCGAAGGGGGATTCGCCGGCCGGGGCCGAGGCATCGAACAGGCCACGTTCCTTGCGTGCGGCCATTGCCATGCCGACCGCGGACGCCAAGCCTTGGCCCAGGGGACCGGTGGTGATCTCGACGCCATCGGTGTGGTGAACCTCGGGGTGGCCCGGAGTCTTCGAGCCCCAGGTGCGCAGCGACTTGAGATCCTCCATCTCGAGACCGAAGCCGCCGAGGAAGAGCTGGATGTACTGCGTCAGGGAAGAGTGTCCAACGGAGAGTACGAAGCGGTCGCGCCCTGCCCAGTGAACATCGGCCGGATCGTGGTTAAGCACGCGCTGGTAGAGCGTGTAGGCCAGCGGTGCCAGGGACATGGCGGTACCGGGGTGGCCGGAGCCGCAGTTCTGGACGGCGTCGGCAGCTAGGACGCGCACGGTATCCACGGCGCGAGTGTCGAGGTCACTCCAGTCCGAAGGATAACGGCGCTCAACCATAGCCTGCAGTTCCGGGGACAACTTTTCGTTCGACACGGCGAAAACCTCACTTCGCTTCTGGAAACAGATATACCGTTAATCAGTGTAAAGGTTTTTCGATCTTCGGCGGGGGATTATATAAACCAGGTTTCGGGCGGTAGTCTGGCATGGTTGACGCTGTTGCCCCGCTGCCAGCCAGTGGGCGGCGACTATCCCCAAAGAACGCTTCGGGGATTCGCCACAAAGTTCTCGGGAACTTTTTAGCGCGGGCAGCCGACCAGTACGTCAGACCCATAAGCCATACACCCACGTGCCGGATATACGGAGGATTGTTCCTTGGAGACCATCAAGGCCTATTTTGCGCTAACGAAACCGAGGATCATTGAGCTCCTCCTCGTGGCGGCAATCCCGGCTATGCTCCAGGCGCAGCGTGGATTCGAGGCAGTGTCCTCCAACTTCTGGCTCATCGTCTCCACCATCTTCGGTGGATGGATGGGTGCCGCGGCCGCCCACACGTTCAATAACGTCGTCGATTATGAGATCGACCAGAAGATGCAGCGCACCCGTGCCCGGCCGCTAGTGCGCAAGACCATCTCGCGGCGCAATGCTGCGATCTTCGCGTGGATCATGTTGGCGCTATCCGTCTTTTGGCTGGGTGTGCTCGCTAACTCGTGGCTGGCCGCGTTCTTCGTGCTCTTGACCAACTTCTTTTATGTCATCGTCTACACGAAGTTCCTCAAGATGCGGAACTCCCAGAACATCGTCTGGGGTGGCCTCGCTGGCTGTATGCCCGCCATGGTGGGTTGGGCCGTCATTCGTGATAATGCACCGGCAGGGGAGCCGGACCGTTGGTGGCAGGCCGTGGTGCTGTTCCTCATTATCTTCTTCTGGACCCCGCCCCACACGTGGGCGCTGGCGATGAAGTACAAGGAGGACTACCGCAAGGCTGGGGTGCCGATGCTGCCCGTCGTTGCCGGGGAAATAGAGGTGACCCGCCAAATCGTGTGGTACACGATCGGCACGGTTATCGTGACCTTCCTTATCATCCCTGCGGCCTCGTGGATCTACTTGGTGGCCGCGGTGTCTTCCGGCGCGGTCTTCCTTTGGATGGCGATTCGTCTGCACCAAGGGGTAAAGAAGGGCGCAAAGGTCAAGCCCATGCGCCTGTTTATTTACTCCAACAACTACCTGTCGGTGCTCTTTATCGGCCTGTCCATCGACGCAGTCGTGGGCTGGGAGCCCATCGGGCGCATGCTGGGATGGTCGGCCGCGCTGTTCTAGCGAGCTAGTCTTCGCGTACCCGGAGGACGATCGAGCCTGTGGTCTTGCGCTCTTGGAGGTCGCGGTGGGCCTGAGCAGCTTCGGCGAGCGGATACTCTGCGGAGATGCGGAAGTCGAGGTCGCCATCGATGACCGCCTGCACCACTGCCTGGGCGCGCATCTGGAACTCGCCTTCCTGGGAGGTCCAGGCGCCGAGTGAGGGGCGGGTGAGGAAGATGGAGCCGTGCTTGTTCAGCAGCTGCGGGTCCATTGGCGGGACGGGGCCCGACGCGGCACCGAAGAGCGCTACCGTGCCGCGCGGTCGCACAACCTCAAGGGATTCACCGAAGGTGGCTTTGCCGACGCCGTCGTAAACCACGTCCACGCCGCGCCCACCGTTGTGACGACGCACCTGCTCGGCCAAGCCGCTGCTGTAGCGGAACACGTGGTCTGCGCCCGCGCCATAGGCCAGCTCTTCCTTCTCATCCGTGGAGACCACGGAATAGACGGTGGCGCCCAGGGACTTCGCCATCTGGGTGAGGATCAAGCCCACGCCGCCTGCACCGGCAGTGATCAGACAGGATGCTCCTTCCCCTAGCTGATACACACCGTGGGTGAGGTAGTGCGCCGTCATGCCCTGCAGGAGCATCGAACCGGCGACGGCGGAGGGAATCTCGTCGGGGACGGCCACCACGCGGTCGCGCGGCACGCAGACCTGCTCCGCATAGGAGCCGAAAGCGTGATCCCAGGCCACCATCGTGCCCGGGGCGATTTCTCCCTGGGGGTCGTGCACAACGCGTCCGGTTCCTTCGAGACCGATGATGAAAGGCACGGAGGCGTTGTAGATGCCTTCGCGGTAGTAGGTGTCGATGTAGTTGACACCGGCCACGGAGACGTCGACAAGCAACTGCTCCTTCGTCGGCGTGGGGGATTCTACCTCGGCGTAGGTGAGGACCTCGGGCCCTCCGGTCGTGGTCACCTGAATAGCATGCATGGTGTCTAGGCTAAACGAAGCACAGGCACCCGCGCAGCAAAAAGCACCGCCATCCTCACTTCCTGGTGAGAACGGCGGCGCTACGAGTACCTGTTGTAGTGGCTTTACTGGCTCCGCTGACTCTGCTTAGCCTTGGGCGGCGGGAACGTTCTCGTCACCGCGCTGGGCAGTGCTGGCAGTAGTGCCATCCTCGTTTCCGACGCGGCGCAAGCCATGCGCCCACAGCAAGGCGGTGAAGGCCGTGACCACTGAGGACATGCCCACGTGGAAGGGGACGGTCCAGCGGGGGATGTGGAGATAGAACTGGGTGACACCGATAGCCCACTGGATGACGATGCACGCAATGAGCACCCAGCCGGCTTTCTTGGCCACCTTGGGGGCGCCGGTGCGGTGCAGGAGGAAGACCACGATGAGTGTCAGCGCTAAGTAGACGTACATGCAGACCGCGTGAATGATGGCCATGCCATAGGTGTCCACGCCGAGGCGTCCCTCCATACCCACACCGGCATCACCGGAGTGGGTACCTGAGCCAGTCACAAAGGTACCGGTCAGCAGAACGATGGACAGGGCTACTGTGGCCACCACCGCTAGGGTGCGCACGGCGGCGGGGAAGAGGCGAGTAGGGGTTCCGTCATCGGGTTCGTTGATGCGGGAGAACAGCATGGCCGCGATCCACACCAGGACCATAGATGGGAGGAAGTGAATTGCCACACTCCACCAGGAAAGCTTCAGCACCACCGACAGGGCGCCGATGAGTGCCTGCACGAAAATACCTGCGAGCCCTGCCCAGGCATAGACCTTGAGCTCCTTGCGGCGCTGCGCCTTGTGGACCACCACAATGCTGGCGATGGCCGCCGCCGCCACAACAAAAGTCAGCAGGCGGTTGCCGAACTCAATGGCCTGGTGGAGCATGGGAGCCGCGCCCTGGATGGGAACCAAGGAACCAGGGTGGCAGTTAGGCCAGGTGACGCAACCAAGGCCGGAGCCGGTTACGCGCACGATGGAACCCGATACTGTAATGCCACCCTGGCAGAGCAGGAGGATGAGCGCGACGATGCGCTGCGTCTTCACCGAGGGACCGGTGGTCGGCGCAGCGGGCGCGGTGGAATGTTGAGGAGAGGAAATATTGGCGGTACTCACGGCTATTCAGCCTACCGCCCGGCCCCATCCGGGAACCAATATCGACGGGTGGGTCACACCACGCAAGGGAGAAGAATCACTTTTAGCCCTCGAAGCGGAACCAACGCACTGCGGCAAACGACGCCACCGCTGACCAACCGACGAGTACAAGGAGCTCAAAGCCCGGGAAGGACCCGTTAAGGGCGGTATCGAGTCCGGCGGCCATTGCCACGGTGGGTACGAGGGTCAACACCCCGTTATCACCGAGCCCCTGGGAAAACATGACCCATCCGACGGTGCCGAGAAGGATAAACCAAATGAGGTTGGCCACCGCCAAGACCACCTCCGAACTCAGCGTGCCGCCGAGCAGTAGGCCTAAGGCCGTAAACGTGGCCACACCCAAGGCGAGGGTGAGCACGCCGATGGCCGCGCCCCCAGCGGTGATGCGCAGCCCCAGGAAGGCGGCGATCGTCCCCAGCACGAGGACCTGGAGCACCACCATCGACAGCACGGCGAGAATCTTTCCCACCACAATGGCCCAGGCAGGAACGCCTGAAGCGCCTGTGCGTTTCAGCGCACCATAGCGACGGTCGAAAGCCAAGGAGATGGCCTGACCCGTGAAACCGGAGGAGGTCGCCGCAACGGCCAGCACCATGGGGAAGATTTCCTCCACGCCGTGGCCAGTGCTGTCTTGCAGTGTCGCAGCGCCGATCAAGATGGCCACTGGGATGATGATGCTCAGCAGCTGCTGCTCGCCGTGACGCAGCATGAGCTTGGATTCGATAGCCCCTTGGGCACGTGCCATGGCCGCTACACCCACGCGCTGCGGGTGCGGGCTAAAAGTGCCGGGTGCGAAGGTGCTCATGGAGCTTCTCCTTGTTCAAACAACATGATGAAAGAATCGGGGTGAAGGGCCGAGGGGCAGTTCTAGCTGCGCATGTCGCGGCCCGTGAGATCGAGGAAGACTTCTTCGAGATTCCGGTGTGAGGTGTGCAGGTTGCGGAGGATGACGTTTTGCGCGGCCAAGCATGAAGCCAGCGCCGCGATGCCGGCGGGGCTGGGCTCCGAGGTGAGACGGTAATGCAGGGGGCGGAGAGCTTCCGCCGCGATGCCGGCGTCCCGCAGCGCCTCGAGGTCCACCGGTGTGGCGGTATCGAAATTCACCTGTGGAACATCGGCCGAGTCCGTCAGCGATGCTGCGGTGCCGCTCGCCACGAGTTGGCCGTGGTCAATAATGACGACGCGGTCGCTGAGCGCTTCCGCTTCATCCATGAGGTGCGTGGTGAGGATGACGGTTACGCCATCGGCTCGGAGGGCGCGGATGAGGTCCCACACGGCAAGGCGCGACTGGGCATCCATTCCTGCGGTGGGTTCATCGAGAAAGACCAACTCTGGGCGCCCGATGATCGCTAGGGCTAGGGAAAGACGTTGTTGTTGCCCGCCGGACAGGCGGCGGTAGCTGCTCTTCGCCACCCCGCGCAGTCCGAGCGTGTCCAGCAGCCACTCCGGGTCCAAGGGATTCTCGTTATAGGAGGCGCTAAGCTCAAGCATCTCCTTGACTTTGATTCCGGAATAGGAGCCGCCGCCCTGCAGCATGATGCCGATGCGGGAGCGCACAGCATCGGGATTGCGCGCGGGGTTAAGACCCAGCACCTCGATGCGGCCCGACGTAGGCTTCTTGAAACCCTCACACATTTCGATGGTGGTGGTCTTGCCTGCGCCGTTAGGGCCCAGCAAGCACAGGATCTCGCCGTAATTGGCGCGGAAACTCAGCCCATTCACTGCGTTGACGTCGCCATAGGTCTTCATGACGTTATCTAAGACAAGAGCTGATGTAGTCACGAATCGCTAGTTTAGGACACGTACGCCCGCCCTGCGCAAAGCAACCCACCCCACGCCGGCGAGGACGAGGAATGTCACCAAGGCGGCGAGGTAAATGACGAAGACTGTCCCTGGGGGAAGGCCGAGGCCGCGGGGAAGCACGATGAAACTCATGAACCCGGAATAGATGATCACCGCCATGCGGAAGAAGCGCCGGTTGGCCCAGGCCGCCAGCGGCAGCACCGCCCACAGGATGTACCAGGGTTGGACGACAGGAAAGAACACCACGAGCACGAAGGTCGATACCCCCAAGCCGCCCACAGGGTGGATGGCACCGCGGTAGGTGGCAAAGAGCATGCGGATCATAAAGCCCGCGGCAATGATGACGCCCACAGTCCGGGTCACGGTGAGGATGGCCTCGGTGTGATCACCCAATCCCAACAGCATCCCAAGGAAGCCGGCGCCGACGCCTACGGAGGTCGTCGCAGACAGCCACGACCGGATGGTGGCCGCGCCGCCCTGGCCAAAGACCCAACCAATGTCGATCCCCGTGAGTACCGTCACTGCGGCGATGGAGGTGGCAAGCAGGAGAAGCTGCGCGGCCCCGGCGCCCAGCACTGCCCGCACGCCGGACACGCCGTGCTTGTCGACGAGCCTGCGTGCCGCCGCCATGCCAACGAACCCGAGGCCGATAAAGCCAGTCACCTTGACCATTCCGGCACACGAGATCAGGACGCCAGATGCGATAAACAGCGACCATGCTCGCCAGCGGGCCTCGTGGGAATCGTTAACCGCCCGCAACCCCAGCTCCACACCGACGAGAGCTAGCCCCAGCATGAAGGATTCATTGTGGATGCCTCCGACGAGGTGGAGGATTGTCAAAGGGTTAAGGATGCCCAGCCACAGCGCTGCCTCCGGGGATACTCGGCAGCGCGTAGCAAGCCGCGCGATGGCCCAACCGGCGGCGATGATGCCGACGAGAGAAAGCACCCGGTGCAGCACAACACCCCAGATAATGGAGTCGTTGGTCAGCCAACTGACCACCGCCGCTACACCTAGCGCCACCGGGCCATAAGGGGAAGGTGAGTTCGCCCAGATGAACGGGACGGAGCGGGCCAGGTCGTTATCGGCACCCAGTAGCTCCACCGGCCCCGCCGAATAGGGATCGAGGCCTTGGAGCACGATGGAGCCGTTAGCGAGGTAGGAGTAAATGTCCTGCGTGAACAGGGGAGCGGTCACCAAAAGCGGGAGAACCCACCCTAGCCAGGTGCGCCACATCTGGCTCTGCGTGACCACCCGGGGCGAGTGGCTAAAGCGCCGAACCTTGGCCGGCTTCTGCAGGCGCAGGGGCGCGCCCACCAGCGGTGCCATGCAAATCCACGCCGTGACCATGAAACCGACCCCGATGAACACGATGGCGGAGGCTGACTGGAGCATCCGCGTCATGAGCGAGCCAAAAGGCAGAGACTCATAGGGGTTGCCCACCACCGGAAGCGCACCGGCGCCCAATCCGCCGAGCGCAATGAGTAGCGCACCAATGGTGCCGAGCCACCGGAGGCTAAAGAGCGTGCGCAGCTGGGCGATGGTGTGGCGGTGGACGTCGCCAAGCGCGGCGCCCTCTGCGCCGTCGGAAGAATCTGGAAAATCTTGGTGCAAGAGCGCGGACCGGGATCCGGGCAGGCCCATGCGGGGGAGTTCATCGCGCACGCCCCAAAAGACGCGGTGCAATCGCCCCGATCGGGTGTAATCGCGCTCCATATTCATGAGTGTCTACCTTAGTCGCTCGGTGCTGAGAGAGGACGAGCTGCCCGCGACACGAATGAAAGAGTGGAAATCGGGAATGAATTAAGGAACACTAGTGTTGTCTAAAGAGAGAGTGTTTCATTCAAGGAGGTGTACACCGTGACGAAGGAGCTACCTAGGGAGACTCGCTCGACTGAGGGCGACACCCGCCGACACGTCATGTTGTTGCTCCTAAAAGACGGCCCGGTAACGGCGTCGTATCTGGGTGAACGTCTCGGTCTCTCTGCAGCCGGCATCCGTCGGCACTTAGACATTTTGGTGGAGGAAGGACTCACCGAGGTGGTGCATCGCCGCCCATCAGCCCGCCCTGGGCAGTCGGTGGGCCGTGGTCGCCCCGCCAAGCATTTCCGCCTCACGGATCAGGGCCGCGCCCAATTTGGGCACGCCTACGATCAGCTGGCGGCGGAAGCGCTCACCGCACTGCGTGAAGCGGGCGGGCCGGAGGCGGTTCGTCGCTTCGCCAAGGCTCGCTTCGAGCGCCTCGTGGAGGACGTGAAGCCCCTGGTAGAAGATCAGGAATCCGTTCCGGAGGTGGCGCGTCAGCTGGCCGAAGTGCTCGACGCGCATGGCTACGCGGCCACGGTGACGTCGGTGGGCAACGGAGTACAGATTTGCCAGCACCATTGCCCGGTCGCCCACGTGGCGGCCGAGCATCCGGAGTTGTGTGAAGCTGAACAGGAAGTCTTCTCCGCGCTATTAGGCAAACATGTGCAGCCCTTGGCCTCCATTGCGGATGGTCATGGAATCTGCACCACGAATATCCCCTTAACCCCAGTCCCGCCTTCCGCGGCGGAGCCGGGGAAGAACTAATCGAACTAGAAAGGAGCGGGCTTTGACACAGGCACAACCGGCACCAGGCCTTGAAACCAAGATGAGCGATGACGAGATCATCTCCTCTATCGGCGGCTATGAGTACGGCTGGCACGATTCCGACGAAGCCGGCCAGGCAGCACACCGCGGTTTGAGTGAGGACGTCGTCCGCGATATTTCTCGGAAGAAGAACGAGCCGGAGTGGATGCTCGAGTCCCGTCTGAAGGCTCTGCGCGTCTTCAACAAGAAGCCAGTTCCGACCTGGGGCCCAGATCTGTCCGGAATCGACTTCGACAACATTAAGTACTTTGTCCGCTCCACCGAGAAGCAGGCCCAAACCTGGGATGACCTGCCGGACGACATTAAGGAGACCTACGACAAGCTGGGTATCCCGGATGCTGAGAAGAAGCGTCTGGTCTCCGGTGTTGCCGCGCAGTACGAGTCCGAGGTGGTTTACCACAAGATCCGCGAGGACCTGGAGGCCCAGGGCGTTATCTTCGTTGATACCGACACCGCGGTGCGCGAGTACCCGGAGATCCTCCAGGAATACTTCGGCACCGTGATTCCGGCCGGCGACAACAAGTTCTCCGCGCTGAATAACGCCTGCTGGTCCGGTGGTTCCTTCGTGTACGTTCCGAAGGGCGTCCACGTGGATATTCCGCTGCAGGCCTACTTCCGCATTAACACCGAGAACATGGGCCAGTTCGAGCGCACCCTCATCATCGTGGAGGAGGGCGCCTACGTTCACTACATCGAGGGGTGCACCGCGCCGATCTACAACTCGGATTCGCTGCACACCGGTGTCATCGAGATCATCGTGAAGAAGGGCGGCCGCTGCCGCTACACCACCATTCAGAACTGGTCCACCAACGTCTACAACCTGGTGACCCAGCGCGCCAAGGTCGAAGAGGGCGGCACCATGGAATGGGTCGATGGCAACATCGGCTCCAAGGTCACTATGAAGTACCCGTCCTGCTGGCTTACCGGCGAGCACGCCAAGGGTGAGGTACTCTCCCTGGCCTTTGCTGGCGATAACCAGGTCCAGGACACCGGCTCCAAGATGATCCACATGGCGCCGAACACCTCCTCCAACATCGTCTCGAAGTCCGTGGCCCGCAACGGCGGCCGCGCGGCCTACCGCGGCTTGGTGCAGGTCAACGCTAACGCTACGAACTCCGCTGCCAACGTCGAGTGTGATGCCTTGCTTGTGGACAATGACTCGAGGTCGGACACGTATCCGTACAACGACATCCGCAATGATCACGTCACCCTCGGCCACGAGGCAACGGTCTCCCAGGTCTCTGAGGAGCAGCTGTTCTACCTCATGTCCCGCGGTATCGCTGAGGAAGAGGCCATGGCGATGATTGTGCGCGGCTTCGTCGAGCCGATTGCTAAGGAGCTCCCGATGGAATACGCGCTGGAGCTGAACCGTCTTATCGAGCTGCAGATGGAAGGATCGGTGGGCTAAGTGGTAGCTTCCAACGAATTTAATCCGGCTGACGTCACTAAGGGAGACCAGTTCACCTCCTTCGATGTCGAGGACTTCCCGGTCCCGCACGGCCGCGACGAGGTCTGGCGTTTCATCTCCTTGCGTAACCTTCGCGGGCTGCACAATGGTGAGTTCGCGCCGGCAACCGCCCAGAAGATTGACGTGGTGGCCCCGGAGGGCGTAACGGCCGAGACCGTGGCGCCTGACGACGACCGCCTCGGCACCGCCGGTGCACCTGCTGACCGCGTTGCAGCTCAGGCCTGGTGCTCCATGCCGGAGGCGCAGATCGTCAGCGTTGACGCCGATGCACGACTGGATAAGCCGGTGGAGATCACCATCACCGGCGCTGGTGAGGGCGTGACCTCCTTTGGTGCGACCTCCATCCACGTGGGCAATCACGCGGAGGTCACCATCGTTCTTAAGTACGTCGGTTCCGGTACCCACGCAGACAACGTGGAGTTCGTGCTGGGCGACGGCTCCCAGGTCACCGTCGTCGTCGACGCCGACTGGGAAGACGATGCAGTGCACCTGTCCCATCAGATTGCGAAGGTGGGCCGCGACGCCGTACTGCGCCACAACACCGCCATCTTTGGCGGCGAGATTGTGCGCCTTGTTCCGCGCGTAGTTTTCGATGGCCCCGGTGGCGATGCCGAGCTGCTCGGTGTCTACTTTGCTGATGCCGGCCAGTACTTCGAGAACCGCCTGCTGGTGGACCACGACGTGCCGAACTGCCGCTCTCGCGTCTTCTACAAGGGCGCTCTGCAGGGTGCTACTGCTGCGCAGAAGGCCGAGGCCGGCTCCGCCTCCCGCACCCCGGAGGCCCGCACCTGCTGGGTCGGTGACGTGCTCATCCGCAAGAATGCGAACAACACGGACACCTATGAGACGAACAACAACTTGATCCTCACCGAGGGTGCGCGCGCTGACGCCATCCCGAACCTGGAGATCCAGACCGGTGAGATCGTCGGTGCTGGCCACGCCGCAACGGTGGGCCGCTTCGATGACCTTGAGCTGTTCTACCTCATGTCCCGCGGTATTCCTGCCGCCGAGGCACGCCGCCTCATCATCCGCGGCTTCTTCTCCGAAGTCATCTCCCGCATCCCGGTCGAGTCCCTGCGCGAGGATCTGGAATCCCGCGTCGTCGACGAGCTCGCCAAGATCAACGCTTAAAACTTCCCGAAAGCAGGTACCAACTCAATGTCTACTCTGGAAATCAAGAATCTCCACGCGCAGGTGCTCCCACACGAGGAGGACGGTGAGCCCACGCCGATCCTCAAGGGTGTCAACCTCACCATCAATTCCGGTGAGACCCACGCCGTCATGGGCCCCAACGGCTCCGGCAAGTCCACCCTGTCCTACGTTATCGCCGGTCACCCCAAGTATGAGGTGACCGAGGGCGAGGTGCTTCTCGACGGCGAGAACATCCTCGAGATGGAAGTCGACGAGCGCGCCCGCGCTGGTCTTTTCCTGGCCATGCAGTACCCGACTGAGGTGCCGGGCGTGAAGATGTCGCAGTTCATGCGCTCCGCCGTGACCGCTATCCGTGGCGAGGCTCCGAAGCTACGCGAGTGGAACAAGGAGCTCACCGAGGCCCGCGAGAAGCTGGCCATCGATAAGTCCTTTGCACACCGCTCCGTGAACGAGGGCTTCTCCGGTGGTGAGAAGAAGCGCCACGAGGTCATGCAGCTCGACATCCTCAAACCGAAGTTCGCCGTCATGGACGAGACCGACTCCGGCCTGGACGTCGACGCCCTGCGCGTCGTCTCCGATGGCATCAACAGCTATCAGGAGGAGACCAACGGCGGCATCCTCCTCATCACGCACTACAAGCGCATCCTCAACTACGTTGTCCCGGACTTCGTTCACGTCTTCGCCGACGGACAGATCATCAAGACCGGCGGCGCCGAGCTGGCTGACCAGCTTGAGGCAGACGGCTACGAGCAGTTCCTCAAGTAGGCTGTACCGCCGACCCCGGTAACACCACGACAGACCACACCACGACACGCTAGAGAAAAAGAACCGAGCACAAGGACCTATGCCTGAACTAGACGTTAATGCGATTCGGGAACAATTCCCTATCCTCTCGCGCACGGTGCGCGACGGTAAACCTTTGGTGTACCTGGATTCGGGAGCGACCTCGCAACGTCCCCTGCCGGTATGGAAGGCCGAGGAGGAGTTCGTGCTCGGCACCAACGCTCCGGTGCACCGCGGTTCCTACCAGCTGGCGGAGGAGGCCGATGACGCGTACGAGTCCGCTCGCCAGGCCATCGCCGCCTTCGTTGGTGCCGACCGCGATGAGATTGCCTTCACCAAGAACGCCACTGAAGCGCTCAATGAGGTTGCCTACGTGCTCAGTGATGAGCGCGCCGGCGAGCTTTATGTCGGTGAGGGCGATACCGTCGTGGTCACCGAACTGGAGCACCACGCGAACTTGGTGCCGTGGCAAGAGCTGTGCCAGCGCACCGGCGCGACGCTGAAGTGGTACTCCATGACCGAGGACGGCCGCATTGATCTCGATTCGCTTGAGCTCGATGACTCCGTGAAGGTCGTGGCTTTTACCCACCAGTCCAACGTGACCGGGGCCGTGGCTCCCGTCGCAGAGTTGGTACGTCGTGCCCGTGCCGTAGGTGCCATGGTGGTTCTCGACGCCTGCCAGTCGGTGCCGCACATGCCGGTGGATTTCCACGAACTTGATGTGGATTTTGCCGCGTTCTCTGGGCACAAGATGTGCGGGCCGACCGGCGTGGGCGTGCTCTACGGTAAGCAAGAGCTGCTGGCGCAGCTGCCGCCTTTCCTCACCGGCGGTTCCATGATCGAAGTAGTCAAGATGGAAGGCTCGACGTTTGCCGCGCCACCCACCCGCTTCGAGGCCGGAACCCAAATGACCAGCCAGGTTGTGGGCCTTGGTGCAGCAGTGAAGTTCTTGAGCGAGGTGGGCATGGAGGCCATCCACGCCCACGAGCAGAAACTCACTGCACTGGCCTTGCAGAAGCTTGCCGAGATCCCCGGCGTGCGTATCATCGGGCCTGAAAACACCGAGGATCGCGGAGGAGCGGTCTCCTTCATCGTGGATGGGATCCATCCGCATGACCTAGGCCAGGTTCTTGACTCTCATGGCGTATCCATCCGCACCGGCCACCACTGTGCGTGGCCGCTGCACCGCGCGTGCCAGGCTAATTCGACCGCACGCGCTAGCTTTTACCTGTACAACACTGAGGACGAGGTCGACGCCCTCATAGAGGCGGTGCGGGCTGCCCGCACCTTCTTTGGAGTGAGCGAATGAACCTAGATTCCATGTACCAGGACGTCATCCTGGACCACTACAAGAACCCGAAATTCTCTGGCCTGCGCGAAGGCCAGGCAGAAGTTCACCACGTCAACCCTTCCTGCGGTGATGAACTCACCCTCCGCGTGAAGCTTTCCCCCGACGGCACAACCGTCGAGGACGTGTCCTACGACGCCGAGGGATGCTCCATTTCGCAGGCCTCGACCTCTGTTATGGCGGAGGAAATCGTCGGCATCCCCCTCGAGGAGGCAAACGCCAAGCTGGCCGAATTCGAGAGGATGGTGACCTCCCGCGGCGAAGTGGAAGGTGACGACGAGATCATCGGGGACGGCATCGCCTTCGCCGGCGTAGCCAAGTTCCCCGCCCGTGTTAAGTGCGCTCTCCTCGGGTGGAAGGCTTTCCAAGCCGCCACCGTGGAAGCGTTGAACGAATTGGAGAAGTAGATGGCTGATAACACTGAAACCACCGGTGGCAGCACCGATCCTTACCAGGACCAGAATGCCTCCTTCGATGGCGCTGCTGTCAAGCCTGAACAGACCGAAGAGCAGATTGCGAAGACCTTCGATATCACCGAGTACCTTCGTGATGTCATCGACCCAGAGCTTGGAATCAACATCGTTGATCTGGGCTTGGTCTATGACGTCTGGCTCGACGATATTGACGGCAAGAACACCTGCGTCATTAACATGACGCTGACCTCCCCGGCCTGTCCTCTCACCGATGTCATCGGCGAACAGATCGAGGATGTCATCGTAGGCAACAAGCTCGCCGAGGCAGTCCAGCTCAACTGGGTCTGGATGCCGCCGTGGGGCCCGAACATGATTACCGAAGAGGGCCGCGAGATGCTCCAGGCCCTTGGCTTCGCCGTCTAGTTTCGGCTGCAAGTCCCCATCACCGTCAGTCCGAGGCACTTAAGGTCTTCACAAAATGACCTTGAGCGCACCCGGGCTGGCGGTTTCTTTTACCATAATGTGCGGTGTTTTAAGTAGCTTTAAGAGCTTGAGAACGCACCGCTATGACGAAGCGGGTGAAGACGCCGGATCCAAAGCCGAGGCGATGATGTCTACCGCTTCTTCCTTGGATGGGGCGGATTGAAGGCTAGTACGGAAATCATCCTTCATGATCGCCCGCGCCAGCTTGGAAAGCAGCTTGAGATGCTGCTTGCCAGCATCCTCAGGCACAGCGATGAGGAAGACCAACCTCGTTGGCTCCTCGCCCTCTGCCCACGTAATCCCTTCAGGTAGACGAGCAAAAGCCAACGTCGGCACTGTCACTCCCGCGGAACGAGTATGTGGTATGGCCACTCCATGCCCTACGCCAGTCGAGTGCTTCGCTTCCCGTTCTAGGGCCGTAGCGATAACTGCGGAAGGATCAGAAAGCCGAGGGGAGACAAGCTGGACTAGCGATTCGATCGTTTCCTTGCGATTCGTGCCAAGGTCTTGGTCAAGGCTCACCGTGTCGGCAGAAAGCAAAGATTCTTCCTGGACCGATGCTTCTGACACATCCTCCTTAGCTATGCCCGCTGCACCCTGTTCACCCGAGCTCTCATTCTTACTCTGGGCCTTTCTATTTTGGGTAAGTCCGATCAACAGAAGCATGACGGAAGCACAGACAACGACACCAATAAGCAGTGCGATGAAGAAGCCCACGACGTTGTCGACAGCCCCGAGCACTGCAACGATGGGGCCACCATGCATGACATGGTCCTTGACCCCAAATGCACCTGCCAGGGCGCCTGCTACCGCACCACCGATGACGTTGGCCGGGATGACCTGCAGCGGGCGTGCAGCCGCAAGAGGGATAGCGCCTTCAGTGATGCCAAAGAACCCCATAAAGAGCGCGGCGATACCGGCGTCCTTCTCTGCCTTTTTGAACCAAGTTCGCCGTACGAGGGTCGCAACACCCACTGCAAGGGGCGGTACAGCGATGGCGGTAGCCGCCATGCCCATCGGAGCCGCATTGCCGGCTGCAATCATGCCGCCGCCGAACAGGAAGGCAGTTTTGTTGAAGGGGCCGCCCATGTCGAAAGCGATCATCGCGCCAATGACGAGACCGAGGACAATGACAGAGGAACCTTCCATCCCGGCGAGGTACTCGGTCATGGCTTCAAAGGCGCCGGCTACTGGCGCACCGACAAAGTAGATAAAGATGAGCCCCACGATGAGCGTGGTGAAGATCGGAATAACGATGATCGGCCAAATCGGGGCGATGTACTTATTCACGGGAATCTTTTTGATTCCCAGGGCTACGTAGCCTGACAGGATGCCTGTGACGATGCCTCCCAGGAAGCCCGCTCCGGCTTCAGAGCCGTAAAGCGAGCCGGTCGTAGCGATAAGACCAGTGATGAGCCCCGGCGCTAAACCGGGGCGGTCCGCAATGCCGACAGCGATATAGCCGGAAAGAATCGGCACCATGAGAGAAAAGGCTAGACCACCAAGCTCATTCAGGGTGTTCCAGAAGGAGTCTTCGGGGATAGCCAGGCCTTCGGGTGTGGGTGTTCCTCCGATTGAGAGTGCTACCGCGATGAGGAGACCACCGGTGACCACGAACGGGATCATGTGGGAGACACCATTCATTAGCGCCTTGTAGAGAGTCTGACCCACCTCACGGAACCCCGTGGTACTGCTGGAGTTTTCATTACGCTGAGCTTCTTGCGACTCTTCGCCCGAAGTCTTTTCTTCCCACTTCGCCGCTGATAGAGCACGAGTGAGAAGCTCCTTTGGCTGCTTGATAGCTTCGTCGACGCCAGTTGCTGCTAGACGCTTACCGCGGAAGCGGTCCTTTGCAATGACGGTGTCGGCGCCAATCACGATGGCATCGGCTTCTTCGATGTCCTGAGAGCTAAAAGTGCCTTCGACGCCAATAGAGCCGTGTGTCTCAATCTTGATGCGGTAACCCAGTTCAGCGGCAGCAGCCTCAAGGTTCTCGGCCGCCATGTAGGTGTGGGCGATTCCGGTCGGACATGCAGTAATCGCGAGGATTAACGGAGATCTCAATGTGTCTGATGTGCTCATGATGCCAATCTAGTCACATCGAACTTCATGCATAAGTGAAACGCGCCGAACAGGAAGCAGGTTTTCAAAGGCGCTCTAAACTCTGGCTCCCCAGATACATGCTGAAGGGGCACTGCCGCTGGTTCGGGTTTAACTACCCTGGTTGCTAGACTGTTTCGACGTGATTGTGACCAATGATTTCGAGGTGCGCGTGGGCGCACGCACGCTTCTCGACGCCCCCGGCCAGCATCTTCGCGTGCAACCGGGGGACCGCATCGGCCTGGTCGGGCGCAATGGCGCGGGCAAGACGACCACCATGCGCATTCTGGCGGGGGAGACCGAGCCCTATGGCGGCTCGGTAACGCGCTCAGGTCCTATTGGTTACCTGCCCCAGGATTCCCGCGAGGGGAATATTGAGCAGACCGCTCGTGAGCGCGTGCTCTCTGCGCGCGGCTTGGATGAGATCAAGCGCCGTATGGCCAAGCAGCAAGAGCTGATGGAAACGGCCACGGATGATAAGTTCCGCGACAAGGCTATTCGTAAGTTTTCCCGCCTGGAAGAGGAATACCACACCTTAGGTGGCTACGAGGCAGACTCCGAATGCGCGCAGATCTGCGATAACTTGGGTCTGCCGCAGCGTGTGCTCGACCAGCAGCTTAAGACTCTGTCCGGCGGTCAGCGCCGCCGCGTGGAGCTAGCGCAGATTCTATTTGCGGCCTCGGCTGGCTCAGGCAAGTCCCAGACCACGCTGCTCCTCGACGAGCCCACGAACCACCTCGACGCCGACTCGATTACGTGGCTGCGCGGCTTCCTAGCCAAGCATGAGGGTGGCCTCGTGATGATTTCGCACGACGTAGACCTGCTCGAAGCCGTGTGCAACAAGGTCTGGTTCCTTGATGCCGTGCGCGCCGAAGCAGACGTCTACAACATGGGCTTTAAGAAGTACCTTGATGCCCGCGCTACCGATGAAGCTCGCCGCCGCCGCGAGCGCGCCAACGCGGAGAAGAAGGCCGCAGCGTTACACAAGCAAGCCGCCAAGTTGGGAGCGAAGGCCACGAAGGCCGCCGCCGCCAAGCAGATGCTGCACCGCGCCGAGCGCATGATGAACGAGCTGGATGACGTCCGCGTGGCCGATAAGGTCGCCCACATCAAGTTCCCCGAACCAGCTCCCTGCGGCAAGACTCCGATGAACGCCAAGGGCTTGACCAAGATGTACGGTTCGCTGGAGGTCTTCGCTGGCGTTGATTTGGCCATCGACAAGGGCTCACGCGTCGTAGTGCTGGGCTATAACGGCGCCGGAAAGACGACCCTGCTGAAGCTTCTGGCCGGCGTGGAGCGCACCGACGGCGAAGGCGGCATCGTCTCCGGCCACGGCCTGCGCATCGGATACTTTGCGCAGGAGCACGACAACATCGATCCAGACAAGACCGTGTGGGAAAACACGATTGAGGCCTGCCCTGACGCTGGCCAGCAGGATTTGCGTGGTCTGCTCGGCGCCTTCATGTTCTCCGGTGACAAGTTGGAACAGCCTGCCGGAACGCTCTCCGGTGGTGAGAAAACCCGACTGTCGCTGGCAACGCTGGTGTCCTCACGCGCCAACGTGCTGCTTCTCGACGAGCCCACAAACAACCTAGACCCACAGTCCCGCGAGCAGGTGCTCGATGCCCTAGGCACCTACACCGGTGCCGTGGTCTTGGTTACTCACGACCCAGGTGCGGTTAAGGCACTCAAGCCGGAGCGCGTCATCATCATGCCTGATGGCGATGAGGATTTGTGGAACGACGAGTACATGGAAATCGTGGAATTGGCCTAATAGACTTTCGGGCATGACCGCCCAGCCTGTTCTCCTTGATTGCGACCCCGGTATCGACGATGCCCTAGCGTTGATCTACCTCGCCGCACTTCACCGCGCCGGAGAGATCGAACTGGTCGGTGTTACTACCACCGCTGGAAACGTCGGGATTGAACAGACCACCCGCAATGCTGCCTACATCCTGCAACTGTGTGGCCTGGATGAGGTACTTGTCGCTGCGGGGCTTCCGAAGCCCAGCCAGGTGGAGCTCGTGACGACTCCGGAAACCCACGGCCCAAGCGGCCTTGGGTACCTGAGCGTGCCGGAGGAGCATACTCCTGCGGAGAATCTTGAGTGGACCAGCATCTGGACCGAAGCTGCGGGCCGCAACGCGCAGCTCATCGTGACCGGTCCATTGACCAATGCCGCGCACTTTGCTGCGGAGCACGCTGCCGACTACGCCTGCTTCTCCGGTGTCACCATCATGGGTGGTGCTGTGAACTATCCCGGCAACACCACGCCAACGGCGGAGTGGAACTTCTGGGTCGACCCGCATGCTGCGCGCGACTTCTTTGAATCCACCTCGAGGCCCATCACGCTGTGCCCACTCAACGTCACTGAGACGATGCTCATCGGCCCGACGCAGTTGGAACGACTGCGTGAAGCGCTCGCGCAGCACCCGGTGGCGGACGTTCTACCGGAGATTATGCGCTTCTACTTCGAATTTCATGAGGCGCACGGCGCGGGATATCAGGCTCAGATACATGATCTGCTCACCTGCATGGTGGCGCTGCAGAAGGTCCCGTTCTTTTCCACCGCGACCACCGTGCGGGTAGTCAGTGAACCGGAATGGTTGCGCGGAACGAGCGTGGCGGACCTGCGCGGTCACTGGGGTCGGCCCGCTAATGCTGCGTTGGTCACCGCCGTCGATGTTGCCAGCGCCCATCGAGAGTTTCTGCGCGCAGCAACTCTTCTTGGTCTTCCAGAAAACCTATAGTGCGCTAGAATCGGGGCCACAACCACACACCGCTCAAGACTCTTCTCTTGGGTCCTTCCGCTTCCCACGCACAGGGTCTAGAAGTGGTCAGACCCCGGCGTGCTGCCGCAGGAGAGGAAGAAGTCATGAACACCGCCAATAACCTCGATTCCGTTATTGAACCGTTGCTCACCGGATTAGTGAGCAAACGACCTGAGGTCCGCGTGGACTGGGCCTATACCGAATTGAAAGAGGGCATTGAGTCCGGTCAGTGGGATGACCATCTTGATCAAATTCGTGAACGCCTCAGCGGCTACCTGCGTACAGACAAGGTGTGGACGAAGGCTTTGTCCGCTCGCTTGCTCAACGTGCTCACGGAGGCAGGACACTTCCACTACGAGGACTACCTCACCTTCCGCGCGTGGTATGTCACGGAGGATGACACACGCGGCATTGTTAAAGACATCGGCCCTATTATGGCCGTTGGTTGCGGCGCTGACTATGTAGAAACCTGTGTTCGCAAGGGGAGGATCCCTGCCGTCGAAGGCGCAGCGATCATCTCGTGCCGCCTTCGCGCCCCCGGAGGAGTGTGGCATGACGATGAGGGCTTGCGGCTTGCGCGTGCTGCCTGCACCACAATTGGCAAAAGCACCTCGACTCACATCCTCGAAATCTGGATCGAAAGGCTAAGCAATACCGTGCTTACCGAAGGCGTGCGCAACAACAACCGCGCCGTCGTGGAAAACTTCGCCCGCTTTCTCAAGGCCACAGCCCACATGGTCCGCAGTGCACCGGAGAAGTGGGGAATTGATGCCGAACGCGCGGAGCTGGCCTTGCCAATGATTTCGGAGCTTGAGCAGCAACTACGCAACGCTAGCGACTACCGAGAAGCAGCACCATAAAAGCGCACCTTCGTAACCTCCATCGAGCGAGCGCGCTGCCATGGGTAGCGATCTGGTGATGCCTGGACAGGCTTGCTGAGGAGCAGGAGAGTATCGGTCCCGGCTGGGCCGCCTACTATGAGCTCGTCGTTGCTAAGGACAACCGCTGATTCGAAGGTGCGTTCCGCCTGTGTGCTGCGGACTAGAGACATCGGTACCTCAACGAAGATTGTTTTCCCGCGCCGCAATACCGTGAGATTCTCGGTGACATAACTGGGGCGAATGCGTTCAGCGGCAATCAGGCCCCACACAAAGATGATGGCCCACAGCGACAACAGCAATGCCACAATTCGCAGAACGCCCGCAGGCAAAAGAAGGTGAACAACTACCATTTCAACCAGCAATATCGCAGTAATGAAGCCAAGCATTTGGAGCCTTCCAGGAGGGTGGGGAAGTGCCACGGCGCCAACTGGAAGCAGCGTTTGTCCTCGTATCCAGCGCCACAGATCCCGGTAGAGGCCCAATTCATACTTGGCAAGGCGAAATCCAGGATGCTTTTCTACACATCGCCAGACGCTAGTCACGTGAGTCTCCAGCCAAAGCCTCGAGTGCTGCACCTTGCGCACCAGTCGTCGGCGCATCAGTCACGGTCAGCGAAGCGTTGCCAGGCAGCAGCGTTGGGTAGATTCCTCGCATCAACCCGTGTTCGCCCATGTTGCGCAGCGTCTCGACGATAAGCGCAACCCGACGATCACGCGGGGACAGCGAGCCAAGCTCTCGCCACAAGGTTTCAACTCTGCGGAGAACTGCACGGCAATCGTCGTCAGCGAGGTTCTTTCGAAGCTGTTCCCAGGTCGCTGATGTAGCGACGCCGGTAAGCGCCATGAGATCCCAGGAGTCCAATTCCAGCTGCAGCATTGCTGGGTCTTCGATAACTTCGCTCAAGGACTCTCGAATATCGTTGGGGGTTCCATGAGGTGCTGCGGCCAAAGCACGCAGCTTCTCACGTTGTCGCTGCAGACGAGCGATTTTTTCGTCCACAATGGCGAACGAGCGCTCGATGGCGTCGGGAGAGGAGACATCAGCAACGGCAACGCCGGCGTCGATCAGTGCTCGCGCACGAACAACTGCGGCGAGATCGGAGATCGAGTAATCGCGATAGTTTCCGCTGGTGCGTGCTGGTTCGGGAACCGCACCCGTCTCGTGCAAATGGCGCACGGATCGCACTGAACAACCAGCGACCGCGGCAACGTCTGAAATCTTCATAGGACCAAACTAAACCCTCACATTGTGTGAGGGTCAAGCGGTCAGTGGAGTGAACTAGTCGAAGGGGGCGTCACTCTTCATTGATCAACAGCATTGAGCATGATTACCCCCGCGTGGGGGAGCATGTTTGCGCCCCGCTAAACGAACCTTCACTAGTGTTTGTGTTATCTGCGTCACGCATGAGTGGCCAAACTCAAAGAAGGGAAAGCCAATGAAAGTAGCTAAGTCTATTACGTCTCTTGTAGCGGCTATCGCGTTGACAACGCTCGCCGCGTGTTCACAATCTGACAGTGACGTCAGTGAGAAATCAGCAGTTGATACCACCCAAGCTGCAGCTGGAGGTGAGCAAACTTCCGAAGACACCAACGTAGATTCCGCCGCAACCTCCGAGTCTGCCGATAGCACTGACTCCGACGCTGAGTCCACTGCAGGATCAGACGATCAGGCCGGCTCAACAGGCGGCAGCTATGAAGCCACGGTCGATGGAAAGGCGATCGAGGTTGAAAACGAAACTATCCTATGCCAAGAGGCAGCTGGTTCGATGAACCTGACCGTAGCACCCGAAGGGGCTGGTACAGCCAGCATTACCGCCGTGCTTAGTACTGATGAAAACCTAACGGTCAAGGCTCTCGGAATGGTAGATGGGGAGGGTAACACGCTGGCATACGCCGAGAGCAGCCCGATGGGTTCCGCCACGGCATCGAAGGAAGGCGACACCTACACGATGTCGGGTGAAGGACTTTTGTCTAATGGGAGTAATCCAACCACCGGGGAAACGAAGCCATTCGAAGTGAAGATTACCTGCAGCTAATCGGGGGAGTTGAGGTGAATGGCCAACAAGTGCTGACCCTGTGGTGTACAGAGGTCAGCACTTGTTGGTTTACGTGATTATTGGGAGGGCGATGCAGATTTTCGTCCGCTGACTAGTTGCGGAAACCGTGCACCGGCGCCGGAATGAAGCCACCCCGGTTGATGAAGGTGGAGTTGCCCACCTGGTTGACCGGGATGACCGGAGCGTAGCCTAGAAGGCCGCCGAAGTTGACCTCGTCGCCAGCCTTGGTGCCTGGGGCAGGAATGACGCGCACGGCGGTCGTCTTATGGTTCATCACACCAATGGCGGCTTCATCAGCGATCATGCCGGCGATAATCTCAGCAGAGGTATCACCCGGGATGGCGATCATATCCAAGCCCACCGAGCAGATCGAGGTCATGGCCTCCAGCTTGTCGATGGAGATGGCACCGGTGCGCACCGCATCGATCATGCCCTTGTCCTCGGAAACCGGGATGAAGGAACCCGACAGACCACCCACGCGGGAGCAGGCCATCATGCCGCCCTTCTTGACTGCGTCGTTAAGCAATGCGAGCGCTGCCGTGGTGCCGTGCGTGCCCACCTGGTCGAGGCCCATGTGCTCCAGGATGTGCGCGACGGAGTCACCCAGCTCTGCGGTGGGAGCAAGGGAGAGGTCAATGATGCCGAACGGGGCACCGAGGCGCTCCGAAGCCATTTCACCCACGAGCTGGCCGGCGCGGGTGACCTTGAAGGCTGCCTTCTTGACCTCTTCTGCAACCTCGTTGAGGGTGGCGCCCTCAAGGGAGCCAAGCGCGCGATCGACCACGCCTGGGCCCGATACACCGACGGACACGACGCAGTCCGGCTCCTCAATGCCGTGGAAGGCACCGGCCATGAAGGGGTTATCGCCCACGGAGTTGGAGAAGATCACGAGCTTGGCGCAGCCGATGGCGCTGCGATCCTTGGTGAGCTCGGCAGCTTCCTTGATGATGCGTCCCATCTGTGCCGCGGCATTCATGTTGATGCCGGCGCGGGAGGAAGCGATGTTCACCGAGGAGCAGACCAGGTTCGTCTCTGCCAGGGCTTCCGGAATGGAACGGATAAGCGCCTTTTCGGCGGTCGTTGCGCCCTTTTCGACGAGCGCGGAGTAGCCGCCGACGAAGTCGACGCCGGTCGCGGCTGCCGCACGGTCCAGAGCGCGGGCGACGTCCACGGGGCTTCCCTCGACGCCGGCCACGATGAGCGCAATAGGGGTGACAGAGATGCGCTTGTTGACGATCGGAATGCCGAGCTCGGCCTCGATTCCCTCGCAAACCTCAACCAGGTGTGCGGCGCGGGAGGTCACGAGGTCGTACACGGCCTCGGCGGTGGCTTCCATGGTGGGGCGCGTACAGCCGAGCAGCGAAATGCCCATAGTGACGGTGCGGATATCGAGACGGTACTTCTCAATCATCTCGATGGTGTCGAGAATACTGGCGGTATTGAAGCGGTTAAGCATGACTGGTTATCGTCCCTAAATCTCGTTCATTGCGGTGAACAGCGCTTCCGACTGCACGCGAATGGATTGCTTGATGGACTCACCGACGGTGTTCATCCGCTCCTGGAGCTGTTGAATGCTGACCTCGTTCTCATCGAATTCGACGCGCAAGATCATGGTGAAGTACTCAGACATGAGCGTCTGGGAGACGTCAACGATATTGACGTTAAGTTCTGCGAGGGCGGTGGACACGGCGGAGATAATGCCGGTGTTATCGACACCGGTAACAGTCATGATGGCGATCATGACTAGATTGTAGCCTGTACGTTTTTCCAGCTGCTCTGGGGTCCTGCAGAGAGATCAGATAGCGCGTACGGTGGCGCACATGACTGATACGACAACAACTGCACGCAAGAAGGTTTTGTACATCGGCGGCCACGGAAAGGTTGGGCTATTGGCGGCGCCTAAGCTTGTCGACGCCAATCTCACCGTCCATTCCCTTATCCGTAACCCCGACCAGGTTGCCGATATAGAAGCCCTCGGTGCCACCGCAGTAGTGCGCGATCTCACCGAGCTTTCTGTCGAGGACTGGGCAAAGCTTTTGGCTGACTATGACGTCGTCGTGTGGGGCGCTGGAAACGGTGGCCGCGCGGGCGCGGAAGTGACGTGGGCAGTCGACCGCGATGCCGCACTTGCCTCCATCGCTGGCTTGGAGAAGCTAACGGAGGAGGGAAAGCACACCCCGGCCTACGTGATGATTTCCTATATGGGAGCTACGGAGAACACGACCGATCCTGCGGATGAGAAGTGGTACGCCTACGTGGAGTCCAAGAAGGCCGTAGACAATAAGCTGAATTCGACGGATCTCAACTACCTCATTCTGGGTCCTGCAGCGCTCACGGAAGAGCCTTCCCAGGGCATTACTGTGCTCGATAACGACGCCGAGCGCACGAGCGACATGACGACTTCCCGGGAGCTTGTCGCCGAGGTTGTCGCTGAGGTTGCTCGCCGCGATAGCTTCCCAGCCTCGCCTCTGGAGTTCATCGATGGTGAAGGCAGCGTTAAGGACATCTAGGATGCAGGAGAAGCCGCGGTGTTAAGCCCGGCACTTACTTGCTCGCGGGTCAGACCGTTGTGCAAGCTCGCCTGGCGAAAAGGTTTAGTAGCGAGGTGGGCGGCGATGTACCACCCCGTGGTGTGCTCGAAGGTAGCTTGGCTTTGGAAGCGCACCACGGCAATACCTTGCTCGCGGAAGGCCCGGGGAGACGTGTGGGATTCAAACTCGTCGCTGATGATTTCTTGAACTGTGCCGTCGGGGAGGAAGAGGCGCACCTTGGCTTTGTAGTAGTACTCGGTGGGATCGGCATGCGGCACGTGCCGACCGGTCTGCCAGATCTCGCTGAGCAGAGCGGGATAGTACTCAATCCAGCCTTTTTCTGAGGCGGTGCCCAGTCGGCGTGCGCCCCACGTTGAACTGCGAATGGACCGAATCTGTCTCCCTGCCGCGACCACGAGCACGAGGACAAAGACTGCGACGGCCAATCCCTTCCACCCCGAGCTGATGGACGTATCTTCGCCGATAATGGCTGATATCGCGATAGCGAGTAGCACTACCGCCACGATGAGGTTGGTTCGCAGGTTCTTCCATCCAGATGTGGATCCACCCGGCAGTGGCCCAGCTGCGGCAATGGCGCGACCGACGGCAGCTGTTGTAGGAGAAGGGTTTGGCGAAGATACTTCCCTTAAGCTACGAGGAATGAGCCTTTCGGAGTATTCATGATCCGGAAAGTCGAAGGGGGCTATCGCTTGCTGAGACATTGTGGTGGGCTCCTGAAGAAGGTGGGCGTCACGATGGCACGCTGTTGAGCGTTAACCTTTTACCCAGTTCTGCTCAGCAAAAGACAGCGCCGCCTCGATGTTCTTCTTGCGCAGACCATGCTGGAGTTCTAGTTGCGGTTTGTCCGAGTCGGCGCGGTATCCCACCACACTCCAGCCGTTATTGTGGTTGAAGTCAACGGTGGCGACAAGGGGGCCATCGGCGAGCAGCCGGCCGCGAAGCTTCAGCCAATTCGGGTTCGGAGCGATGAACTCCGCTGTCATGCCCTTTGTCAACGAGCCGTCTGGCTGCAAGATGAGTATCGGGGCGGTGTAATAGTAGTCGGTGTTGTCGTTGTAGTCGACGCGGCGCTTGTAGACGAGCTCCCCGATTAACGCAGGACGGTACTCAACCCACCCATTCGCCCAGGCGGTCCGCAACCTAGTTCTCCTTCCCCAGCGACCCCGCACGAGCATGACTCCGACAAAGATGAATACCAGTGCGGCAAGCCCGTTGATAATGCTGGCTATTGGTATCCCGCCGTTCGTTCCGTCTGCGCCCGGAAATAGGACAAAGAGGAATAGCACATGGAACACTGTGAAGAATAGGGACATGACACCCATGGAGATGAAGATGAATCCAAAGATGATCGCGCCGAGATTCGTATGGCCGATCGGTCGCCCGACACTATTGATAGCTTCGCGTATACCGCTGCGGTCCACGTTAGGGTTCGGTTGCTGATCGTGCTCCTTTAATTCCTTAGGCGCGAGGGAGCCGGCGCTGGCTGCATCAAATTTCAGCGGTGACCGAGGCAATTGAATAGAAGATTGCGTCATGGATCACAGTGTAAAGGGGTTAGAGCTGCCTTTCTCGTCGGTTCAACACCCAATGGGGAGTAGGACCCGTGTTGGGCGGCGGGCCAACCAATCGAACAGCGGCTTAGCGCACCCAATGCTGTTCGGCGAAGTGGAGAACGGCATCAACTTGGCGGCCGGTGAGTCCATTGGAGAGTTCCGCCTCCGAGCTCGTTCCGTCGGTGCGGTAAGCAGCGACGGTCCAGCCATTATTGTTCGCAGTATCCACGGTAGCGATCCGGGAGCCCTCTGCCAGTGCAGCGCCACGTGATCTCAACCAGTTCGGGTTGTTTGCGCGGAACTCACCGGACATGGCCTTCGCCAGTGCGCCGTCTGGTTGAAGGATCATGAGCGGCGCGGAGTAATAGAAATAGGTCCGTTCACGATCATCGGGACCTTCGGTTTTGCTGCGCAGGTAAACCAACTCACCGATGAGAGCGGGACGGTATTCTACCCAGCCATTGCGCCACGCGGTGCGCAAACGCCGAGCTTTACCGATTTCCTTGAGGATGTTCCACAGGCTCACAGCGACAAAGGTCGCGCTGAGGAAACACAAAATGATAGGGATTAGCGAAAATATGCCGATGTCAGAGAAGCTGAATCGCGGAGGACCAAAATCACCAGCGAAGAAAGAGAACGTCATGTTGCACATAAATAGTCCAACTAGACCTATGATGACCCAGACTGCCAGGTCGCTGAGCTTCAGGCGCCCAGGCTGGGGCCCAGCCTCCTCGATGACCTCGCGAAGACCTGAATTGTCCATTCGCGGGCTCGGCTGAGCATCGTGGGCGCGCTGTTCTTTCGGAGCAAGCCGGGGTGTGGCGTTCAGACTAATTCCACACTGCGTCCGCGGAAGCTGTAGGGGAGTATGGTCCATGCGCCACAGTGTAGCGTCAACCACACTCCGGCACTGAGTGTTAAGCGCTTAGTGACCGGCGTGTGGGCCACGAATCGATTGCTCTACTAAGGACAACACCTGTTCTAGATTCTTCGTGTCCCCGAGCGCTAGGCGGTTGATAAAACCGTCCATGAAGGTCTCTAGATAAGTCACGAGGGTATCAATAGAGACGTCGTCGCGCAGCCGGCCTTTCTCGGCGTTTGATTCCAAGCGCGCACGGACCGCCTTATCCAAAACCTGCTGCTCTTCATGCCACCGAGCAGCGAAGGAGGGATCGGTACGCAGCATCGAGGTCACAGCAAGCCGGGTAGCAAGCCAGTCATGGCGCTCTGGGTGACGCAGCATCTCGCTCATTACCTCAACGAGACCGTTGTTTGCTACGACCTCGGCCTCGCGGGCCGCGTCTTCCCGAGCCAGGGCCAAAAAGAGAGACTCTTTATCGCCGAAGTGGTGAAAGATAGCCCCGCGCGATTTACCCGTGGCTTCTTCGAGGCGTCGAACTGTGGCACCTTCATAGCCGTGCTCAGCGAAGCATCTGCGTGCACCGACCAGAATGTCATGGCGGCGGCGGTTCAGTTCGGAGTCGCTCATAATCGGCATGGTGGGGAAAAGCTCCTTAAAGCGCGGCTGGGGGATAGACGAGTGACGGAAGTATGTGGAGTATGTGGGGCGGGAAGCAGAAAGGCCAGCCAGCACTCTATGTTGCTGGCTGGCCTATCCGCCTAACTATGCAGGCCACCCCGTTTCCGGGGAACCTGCATGGTGGGCAAGGTTGGTTTAGGCCTTGACCATCTGGCGCAGAACGAACTGCAGGATGCCGCCGTGGCGGTAGTAGTCGGCCTCACCAGGCGTGTCGATGCGAACCTTGGCATCAAACTCAACGGTCTCGCCGGATTCCTTGGTGGCGGTGACGTGAACCGACTTCGGAATGCCGCCCTCGTTGAGAGCCTCGATACCTTCGATGTCAAAGGTTTCGGTGCCGTCCAAGCCGAGGGACTCGTGGGACTCGCCCTCCGGGAACTGCAGCGGAATAACGCCCATACCAATGAGGTTCGAGCGGTGGATGCGCTCGAAGGACTCGGTAATAACGGCCTTTACGCCCAGCAGGTTGGTGCCCTTAGCAGCCCAGTCACGGGAGGAACCGGTGCCGTACTCCTTACCTGCCAGGACAACCAGCGGGATATCGGCTGCCTTGTAGTTCTCGCAGGCGTCGAAGATGAAGGCCTGCGGTGCGCCCTCCTGGGTGAAGTCGCGGGTGTAGCCACCGGCGACGTCGACCAGCTGGTTCTGGAGGCGGATGTTAGCGAACGTACCGCGCATCATGACCTCGTGGTTACCACGACGGGAACCCAGGGAGTTGTAGTCCTGGCGCTCCACACCGTTGGCATCGAGGTACTGAGCGGCCGGGGTACCCGGCTTAATGGAGGAGGCCGGGGAGATGTGGTCGGTGGTCACGGAGTCACCGAGCTTTGCAAGGACGCGAGCGCCCTTGATGTCCTGAACGGGCTCCGGCTCAGTCGGCATGCCATCGAAGTACGGTGCCTTGCGGATGTAGGTGGAGTCTTCGTTCCACTTGAAAGTCTCACCCTCCGGGACATCCAGGCTGCGCCATGCGTCGTCGCCCTTGAACACGTCGGCGTAGTCAGCCTCGTAGAGCTCGCGGGAGATGGCCTGCTGGATGGTGTCCTCGATCTCCTGCGGAGAAGGCCAGATGTCCTTGAGGAAGACATCGTTGCCATCCTGATCCTGGCCCAGCGGCTGGGTCTCGAAATCGAAGTCCATGGTGCCCGCAATAGCGTAGGCAATGACCATGATGGGGGAAGCCAAGTAGTTCATCTTGACGTCCGGGGAAATACGGCCCTCGAAGTTACGGTTACCGGAAAGCACCGCGGTAGCAGCCAGATCATGCTCGTTGATGGCGTTGGAGATCTCCTCCGGCAGCGGGCCGGAGTTACCGATACAGGTGGTGCAGCCGAAGCCGGAGAGGTAGAAGCCCAGGGCCTCTAGATCCTTCCAGAGGTCTGCGCGCTGGAAGTAACCATCCACAACCTGGGAACCCGGAGCACAAATGGTCTTAACCCACGGCTTGGACTTCAGGCCCTTTTCAGCAGCCTTACGTGCGATAAGACCAGCGCCGACCATAACGGACGGGTTGGAGGTGTTGGTGCAGGAGGTGATGGAAGCGATGGCAACCATACCGTGGTCCAGCGTGTACTCACCGCCGTTCGGGGAGGTGACGGTCACCGGGTTGGACTGGCGGCCGGAGCCGCCCTTGGCAGCGGACTCACCCTCGCCTGCGCGGGATTTGTTCAGGCCACCGGTCACGTCAACGAGGGAGTTCTCGTCGCCGCCCTCGGCGGTCATGCGCTTGGCCTCAACGGTGGACTCGTCGGCAACAACCTCGCCGGAAGCGTAGGTCGGCAGATCCTTACGGAACTGCTCCTTGGCCTCGGAGAGGAGGATGCGGTCCTGCGGGCGCTTCGGGCCAGCGATGGACGGCTTCACGGTGGACAGGTCCAGCTCGAGGTACTCGGAGTACTCTGCCTCCGGAGCATCCTGCTCCAGCCACATACCCTGTGCCTTGGCGTATGCCTCGACGCGGTCGATCTGCTCCTGTGGGCGACCGGTGAGCTCGAGGTACTTGATGGTCTCCTCGTCGATCGGGAAGATCGCAGCGGTGGAGCCGAACTCGGGGGACATGTTACCGATGGTGGCGCGGTTGGCCAGCGGCACAGCCTTCACGCCGTTGCCGTAGAACTCAACGAACTTCTGAACCACGCCGTGCTGACGCAGCATCTCGGTGATGGTCAGAACCACGTCGGTAGCGGTCACGCCGGTCGGAATCTCGCCGGTGAGCTTGAAGCCCACAACGCGCGGGATCAGCATGGACACCGGCTGGCCCAGCATCGCTGCCTCTGCCTCGATGCCGCCAACGCCCCAGCCCAGGATGCCCAGGCCGTTCTCCATGGTGGTGTGGGAGTCGGTACCAATGCAGGTATCCGGGTATGCGAGACCGTCGTTGTCGAAGACCACGCGGGAGAGGTACTCAATGTTGACCTGGTGGACAATACCGGTTCCCGGGGGGACAACGCGGAAGTTGGAGAAGTTCTCAGCACCCCAGCGTAGGAACTGGTAGCGCTCCTGGTTGCGCTCGTACTCGATCTCCACGTTCTTCTCGAGGGCTTCAGTAGAGCCGAAGGCTTCGACGATGACGGAGTGGTCAATAACCATCTCGGCCGGGTTGAGCGGGTTCACCTGGTCCGGCTTGCCACCGAGTGCGGTGATAGCCTCACGCATGGTTGCGAGGTCCACCACGCAAGGGACGCCAGTGAAGTCCTGCATGAGAACGCGGGCCGGGGTGAACTGAATCTCAGTATCCGGCTCAGCGGACGGATCCCAATTGGCCAAAGCGTTGATGTGATCCTTGGTTACGTTCTTACCGTCCTCGTAGCGCAGCTGGTTCTCAGCCAGAACCTTGAGGGAGTACGGAAGCTTCTCCAGGCCCTCGACTGCGTTGATGTCAAAGTAGTCATAAGACTTACCGTTGACCTCAAGAGTCTTCTTGGCGCCGAAGGAGTTCAGGCTTTCAGTCATAAGGAGCTCCATTCCTTGCTTTTCGCTTGTGGGTTATCGAACACTTGTCGAGGGTTCGTCGAACTATCCGACTAGCACTGACCTTTCAGGAGGCCAAGCGTGTCGACGATCTTTGAACACGCATGTTCTCTAATACATTGTAGATGTAAGAACCCTCGGTCGACACCACTATAACAGTACGCGCGTTCTGTTTCATCCATTTCGGGGGTAGCGGCGCGTCGCGAAGCTTGCCCGGGTCCGGCGGTTTAGGCTCGACCACGAATCTGGGGAACCGAAGCGCTACAAGATAACGAGGAGTGGCAAATGATCCCGGCGAACGTAAATGTAGACGATATTGCCGCACAGCTGTCAGCCGACGGCGTTGCCTTCTCTAATCCGGAGCTGGCGCTTGACGACGACCTCCAGGCCCACATCTCAGCCTCATTACAACCCGGACACGGTATCGCAGTGGTTGACGTCTTCCCGGAGAAGATTCCGGATCTCCGCGACTTAGCGACAACCCTCCAGCGACAGACAGGGCTAGACACTGTCATCTTGCAGGCGCCCATGAAGGTCTCCGCGGTGAGCAATTCTTATGACCGCGCAACCTTGGAGGCGGCCGAAGATGCGTTGCCAACCGGTCTCGATCAGGTCACGCTGCTCAATGATTTCTATGCCACCGCTGACCATTTTTCGGCACCATGGGGAATCATTCTGGGGCTCCTTTTCTGCCTCGCTTCGGCCGTCGGATGGATAGCCTTCCGCGCGTCTGCTCGGCACAATTTGATCGCCGAAAAATAGGCGGAATAACTACGGCGCGCACTTCGCTACTCGTTGGGGCTTGACGGCAGGGGGAGTGGGGAAGTGACAAAAGTCAACCACTATCCCTTTACTTTCGAAGCGGGGGAGTGGTTGGCGTCGCGCGCCGAACGACAAGGCATCCACTACTGAGAGGCATGCCGGGCCGTGAAATTTCACCAAGGGTCACGTGGTCCCGTTGGAATTTCGTGCCCCAGGCCGCCATGAAGGGCGAATGTAGCGATCCGGAGCAACCACGAGAGCGGTCGGTGAGACAAGCCTCAAGGCGTGACACCGTACATTCACTGCCAGGTAGCCCCGAAAGCAGACCTTACAAGTAGGCGTTACTCGAACGTGATAAACATCACAATCACACCTTGGTAACAAAGTCATTGCAGGTTAGGTGCTCCTGTCATGCCCTGTGCCCGCACGTGGCTGATGTGAAAATTGAGGAAAGTGTGCGAGATGGAGTGTCGGTGACGTATGGTTCACGTATCGACTCACGGGTTGACTATTGCTCCATACGTTCATGGACCAAGCCTTGACTCTCAATTGATTTGTCGCACGGGTATGTGGGGAAGCACGCCACGAGCGAAGGGAACAGTTGGGGTTCACCGCCTGGTGGATGAACGTCGTGTCACTGCTGACGCGAGTAGCGGAACAGTTTGCCCGAGGCAGTCGGTACCAGTGTTCAACTTTTAAAAATCGAAACACCTACCTTCCGAGTGGAAGAGGCTTCACACACTTCATTGTGCGCGTCTTTGTAGCGGGCAAGAAGCGGCCGTATGCTCTTCCGGTTTCCGGTTGGGTGCCAGCCATGGAGGCGGGCACTCGTGCCATGTGGGCGCGAGTTGCTGCTTTCACGAGCGCGGCGTCCAGCGAGGAGGAACCGTGAGAGACGTGGCCCTCAGCCAGAGGTGTGCCCCTTCGTCGTCGGATCGCGGCTAGTCCTAGGCGTACTCGCTATCGAGCGAGGGACGCTCTGCAACTGGAAGATTGGGACGGCGGTCTGATGAGACGTTGGTGTACACACAGCGCCTGCGCAGTACCTTTAGTGTCTCCGTTGTTGGCAGAACACAGTGCCCTTTAGGGGCACGAACGCAGGAATACTCCTGCCTGCGCCAGGACGTACATGCCTCGTTCGACCACTCTTGTTCGCGTATCCATCACCGCTTCATCAGCCTCGAAGGCGTAACTCTAGGAAGCGCACGGCTTTCCTTAGGCACGCATGCAACCTTTCAGCTTCGAAGTGGTTGGGGAGGCGACGCACCCCGCAGTACCTACTCGCTATCGGCGAAGAAGCAACCTCAAGTCCCAGCGGCGTTTTCTGCTGCCGCATCCGGCTTCGCCCAGCCATGAGGAAATACTGTAGGGATGCACAACTACATGGGTAGGTGTCTAGGAGATAACTCTCGTGGCCACCACATCATCCTTCGGCTTCCGGCGCTTCAAAGCAGCCTTCGCTGCTATTGCGACCACTGCAGCCTTATCTACTGCCTCCTCGCTCACTCCTGCAGTGGCGGCGGAACCTGAGCAGCTCAACATCGACTCCCTGCTATCCTCCGATAATCCGTCCATCGCTGACCTCGCCGGCGCCATCGCGCAGATCGAGGAACGTATCGCTCAAGCTGAAGCGGCCATCGGTATCCAACGCGAATCTGTGAACCGGGCGCTCGTCGATCTCAACGACGCTCGGACCAAGGCGGCCCAGGCACGCCAGGGGACCACGACGGCGCGCGAGCAACTCGACGCCGCGCAGGCGGATGTCGCGGATGCGCAAGCAAAGTTGGACGAGGTCTCACGTTCGGCCTACCGCCGCGCCAATACCTCCGACACTGTTGCGCATGCAGCAGGTAAGGATGCCCGCTCGGATATGCTTGAGCGTCAGTCCTATCTACGTTCACAATCCGATAAGCAACAGGCCGTGTTGCGTGACTTGGAAAAACAGCGGACGGAAAAGGCCAATAAGGAATCTCAGCTGCGCAAGACCCAGCAGCTTGCTGAGGAGCGCGCAGACCGGGCCGCTGATGCCGAGACCGCAGCACGCGATCAGCTCACCGCCTCCGAAGCCTCCATCAAGGATTCGGCATCCGAGCGCGATGATCTTCTCTCACAACTCTCCGCTCTCCATAAGGCCCTCAATCAAGCTAAGGAGGTTGACGAAAATGAAGCGTCAACCCTTGAGGCTGGAACAGAAGTCAACGATGAAGCGTTGACATCGGAGGTGCAGGGCGATACGCAGGACGCCACCGAGGCCGCCGACGACGCCGATGAGCCCACGGTAGCCCCGTCCGAGCCCGCCAGCACAACGACTGCCGCCGAGTCCACGACCAACGCGCCGGCTGGCCCTTCGGCCTCTGAAGCCAAGACTCCTACGCTCCAAGCACAGCGCTCGACCCCTGCGGCCTCTGCGGAGGAGATGAAGGAACTTTCAAGCGCTGCAGACGCGGTTGCTTCGGATCCAAACGTGCAGGAGCTGTCTTCTACTCGCGCAACGGGCTCTGAGAAGAAGGAGACAGGGCAGCCCCGAGGCGGCAGCTCTTTTGATCCGGGTGACATCGATCCTGAGACTGTTGCCCTCGGCATCGGCGTAGTTGGAACCGTCGCCTCGATGGTGGCGGCGTCCCAGCCTAACCACAACAACAGCTTGACCCAGGACGAGATCGACGCGCTGGTGCAGGGCTCTTCGAAGCTCTTTGCCCTTCAGGGCGAAGGGGAGAGCACGGGATCCACGGCGGCGGGATCCACCGAGACGTCGACAAGTGATTCGGCATCCACGATCACGTCCACTGAGGACGAGGATTCTCTTGCCTCCGATCTGTCCGGCGTCCTCGAAGAGCTTGATACAACCGACAGTGTGACGAAGAAGGCGTCCGCGACGCTGGGCGACGCCTCCCGCGAAGCGAAGATTGAGACCGTGATTGAGCGTGCCACCTCTCAAGTCGGTGTTCCGTATGCGTGGGGCGGCGGTGACGCAAATGGCCCTACCAAGGGCATCCGTGATGGAGGCGTTGCAGACTCCCACGGTGACTACAACAAGGTTGGTTTCGACTGCTCGGGGCTGGTTCTGTATGCCTTCGCCGGCGTGGGTATTTCCTTACCGCACTACACCGGATACCAGTACCAGAAGGGAACGAAGATTTCCCCGAGCGAAATGGAGCGCGGCGACCTTATCTTCTATGGCCCTAGCGGCAACCATCACGTGGCTATCTATCTTGGTGATGGCACCATGGTTGAAGCCCCACAATCCGGTCAAAACGTGAGTATCACCCCCGTACGCCAAGGCGGCATGGCCCCCTATGCCGTGCGCCTGATCTAGGAGGGTGCGTTGCTAGACTGGGCTGCATGACTGACACACTGCGTACTGCCCAGGGCAACGCCCACAGCACCGATTCGGTGCCCTCCTCATTTGACGCCCTCCTCGTTCTTTCTTTCGGTGGCTCGGAAGGAAACGAGGAGGTCGTTCCGTTTTTGGAGAACGTTACCCGCGGCCGTGGCATCCCTCGTGAGCGCCTCGAAGAGGTGGGGGAGCACTACTTCCATTTCGGCGGCATAAGCCCTCTCAATGCATTGAATCGAGAGATCATCGCTAATATCTCTGCGGAGCTTTCGAGCCGCGGACATAATCTGCCTGTCTATTTTGGCAACCGCAATTGGCATCCCTTTGGAACAGAGGCCGTTGACCAGATGGCAGCGGACGGAGTGCGCAGCGTCGCCGTGTTTGCCACCTCGGCCTGGGGCGGCTACAGCGCCTGCCGGCAATACAACGAAGACATCGTTGCCCTGCGTCAGCACGTTGAGGAGAACAACCTTCCAGACATAACCTTCACCAAGCTGCGCCAGTTCTTCGATCACCCGAAGTTTGTAGAGGAAATGGCTGCCGCTGTCCGGGAGGCCTACGCGCAGGTTCCGGACGACAAGCTGGCTCGCACTCGCATGCTCTTCACTGCGCACTCGGTGCCCACGGCACACGATGCGGTTGGAGGTGCCGAAGGGGATAAACATATTTACTCCCGCCAAGTGGCGGAGGCCTCTCGCCTCGTCGCCGAGGCGGCCGGCGTTAAGGACTATGACCTCGTGTGGCAATCGCGCTCTGGTAACCCGGCCACACCGTGGCTGGAACCAGACATCGTAGACCACACCACACGGATCCACGATGAGGAAGGCGTCGACGGCGTCGTCGTCTGTCCCATCGGATTCATCTCTGATCACATGGAGGTTATCTGGGATCTCGATTCCGAGCTCAAGCAGGCCGCCGATGCGATGGGCGTCAGTGTCTACCGCACCCGCACCGCCGGGCCGTCTGAGCGCTTTGCATCGCTGATCGTGGATCTGATCGAGGAACTAGAGCAGGGCAGTGTGCCCGCGTCCCTCGGCGAGGTCACAGTGCAGGGGTGCACGGTCAACGGCGAGCCCTGCGCCGATGGTTGCTGCGATATTTGGTCGCTGCGCAAGCCTCACTAGCGTGCGAATTCGCTTAACGCGTAGGCCACTCCCGCCATGCGCGCTTGGCGGATGTGGCGCCACAGGCGCAGAAGCTGCGGATCGAGGCTGTGGTCTTGGACTCGATCAGTCACCGTCTCGATAATGGCAGCAACCCGGTCAGCCCGAGCAAAGAGCTTTGCCGCACGCCCCGGCACCGCTGAGGGCAAGCCCGGGGTGTCGTAGAAGTCGCTCAGCGTACCTACGGTCAGCCGCGGGTTGGGGAGAGCATCGCTGCGATACCCCGTTGCTTCGATGAGAGAGGCCGATTCATTCGTTGCAGTGCTCAGCAGCGCATCCGCTTCTCCTGGGCTCAGCCACGCGGGCGAGGGCAACGGGTCCGTTTCCTCAATCACCGTCCACCGCGTCACACCTGCGATGTAGGTGGGGATAAGCACTAAATTCCTATCAGGATCGTTGGTGCGCACAACGATGGCGCCGGCCGGGTTTTCGACCGCAGCTTGAGCGGACTCGGATCCCGCCGGAAGAGCCGGCGCTTCGCCGGGCCCAGAAAGGACCAGCCGCAGCAATGGCTCGCGTTCACCGCGCTCGATGATCGCGGCCGACTCGCGCCTTAGAAGTGACATAACATTAACGAAAGGCTTACCGTCAGCGGCTACTTGCTCGCCGCCAAGCTCAGTGAGAGCGTCGAGGAAGTCATCGGTAGATTCCTGGCCCCACAACCACGCTCCAAGCCACACGGCAACGTTTTGTAGAGGGGACCAGACTTCGGCGCGCATATCCATGGCTGGACAGTGTAGACGATAGGGTAGACCGCTATGAGCTTGAATTCCCGGGACCCCTATGGCGGCGATATTTTTGCCGGACATGCACGCAACAAGAAGACGGAGTACCCCGAGGTACCCGCAGAACCAGGCATGGTGGTCGAGGTTCGCGGTGATGATTTTGTGGGAGCGGTCTTAGGCGTTGACAAGACCGTGTGGGGCCCAGTAGTGCGGCTCGAGGATCGGCACGGAAACGCACGTGTCTTCAAACTCGTCAAAGGTGGATTTTTATTGGAGGGGCAGCCGGTTACGCTGACCCGCTACGTCGAAAAGCAAGCACCCCGCAAGTCCAATTCAGGATCACGCCGCGTGGAAAATGTGGAAGCGAAGGTAGCCGCGCCATCACGCATTTGGGTCGAGGGCATCCACGATGCCGCCATCGTGGAAAAGGTGTGGGGCCACGACCTGCGCGTGGAAGGTGTGGTCGTCGAATACCTCGAAGGTCTGGACAACCTCGAGGAACGTCTCGCCGAATTTCAGCCGGGCCCTGGACGCCGCGTAGGGGTTTTGGCGGATCACCTTGTCGAAGGATCGAAGGAGACGCGGTTGACGCAGACGGTCGGCGAGCACGTGCTCGTTACCGGGCATCCCTTCATTGATATCTGGGCAGCAGTCAAACCTGAGCGCCTCGGGCTGCGAGCCTGGCCGGACGTGCCCTTTGGAGAGGACTGGAAGACTGGCATCTGCCGCCGTGTTGGATGGTCTGACCCTAAGGAAGGCTGGAGCCGCGTCTACAACGCCGTGACGTCATTCCGGGATCTGGATTCCACGCTGATCGGTGCGGTAGAGCGGCTCGTGGACTTCGTCACCACACCGGAGCTGAGCAAAGAGGATTTACTCTAATCCGCATTTGCTCGGTCGATGAGGTTGACCGCCAGCTGGCAGCCGGCGGTCTCTGCCGCCCAGCCCGCAGCTTGCAGGCGTTGGGACATCGCCTGTTTGGATATGCCCAGTTCTTCAGCGGCCTCATTTTGGTTCAGCCCGCCGCGTACCAGCGAGGTGGCCTCGCGGCCCTCCATCGTGCGCTTGTTCAAGACAAAGCCTAAAAGGGCGAAGGCCGCCGCAATATCCTGCGCTTGCTGTGCCCGCCCGCGACGATCCACCTTGGCGTAGACGTGCCCCGCACGAGCGGAGCCTTTGACCGCGGCGGTAGCCACCGCCCGAGTTTCGGCGTCACCGGCCCCTTGGCCGGGGATAACTCCGATGCCGATGGCCCAATCACCGTCCGCGAGCAGCGCCATCACAACATCGCAGACTGCGGAAGAAGAATAGGCCACGGCGCAGATATCCTCGACACCGAGAACCTCGAATTCACCAATGCCTTCCAGGGTGGACAAGGCAGCGGCGGAGCGTTGAACCAAATCAGCTCGGCGTACCGAGCGGCCGCGGTAACGGGCGTGGACTGCTAGCACAGTGCGGGACTCCTTCCAGAGAGAAACAAGGCCCAGTCTACCCCTTGCGCTTGACCGAGCCGCGCGTTCCGGGGGCAAGAGGCAAACGCGTGTCAAGAATGAGCCCCGCGGCCCCGAGCGCGGCCGCTAACAGGAAGGCGACAATGGTGTAGGGGCTCGTGGAGCCGGTGAGCGCATCCCCGAAGAAGACGCCGATGGCGGTCGTGGGGATAGAGCCGATGAGCGTGGCTACGGAGAAGTGCATGACCGAAATGGGAGTCAGCGCGGCGACATAGTTGAGTAAGGAAAAAGGAACTCCCGCCACCATCCGCAGTGACGCTACAGCCAGCCAGCCGCGCCGGTCGAGTCGAGCGTTGATTGCGTACACCGCTGGGTGCGTGAGGTGCGGACGAATCCACTCACCGAGCAAGCTGCGCACAATGAGCAAGGAAACGGTAGCGGAGATGGTCAGCGCCACGAGAGAGATGGCCAACCCCAGCCACGGACCGAAAAGCAGGCCAGCGGCGAGCGTCCATACAGTTCGCGGGATGGGAAACTGCGTAAAGAAAACATAGGCCCCTGTAAAGGCCACAACGAACCAAGGCCCAAGGTGCTCCGACCACGAGCGCAGCACGGCGAGCGAGGGGACGTCGACAAGCACGGCACCTACAATCAACGCCGCGCCGGCAACGATTACTGCTGCCCACCGCTTCCAGCTCCAGCGACGAAAGCTCTGCCATGCCGATCGTCCCAGTGACACGAAGAAGTCACCGACGCTGCGCACCCAACCAGTTTTCATAGGGCTTCAAGCCTAGCGCTACAAGGCTGCTGATCCCTCATTCAGGCTGCATGAAGAATACTCGCGCCCAGCTCTAGCGGGGAGGAAATAAAAGCAGATATCAACGCCGTCTAGGGAGGGGCTGGCAGTTTCGCCCCAACTTGCTGGCAAGCCCCAATCCAGTGCATACGATATGGACTTCGCGGAGGATACTGAAGAGCGGTGCGCATCCGCACTGCTTTCTTTTCGTGTCTGTCCTGACACCGATGATCTTTTTGGAGTGGATCTTGGACTTTCTTCATAACCTCACGTCCTATATGGACGCGGCCACCTTACTCGAAGCGTTCGGGCCGTGGGTGATTGGCGGAATTGCGCTCGTTGTATTCATCGAATCAGGCGTGCTCTTTCCGTTTCTTCCGGGAGACTCCCTTTTGGTGACCGCCGCGATTCTGCGCCACGATCTTCATGTCTCACTGTGGCTGCTTATCACCGTGGGTATCGTGGCTGCTATTGCAGGTGATCAAGTGGGCTATTGGATTGGCCACCGCTTCGGGCGCGGCTTGTTTCAGCAGGATGCACGGCTCCTCAAGTTGGAGTACCTTAACACCGCGGAGAATTTTTTCCGCAAGCACGGCCCTCTTGCTTTGGTGCTGGGACGGTTCGTTCCGATCGTACGTACCTTCATCCCGGTGGCTGCCGGGACGGCCGGGATGCGCTATAAGAAGTTCATTGGCTGGAATGTCAGCGGGGCAGTGGCTTGGGTGCTTTCTATGAACCTCGTCGGCGTCTTTCTGGGCAATATTCCGGGCATCGCCAACTCGATTGAGAAGATCATGCTGCTCATTATTGCGCTGTCAGTAGCTCCCATTGCGATCAAGGCAGTACACAGCTACGTCACGTCGAAGAAGAAAGCCACGGTGGTCGAAGAGCGGGAACCCACTATTACTACAGCGGGATAGGGGCTTTAGGGAGCCGCCAAGTCGGGGCGGCCGCCCGCCGATGGGCTACCCCCCGGGCCGGACATACGAAAGCAGGAACCCCGTGTCTCACATCATCTTTTCCGATGGTGCGAAACACGGGGTTTCGGTTGTGCCCGAGGGGGGACTTGAACCCCCACGTCCGTTAATAGGACACTAGCACCTCAAGCTAGCGCGTCTGCCATTCCGCCACCCGGGCTAGGGTGTTTGTTCAGCCTCTCGGCTGGGCACTCGAATACTGTATCCCGAACCGGTGCCACTTCACAAATCAGCACTACACACCATGTTTTCACGTTACTTTTAAGGGTTGAAAACACACCGGTGGAAGTACGTTGTTCGTTAGCTCTTGCGAGTTCCGGACGGTGCACCCGCAAGCCCTGTATATGGCGTCTGCACCCTAAATCGGCGCGCTGAATATAGCTTTCCGGTACAAAGGGATCTATGACTAGCAACACTTCAGATACCACCGTGAACTACGCCACTGACTCTCGTTTCCCGGGCCCGGACCCTTACGCACCGTTGGGGGAAGTCCCCAGCTTCACCGTGACGTCCTCTGACATCGAGGAAGGCTCAGAGATCGCGGAGCGTTTCCGCGCGCCTGAGAATGTGTCGCCGCAGCTGTCGTGGTCCGACGTACCGGAGGGAACTAAGTCCTTCGCCGTCACCTGCTTTGATCCTGACGCCCCAACGGGCTCAGGTTTCTGGCACTGGGCGGCCTTCAACATTCCTGCCGATGTACGCGAGCTCCCCACTGGAGCCGGCTCTGCTGAGGACCTCGGCCACGAGGGTGTCATCAGCCTGCGAGGCGATAGCGGCCAACGCGTCTACTACGGACCCCAGCCGCCAGCCGGGCATGCTCCGCACCGCTACTTGTTCGCCGTACACGCCGTTGACGTAGAGACGTTGGATATTGATCCGGACGCCACCCCGACGGTCCTCGGTTTCAACCTCTTCTTCCACACGCTTGGCCGTGCGGTTACCTGGGGCTGGTACGAAGCCCACTAAAAGGGCCAATTACACTCATCACAATGAGTAAGAATCCGGAGACCAACCCCACCACCGACGGAGTAGACATCCCCGCCGCCCTGCGCGTGGGCGGCGCCTTCATGCTGCTGGCCGCCGTGCTCGCGCTATTCGGGCTCGTATCCATATTTACCGACGGCTGGGGAGCTACCTTCGAATGGACATGGCGCCGCCTGGCCATTGTGGGTGCGGCGCTTCTCGTCGGCGCATTCAGCACCCAACGCCGCGATCAGCGGGGCAGCCGCGAGCAGATCATCGCCCTGGTCCTGGCGCTCGTCCTCATCATCGCCAGCCGGGCGCTTCCCAACACGGTTCTCACCACGATGGGCCAGTACGTGGTCTTCCTGTACGCCGTCGCAGCAGGGTTGTGTGCGGTCATTATCCGCCGCACCTTGCGCTAGGACCGCCGTGGCGGTCTAGTCCGCCCATTCCAGGCCGGAACCTACAGCCTCCGAGATGTTGCTCAAGCCGTGAGCGTGAATCTGCTGGGCAATGCCACGGTGGATGTCGCGGATCCAATCCGGGCCGCCGTAGATCAGGCCGGTGTAGCCCTGCAGCAGCGAGGCTCCTGCAGTGATACGCTCCCACGCCTGCTCCGGGGTGGAGATACCACCAGCCGAGATCAGAACCAGCTTATCGCCCACGCGGGAGTGGAGGCGCTGCAGGACCTCCAGCGAGCGCGCAGCTACCGGAGGGCCGGACACGCCGCCGGCTCCCATCGCCGCGACCTCCTCAGCCGGGGTTACCAACCCCTCGCGTGAGATGGTGGTATTTGTGGCCACAGTGCCTGCTAGTCCAACCTCTACGGCCATATCAGCTACGGCATCAATATCTTCATCGCTGAGGTCCGGTGCAATCTTCACCAAGACCGGCGAGTACGTCGATTCCACCACGGCCTCCATGATGGGGCGCAGGGATTCCACCGCCTGCAGGTCGCGCAGGCCCGGGGTATTAGGGGAGGAGACGTTGACCACGACATAATCGGCCAGATCCCCTAACACTGATGCGCATTGGCGGTAGTCATCCACCGCATGCTCAGCTTCAGTGACTTTGTTCTTGCCGATGTTGATGCCCACGACATCGTTATAGCGGCGCTTGCGTAGATTTCGGGCAGCTGCCAGCGCGCCCTCGTTGTTAAAGCCCATGCGGTTCAAGATGGCCTTGTCAGCCTTGAGCCGGAAAAGTCGGGGAGCTGGATTGCCCGGCTGCGCCTTTGGGGTGATGGTGCCGAGCTCGGCGTATCCGAAGCCGATGGGGGACCAGACGTCGGCAGCCGCCGCATTCTTATCAAAACCTGCGGCCAGCCCCAGCGGGCGCGGGAAGCGCACGCCAAAGACCTCTTGTGCCAGGACCGGATCAGTGACCGGTACGACCTTGCCCAGCGCACGGTTAAGCGGCGAGGCGACCTGGAGCGCGGCGAGACCGCTATTGATGATGCCATGGATGCGTTCCGGGCTGAGTTTGAACATTCCCTTTAACGCGGCCTGGTAGGCCGCGTGGCGGGCACGGTCGAGAGCTGAGTACTGCATGCGGTGTCCTTAAAAAGAAGTGAAAATGAAAAGGGGCGGGATGGTGAAATTTAGCGGGGTGTCTCGTCGAGTTGCGGATCGCTGATGAACTGGAGGCCGTCACCGCTAGCTGAGGCGGTGACGAGGGTGCCGTCGCCAAGCACGGCAACGTTCTGAGCGTCCGCCACCGTGGCCATGCTGCCGACGGACTCCGGAACACCCGCAGCGACGGTGAAGGCGTGCAACAGGTTGTTGTCAGTGGTGGTCACCCAAGCCAAGGAACGCTCTGCGTCCCAGGCCACGCCCCACGGCGTGCCGTCGGTGTTTCCGTACTGATGCAGGCGGATGACGTCGCTGGCGGTGTAAATGGCCACGCGTTTGCCCACGGTGTCTGAAGCTACGACCACGGCGCCCTCACCGCCCGCGATCTGTCCCACGCCCTGGCCAGAGCGAAGGCGTCCACCCGCGCGATCCTTCTCCCAGTCCAACGACTGAATTGTGGAGTCCTCCCTGAAGATGCGGACGATGCCGTCGGCGCCATCCGGATTAGGCACGGAGATGAGCTGATCCGAGCCTGCTTCCACCGTGATATCGCTGCTCCGTTCACCGTCCACGTAGACCCCGATAGTCGTGGACTCCCGAGAGCCCACAAAAACCTCGCCGCTGGAGGCCTCTGCGGCCACCGTCACCGGCGTCTCCTCATTCACTGCCAACTCCTGGGGGGAATCAGGCTTCTGGGGATCAAAAAGCAGTACCTTATCCCCACAGGCGAGAAGGAAGTGCTGGTCGGAGGCAGTCAGGTCGCCACATTTCGCATCGACGGATACTGTGGTGGCCTTCTCCTCGGTGAAGTCATCGGCAGTACCTACGGCGAGTGACCCCTCGGTGCGAACTGCAAGGACGTCACCGACTGCGGCGAGATCCGACACGGCAGCGAAGGGGACGACGTTGCCCACCGGCTCGGTGGCCGCTGGGGAGGGGGCGGGTTCGGCCTTGCCATAGACCGCGGAATTGGGATCTGCGCCAACACCAACCGTGGGATTGCAGGCGGCAAGAGCGCAGGCACTGGTGAGAAGGGCAGAAGAAAGCAGAACACGACGCATTTTCACGATCCCTCATCCTAGCAGTCAGCGTGGTGGAAACCGGAAGCCATGGACCGCGCTAGTAGGCTGTCGCGGGTGACTACAACAGCGACAACTGAAGCCATGACATGGATGCAGGTCATCATCCTCTCCCTCGTCCAAGGCCTCACCGAATTCCTGCCCGTGAGCTCTTCCGGACACCTGCGCATCGTGTCCACCCTGTTTTGGGGCCAAGACGCAGGCGCCTCCTTCACTGCGGTTATCCAGCTCGGTACTGAACTGGCGGTGATCGTGTACTTCGCAGGAATGATTTGGCAGATCCTGAAAGGCTGGTTCGTGGGCCTGGTGCACAAGGAGCAGCGCGGCCAGGATTATCAAATGGGGTGGATGGTCATCGTTGGCTCTATTCCCATCGGCATCCTGGGCGTGCTGGGCAAGGACCTGATTAGGGATAACCTGCGCAACCTGTGGATTACCGCCTCCATGCTCGTGCTCTTCTCTTTCGTTTTCATCATCGCCGAGAGGGTAGGGAAGAAGGAACGCAGCTTCGAGGAACTGACGATGCGCGATGCCATCGTCATGGGCCTGTGCCAGTGCTTGGCACTTATCCCAGGTGTCTCGCGCTCGGGAGGAACGATTTCGGGCGGCCTCTTTTTGGGCTTGGATCGCGAGGTGGCGACGCGCTTTAGCTTCCTCTTGGCCATTCCTGCGGTCATGGCTTCGGGGCTGTTTTCGCTTGGCGACGCCTTCGGCCCCACCGTGGGGCAGTCTGCCACCGGCGCCCAGCTGCTCGTCGGCACGCTCATCGCATTCGTCGTCGGCTATGCGTCTATTGCGTGGCTGCTGAAGTTCGTGGGCAGCCACTCCTTCGAATGGTTTGCGGCCTACCGCATTCCTGTCGGGCTTCTCGTCATGCTGTTGCTGGGCCTCGGGGTTCTTGCCCCCTAACCGGCCATGCGCCCGCGGCGGTGGGACCACACGTTAGGATGGTGCCCATGCAATCTTGGCCTGTCCCGCACATCGATTCCGTCCCTGGCGCCCCGTCGCCGCTTCACCTCTATGATTCCGCTGATGAAGAGGTAAAGAAGCTCAACATCAAGGGGGAGACCGCCACGATGTATGTCTGTGGCATTACCCCTTATGATTCCACTCACCTGGGCCATGCAGCGACCTATCTGACGTTTGATCTGATTTACCGCCAATTGCTGGATAACGGCTACACCGTGAATTACGCCCAGAACATCACCGACGTGGATGATCCGCTCTTCGAGCGCGCTGAGCGCGACGGTGTGGATTGGCGCGAACTGGGCACCTCGCAGATTAATCTTTTCCGCTCGGACATGGAGCTGCTCTCCGTGTTTCCGCCTCAGCACTTCGTCGGAGCGATGGAGGCCATCGACGAGATTACGGTCATGGTGCAGGCGCTTCTCGACGCCGATGCAGCCTACGTTGTCGACGATCCTGAGTTCCCGGACATCTACGCTTCCATTGAGGCCACGAAGAACTTCGGCTACGAGTCGAATTATTCTCGCGAGCAGATGGAGACCTTCTTTGCCGAGCGCGGCGGTGACCCGGACCGTCCCGGCAAGCGGGATCCTTTGGATGCGCTCATTTGGCGCGCCCACCGCGAGGGCGAGCCCGCCTGGGAATCTCCGTTTGGCCCGGGGCGTCCGGGCTGGCACATCGAGTGTTCCGCCATCGCGACCAACCGGCTCGGGTCCAGCTTTGATATCCAGGGCGGCGGATCGGATCTGAAGTTCCCGCACCACGAATTCTCCGCGGCCCATGCGGAAGCGGCGTTGGGTGTGGAGCGGATGGCCCAGTCCTATGTGCATACCGGCATGATCGGCTTGGACGGCACCAAGATGTCGAAGTCATTGGGCAACCTGGTGTTCGTCCACAAGCTCGTCGAGGCTGGCGTCGACCCTTCGGCCATCCGTCTCGGTGTCTTCGCCGGCCACTATCGAGCCGACCGCGACTGGTCCGATGCGGTCCTGAACACCGCGCAGGAGCGGCTGGAGCGCTGGCGCGCGGCTTCCCGCACGGCAGGCAACGTGGAGGAAGTCAAGGAGGTCGTGCACCACGTACGTCGTGCCTTGGCCGACGACCTCGATACGCCACGTGCCCTTGAGGTTATCGATCAATGGGCAGATAAGGCACTGCAGGATGGTGCTCCGGATGAGGAGGCGTCCGGCTTGCTGCGCACTGCACTTAATTCTCTGCTGGGCGTGCGCCTCTAGACAACTTCAGGCATGATTTAGCTCATGACGATTCGCGCCGAATTCCAGCCCACCGTAGATGAGTTCATGTCTAACCTAGAGTCCTTTGCCACCGGGGATTACCTCAAGGAAGAGGAAAAGGAGTTCTGGGAGGCACCGTTCGATGCAACGGTGCTTCCGGATCTTCGCAGCATCCTCGAGTCCTTCCTCGATGATCTGGATAAGCTGCCCGATGATCCGGAAGGTGGGCTGTTGAGTGCAGCGGTGCGCCCCTCCGTGGAGAAACTCGCCGCCTTCAACCGAAAGAATGCTGACGCAGTGCTGGAGCCGGAGGAAAAGGAGGAGCTCACGGAGCTTATCCACTCTGCCTCGGCGGCCACCGGCGCGGATGACGATGCCTTGGCACAGCTACCGGAACTGGATTTTTAATTGACTGATAGTGAGCAGGCTGCAGGTGCTACCCGTCCCGCAGCGATCTTCTGGGATATGGATGGCACCCTTACTAATTCCGAGCCCCTTTGGGAGCAAGCCACCTTCCACCTCTCCGAAACGCTGGGACGCCGGCTAACGCCGACGGAGCGCTTAGCCACGGTAGGCGCCACGTTCGAGGACACCTTGGCCATCTGCGCCGATAAGGCGGGCGTCGTGCTTCAGCCCGGAGATACCGAAAAGTACCGCCGGCTCATGTTCGACTATGTCAAGTCCCTTTTTGTCGAACACCTCGAGATTTTCCCGGGTATTCCGGAGCTGCTTAGTGAGCTCAAGGCGTTGGGTGTGCCCATGATGGTGACCACGAATACCGAACGTTACGTGGCGGACTCCGCGATTGCGGCTTTAGGCCGACACTACTTCGTGGACACAATTTGCGGTGACGAAATCCCGCGGGGCAAACCCGCTCCGGACATGTATGCCGAAGCTGCCCGCCGGGTAGGCGCCTTACCGCAGGATTGCCTGGTCTTTGAAGATTCTGCAGCCGGCATGCGCGCGGCTGTCGACGCCGGCTGCACCGTTATCGCGTTGCCCGAGGGCGACCACGTTGCAGTACCGGAGGAGGCGACCGTCATCACTGAGTTGCGCGGAACCCAGCACCGCCATCTCGACGGCGCTTCAGCCGCCGACGTCCACGACTGGTACAACCGCCTACGCGCACTCTGGCCGCCGCGGATTCGCTGCGGGGCGGTGGAGCGGTTGACTCCTTCCGTCGGGATTTCGGCTAGGGAGGAAGCATTTTATGCAGCAGTGTGGAAGAATAAGCCATTGTGAAGAATTTTGAGAGCCTGTTTGAGGAATTGTCCCAGAAAATCGCCGAGCGCCCTGAAGGCTCCGGCACCGTGGAAGCTTTTGACAAAGGGATCCACCACCTGGGCAAGAAAATCATCGAAGAGGCTGGCGAAGTGTGGATTGCCGCAGAATATCAGTCCGATGAAGAGCTCGCCGAGGAGATGTCGCAGCTGCTGTACTGGCTCCAAGTCATGGCCCACAAGCGTGGCCTGAAGCTCGAGGACATTTACACCTACCTCTAATCGGCCGCCCAGTACGAGGGCTTCCAGCAGTTTCAACAACCAGCGCAATCACCGTAGAAAGCACCGCACACTCATGATCAAAATCGCCGTCCCTAACAAAGGCTCTCTGTCCGAGGCCGCTCTGGAGATCCTCAAGGAAGCAGGATATAAGGGCCGTGGTCACAATAAATCGTTGAACGTAGTGGATGAGGACAACGGCGTCGAATTCTTTTTCCTGCGTCCGAAAGATATCGCCATTTATGTCGCACAGGGTGTCCTAGATCTCGGGATTACTGGCCGCGACTTGGCTCTCGATTCGCGCGCGAAATTCAACGAAGTCTTGGACCTCGGTTTTGGCGCCTCGACGTTCCGCTACGCAGCACCAGCGGGGGAGCAGTGGGATGTTCCGAAGCTCCAGGGCAAGCGCATCGCCACTTCGTACCCCAACGTTGTGCGCAATCACCTCAGCGCGAATGGAATTGAGGCTGACGTCATTCGCCTCGACGGAGCGGTAGAGATTTCGATTCACCTCGGTGTCGCAGACGTGATCGCAGATGTTGTCTCAACGGGAACTACCCTGCGTCAGCAAGGGCTTAAGCCCTTTGGCGAGCCCATCGTTTCTTCCGAGGCGGTCGTGATCAAGCGCGAGGGCGAAGACGTCACGGCCGAAGAGAACGTTGTGCTCAGCCGCATTCGCGGAATCCTCAACGCCCGCCACTATGTCATGCTCGATTACAACGTGGCGGAAGAGAAGCTCCCGGACGTCGAAGCTGTGACCCCCGGCTTGACTGGTCCCACCATCTCACCACTGGCACGCGAAGGGTGGGTGGCCGTGCGCGTCATGGTGCCCCGCAAGCAGGCTAATCAGGTGATGGACGCGCTGGAAGGGCTCGGCGCCGAGGCAATCTTGGCCTCGGATCTGCGAATTGCCCGCTTTTAGGGGGAGAATCCAAGCATTTTATTCGCGCTCCTAGCTACGATGGGGGCTGACCATCATCGTTCTTCGATTTTTATGCAAGGAGTCAGCCCCGATGGCAAAGACAACTAAGAAGGATGCTCAGCCGGAGGCCAAGGAGACCAAGGACGTGAAGTCCCAGGTCGAGGAAAAAGCCACCAACAAGGCTCCGAAGTCACCGTCCAGCAAAAAGACGCGTACTGAGACTGATCTTCTCGGCTCCATGGAGGTTCCGAGCGATGCGTACTACGGCGTTCATACGCTGCGCGCTATCGAGAACTTCCAAATTTCCTACGTCACCATCAACACCATCCCGGATTTCATCCGCGGTATGGTGCAGGTCAAGAAGGCAACCGCGATGGCTAACCGCCGTCTGCACGTCCTTCCTAAGAAAAAGGCAGAGGCAATCATCTGGGCTTGTGACCAGATCCTCGAAGAGGGCCGCTGCATGGACCAGTTCCCGCTGGATGTCTTCCAGGGTGGCGCTGGCACCTCCCTCAACATGAACACCAACGAGGTTGTAGCCAACCTGGCACTCGAGCACCTCGGTGAGGAAAAGGGTGCCTACGACGTCATCAACCCGAACGATGATGTCAACATGTCCCAGTCCACCAACGATGCGTACCCCACCGGATTCCGCCTGGGCATCTACTACGCCATGGAAGACCTCATCGAGCGCATCGATACCCTGCAGGCAGCATTCCACGCCAAGGGCAACGAGTTCGTTGACATCCTAAAGATGGGCCGCACCCAGCTGCAGGATGCCGTTCCGATGACCCTGGGTGATGAATTCAAGGCCTTCGCGCACAACCTTGCGGAAGAGCAGGCCATCCTGCGTGACGCCCAGAAGCGTCTGCTGGAGATCAACCTCGGCGCAACCGCTATCGGTACCGGCGTGAATACCCCGGCCGGCTACCGCCACCAGGTCACCGCCGCATTGTCCGAGGTCACTGGTCTGGAGATTAAGACCGCCCGCGATCTCATTGAGGCAACCTCTGACTGTGGCGCTTACGTACTGCTGCACTCCACGATCAAGCGCGCTGCAATGAAGCTGGCCAAGATCTGTAACGACCTGCGCCTGCTGTCGTCTGGCCCCCGCGCTGGCCTGGCCGAAATCAACCTGCCGCCGCGTCAGGCTGGTTCCTCCATCATGCCGGGTAAGGTCAACCCGGTTATCCCGGAGGTTGTCAACCAGGTCTGCTTCAAGATCTTCGGTAATGACCACGTCGTCACCATGGCCGCTGAGGCAGGCCAGCTGCAGCTCAACGTCATGGAGCCGGTGATCGGTGAGGCACTGTTCCAGTCCATCCGCATCATGGGCAACGCCGTCGACACCCTGCGTGAGAAGTGCGTCGTGGGCATCACCGCCAACGCTGACGTCTGCCGTGCTTATGTGGAGAACTCCATCGGTATCGTCACCTACCTGAACCCGTTCATCGGCCACCACAACGGTGACCTCATTGCCAAGGAGTCCCTGAAGACCGGCAAGGGAGTCAAGGAACTGGTTCTGGAGAAGGGCCTGCTCGACGAGGAAACCCTCAACAAGGTTCTGTCCGTGGAAAACCTCATGCACCCGGAGTTCCGCGGCCAGCTGTACATCGACGAATAAATCGTCGCCCAGCACTAGCGAGAGCGAATCGCTCATACTGTACAACACACGCCCGCGCTGCCTCAATGATGGCGGCGCGGGCGTGTGCCCGTTTTCAACCACACCAGGTATCACGCCCTCTCTCGAGACCGAGCCGTCGGTGCGCACTTTTGTGGAAACGGACACAATCGGGCCTGAATACTCGCTAAAGCCACACCAATAGGGAAGAATAAAAACTGTCAGTTCTCGCGCCATGGTCGTGTTCTGACCGCCGCGCGAATTACCACCCATACTGCAGTTCAACTGCACATATTGGAGTTACACAATGGTTGTAGTGCACATCCTCATCGTCCTTGCGGCGATCTATCTCGGTGCCCGAATCGGTTCAATCGGCATTGGTATGGCCGGCGGCTTGGGCGTTCTACTTTTAGGCCTCACCGGCGTCCCCGTCACCCGCGAAGATATCCCCTTCGATGTCATCGGCATCATCATGACCGTTATCGCGGCCATCGCTGCCATGCAGCGCGCCGGTGGCATGGACTATCTGGTCTACCTGGCAGAGAAGTTCCTTCGTAAAAACCCGAAGAAGATCACGTTCTACGCCCCGGTCGTCACGTGGCTGATGACCGTTCTGGCAGGCACTGGACACACCGCTTTTTCCACGCTCCCGGTTATCGTCGAGGTAGCCAAGGAAGGCAAGGTCCGCCCCTCACGCCCGTTGTCCATCGCGGTTGTTGCCTCGCAGATGGCCATCTGCGCCTCACCCATCTCTGCGGCCGTCGTCTTGCTGGCCTCCCTGTTGGAGCCCATGGGCGTGGGCTATTTGCAGATCCTCGCCGTGCTCATTCCTGCGACGTTCCTCTCCATTTTCCCTGCCGCCTGGATTGCCAACCGAGCAGGCGCTGAGCTCGAAGATGATCCCGTTTACCAAGAACGCAAGGCCCAAGGCCTGGTAAAGATGCCACAGGGCTCCCACAACTACAGCCCGGTGCAGGGCGCCAAGACCTCCGTGATCATCTTCCTGGTTGCCATCGTCATCGTTATGCTGTGGGCCACCCTGACCTCCTCCCAGGTAGGACTCATCGAAGAGCCGACTCTGCCCCGTAACGAAGCCATCATGACGGTGATGCTTACCGCTGCAACCCTCATCGTCATGATCACCAAGATCTCCGCTGGCGATGTACTCAACACCCCAGTGTTCAAGTCTGGCATGTCTGCCTGTATCTGTGTGCTTGGTGTGGCCTGGTTGGGCACCACGCTGATTAACCACTACATGGAGGACATCCAGGCCATTTCCGGGTCCGTCATCGAATCCGCCCCATGGTTGCTGGCCATCGTGCTCTTCTTTGCTGCGGCGCTGCTGTACTCCCAGGCAGCCACCACCAAGGCTCTCATGCCTGCGGCCCTGGCCCTTGGCGTCAACCCGCTGACCGCTGTCGCTGCCTTCCCCGCGGTATCCGCTCTGTTCATTCTGCCGACGTACCCGACCCTGTTGGCGGCCGTTGAAATGGATGACACTGGCTCGACCCGCATCGGAAAGGCTGTCTTCAACCACCCGTTCATCATTCCTGGCACTGTGAGCATCGCCTTGTCGGTCCTCCTGTGCTACGCCATCGGCGCAGTCGTTCTCTAGCATTATCAAAAAATTATTTGATTTTGCTCAAGACACTTCTTTAGCACGCTAAGCTGGTGGGCATGACTACGCAACCTTCTGATGTTGAGATCGCTCAAGCCCACCAGCTCGAACCCATCACTGATATTGCCGCCCGCGCCGGTATCCCAGCGCCCGCCCTTATCCCTTATGGGCAGAACAAAGCCAAAGTAGATATCACCCAAGTTGGGGATACACCCGCCAACGGCAAACTCGTCCTCGTTACTGGTGTCTCGCCGACTCCAGCAGGTGAGGGCAAATCCACTGTCCTTATCGGTTTGACCGATGCCCTCACCCAGCTGGGGAAGAAGGCTATCGTGGCACTGCGCGAGCCCTCCCAGGGCCCCGTCATGGGCATTAAGGGAGGTGCCGCGGGAGGCGGCTACTCCCAGGTTGTTCCCATGGAGGACATCAACCTCCACTTCACGGGTGACTTCCACGCCATCTCTGCGGCGACCAATACCTTGGCCGCCATCATCGATAACCACATCCACCAAGGCAACGCTCTCAACATCGATCCGCGTCGCATCACCTGGCAGCGCTGTATCGACGTCAACGACCGCGCGCTGCGCAATGTCGTCACCGGTCTTGGCGGCCCGGCCCACGGTGTACCGGGGGAGACCGGTTTCACCATTACCGCGGCATCCGAAATCATGGCCATCCTGGGACTCGCCACTGACTTGGCAGACCTGAAGAAGCGCCTTGGCGACATCACCGTGGGCTACACCTATGACCAGAAGCCGGTCACTGCGCGCGAGTTGGGGGCAGAAGGCGCGCTGACGGCACTGATGCGCGATGCACTCAACCCCAACTTGGTGCAAACTCTCGGCGGAACCCCGGCCTTCGTCCACGGCGGACCATTTGCCAACATCGCTCACGGCTGCAACACGCTCCTCGCTACCCAAACCGCGATGCGCTTCGGCGATATCGTTCTTACGGAGGCAGGGTTCGGCGCGGATCTCGGCGGTGAAAAATTCCTCGACGTCAAGTCCCGCTTCGGTGACCTCGATGTCGCCGGCGCCGTCGTCGTGGCGACAATCCGTTCCCAGAAGTACAACGGTGGCCAGCCACGTGAGGAACTGACTACGGAAAACCTGGAAGCGTTGAAGAAGGGTGTGGTCAACCTGGAGCGCCACGTGGAGAACCTCCGCAAGTTTGGTCTGACCCCAGTGGTGGCCCTCAACCTCTTCGGCAGCGATACCGATGCCGAGCGCGAGTTCATGCGCCAGTGGGCGGCAGACTTTGACGTCGCGCTCGAGGAAGCAGAGGTGTGGGCCAAGGGAGGCGCCGGCGCCACCGCGCTAGCTGAGCGCCTTTTGGACAGCCTCTCCGAAGGCTCCTCTCACCAGCTTTACGATCCCGCCGATGGTATCGAGGCATCCATCGAGACCATCGCCACGGAAATTTACCGCGCAGAACGCGTCGAGTATTCCTCCAAGGCGCTCAAGGATCTCAAGTACATCAAGGACAACGGCTGGGAGAAGTTCCCCGTCGTTATCTCTAAGACCCAGTACTCCTTCTCCGATGATCCCAGCCAGCTCGGCGCTCCGGAAGGCCACGTCCTCCACGTCCGCGAACTTCAGCCGCGCACCGGCGCTGGTTTCATCGTTGCCCTAACCGGTGACGTCATGACCATGCCGGGCCTGCCGAAGAAGCCCGCGGCAAACAACATCGACGTTGCCGCTGACGGATCGATCTCCGGCTTGTTCTAAGCCGCCGTGCGGTCTACGCAGCGCAATCTACGCGGTCTGGTCGGGCCACCCGGGATACTCGGGTGGCGTTCCGCCAAACGCCGGGCAGAGGTCTTGGAACGAGCACCAACCGCACAGCTTTGAAGTCTTCGGCCTAAAGTCTCCGGCCTTGCCATCGCCTTCGATTTTGGCCCAGAGCTCGCCTAGGTCGCGCTCGAAGTATTCCAGTTCCTCCGGTCCCGGCGTGAGGAACATAGAGTCCAGTACCTTGAGGTACATCAGCCGCAACTGCGTGGGGATCGTGCCAAGCAGCCGCCAGTACACCAATGCGTAGAAATTCATCTGGAACTGCGCGTCCTGGGAATAACGGGGGAGCGGCTTCTTTCCGGTCTTATAGTCCACCACGCGCACCTCGCCAGTGGGGGCAACGTCTACGCGGTCAATGAACCCGCGGACAGGAACACCGTTCGGCAAGACGGTATCGACGTACATCTCGCACTCATGGGCGTCGAAACCTTGCGGGTTTTCCATCTGGAAGTAGCCCTTGATGAGCTCACGTGCTTCGACGAAGAAGTCGAGTTCTTCCTGTTCTGGGACTAATTCGCGTAGCTCGGGATCGGATTCAATCATCACTGCCCATTCGGGCTTAATCATCTTCACCGCCACCGGGTACTCCCGCTCCTCGCGGGGTAGCTGGTGCATCTTTTCCAGGACGGCGTGGACCAGCGTACCCTTGACCTGTGCCTTCGTCTTGGGCTCGGGGAGCTTGTCGATGGCCCGGAAGCGATAGAGCAGCGGGCACTGCTTGTAATCGGAGGCGCGGGAAGGGGAGAGGGCTAGTCGTTTCGGCATAATGTTTCTCAGCCTAGCGCATAGGCACACACAGTCCTTCCGGCATCACCCGGCAGTCCGTGGCAAGCTGGAAGCATGAGCACTACGCAAGATTTTCTCGATTTCATCGCCGCCAGCCCGTCCTCCTACCACGCGGCTGAGGAGGTAGCGCGCAGACTCGTTGAGGCGGGTTTTAGCCGCCAGGATGAGTCCGCCGAGTGGTCAGCCGAACCGGGCGGCCACGTCATGGTCCGGGGTGGTGCGGTCATGGCATGGTTTGTCCCCGAGGGCGCGAGCCCGGACTCCGGCTTCCGGATTATCGGTTCCCATACTGATTCGCCCGGTCTTGCTCTCAAGCCCACCCCAGATTTCGACTCCGCCGGTTGGCAGCAGGTGGCCGTGGAAGTCTATGGCGGTGTGCTTCTCCACAGCTGGTTCGACCGTGAGCTCACCGTCGGCGGCCAAGTAATTCTGAACGATGGCACACGCCACTTGGTCAATACCGGGCCTTTGCTGCGCTTGCCTTCGCTGGCCATCCACCTCTACCGCAAGGATGAGTTCAAGCCGGATCGCCAGCGCCACATGCAGCCGGTGCTCTCCGTGGGCACTCCGGAAACGTCGGTGATGGGGGTCGTCGGCAAGCAGCTAGGCGTCGCCCCGGAAGATATCGCTTCCTTCAACCTCATTACCGCCGATGCCCAGCACGGTGAGGTCTTTGGCGCCGGCGAAAAGCTCATCGCTGCTGGACGCATGGACAATCTCTCTTCCGTTCACGCCTCCCTGCGTGCCCTCCTCGCCGCCGCCCGCAATGCCGACTCAATTGAGCACAAGGACATCCTCGTCATGGCGGCCTTCGACCACGAAGAGGTCGGTTCTTCCTCGCGCTATGGCGCGGGCGGCCCGATTCTGGGGGATATCCTTACCCGTACGGCACGGGCGCTCGGGGCCGATGAGGAGCAGCGCTTCCAGATGTTCGCGCGCTCCAGCTGTGTGTCTGCGGATGCCGCTCACTCCGTGCACCCCAACTACGCGGAGAAGCACGATCCCACGCACCACCCGATCATCGGCCAAGGCCCAGTCACCAAGATCAACGGCAACCAGCGCTACGCTTCCGACGCCAACACTGTGGCCCTGTGGGAATCTGCCTGCCGCCGCGCTGAGGTGCCCTACCAGCGCTTCGTAGGCAATAACGACGTGCCCTGTGGCTCCACCATCGGCCCGATTTCCGCCACCCGCTTGGGCATTCCCACCGTCGACGTGGGAGTGCCGATGCTCTCGATGCACTCGGCCCGCGAGCTGGTGGGCGAGCGCGACCAACTATGGCTTGGTAACGCCCTTGAGGCATACTTGGTGGGTTAATCCTTGCCACCCCGAACTATGTGAAAGGTTCCCACGCCATGGCTTATTCTGGCCCCTTCCGCTACGGCGACCGCGTGCAGCTCACCGATGCCAAGCGGCGTCACTACACCATCGTCCTCGAGGAGGGAGGCCAGTTCCATTCGCACAAGGGCATCATCAACCACGATGATGTCGTCGGCATGGATGAAGGCTCCGTCATCGATTCGACTCTGGGTAGCTCCTTCCTCCTGTTCCGCCACCTCATGGTGGACCATGTCCTGTCGATGCCACGGGGTGCCGCGGTGATCTATCCCAAAGACTCCGCGCAGATTCTGGTCGAAGGCGATATTTTCATGGGCGCACGAGTGCTCGAGGCTGGCGCCGGTTCCGGTGCTCTCTCGATGACGTTGTTGCGCGCCGTGGGGCCGGAGGGCCACGTTTTCTCCTATGAGGTCCGCGATGATCATTTGGAATACGCCGTGGACAACGTCACCGAATACTTCGGTAAGCAGCCCGAATGGTGGAGTCCGCGTCTGGGGGACTTGGCCGATGTCACCGTCGAGGAGCTGGGCGGCCCGGTGGATCGCGTTATCTTAGACATGCTCGAGCCCTGGGAGCACCTAGAGAAGGTGCGCGATATCCTCATTCCAGGCGGCGTTTTCATGACCTATGTCGCCACCGTGCCGCAGCTGATGAAGGTGATGGAGGGCATCCGCGAGCTCAAGTGCTTTACGGAGCCGCGTGCCTGGGAGTCCCTGGTGCGCGAATGGAAGGTGGACGGCTTGGCCACCCGCCCTGAGCATCGCATGAACGCGCACACGGCGTTTCTGATCTGGACGCGCCGGCTTGCCGACGGTGTCACTCCACCCCGCCCGCAGCGCCGCGCCCGAAAATAAGCCCCGAGATTAAACGTGGCGCACTGCGCGCTAGGGTGGACTCTATGAACGATGCCACTCATTCCCAGGAACTTGGCCAGCAGCGTCGCCAGATAGAGCAGCTCGCTGAACGCAATGCCAAGCTTGCTGCCCTGTTGAAGGATGCGCGCACGAAGCTTCAGCAGATGCTCGCGGAGGTTGACGCCCTTGCGGAGCCTGCCTCCACATACGGTGTCTTTCTGGGCTATTCCGGGCGCGCGCATGATTCACGCCGTGACGCCGAGGTTTATACCAATGGCCGAGCCATGCGGGTCAAGATTTCGCCAAACCTGGAGCCCGGCTCCCTGAAAGTAGGGCAGCAGGTGCGCTTGGGCGAGGGCTTCGTCGTCGTGGAGGCCTGCGCCCCGGTAAATACGGGCGCGCTGGCGACGCTCCAAGAACGTCTCGGCACCGACCGCGCCGTGGTCATCAATTCCTCTGGTGAAGAGCAGGTTGTTCTCCTTGCTGCAGCGTTGCGGGATACCGTGCGCGCCGGCGATACCCTCTTGGTTGAGCCCAAATCTGGTGTAGCCACCGAACGCGTGCACAAGACTGAGGTAGCACAGCTCACGCTGGAGGAAGTTCCTGACGTCTCCTACGAGGACATCGGCGGTTTGGATGAGCAGATTTCGCTTATCCGTGACTCCGTCGAGCTGCCTTTCCTGCACCCGGAGCTCTACCGCCAGTACGATCTCCAGCCGCCCAAGGGCGTGCTGCTCTACGGCCCGCCGGGCTGCGGAAAGACGCTCATCGCCAAGGCGGTGGCGCATTCGCTGTCCGCATCACTGGGAGCTAGTGCCCCCAGCTACTTCCTCAATGTGAAGGGCCCAGAACTGCTCAATAAATTCGTAGGCGAGACTGAGCGCCGCATCCGCCTCATCTTCGAACGCGCCCGCGAGCTTGCTTCCGAACCCACCGAGGATGGCAGCCAGCGCCCGGTCATCATCTTTTTCGATGAGATGGAATCCATCTTCCGCACGCGTGGCTCCGGCGTGTCCTCCGATATGGAAACCACCGTCGTCCCGCAGCTGCTGACGGAGCTGGACGGTGTGGAGAAGCTCAGCAACGTCATCGTCATCGGCGCCACCAACCGCGAGGAACTCATCGACCCCGCCATCATGCGCCCGGGGCGCCTCGATATCAAGATTCGCGTCAACCGCCCGACCAAGCAGGGCGCGCGGGAAATCTTTGCGCGCCACTTTCCGGAATCAGTCCCGCACGAGGGCGACCTTTCCCAGCTCATCGATACCGCGGTCGACGATCTCTACGCCGAGCGGCCGTTCGTCAAACTCCACTTCGCTAACGCGGATCCGCGTGTGCTGCACTACCGGGACTTCGTGTCCGGCGCAATGATCGCCAGCATCGTCTCCCGTGCCAAGAAGCTGGCGATCAAGGAAGCGTTGGACGCAGCCACTGCCACCGATGGGGCGAAGTCCGCCGGCATAACCGCAGCGCACCTCCACGAGGCTATAGCCGCGGAACAGGCTGAATCGGAATACGTCCCCACCTCCGCCAACCCGGAAGAGTGGGCAAAGATCGTCGCTGGTACCTCCGCTGGCGCATATGTCACCCAGGTCGAATTGATGGGAGTGTAGCCATGAGCCGTGTTCTAGGAACCGAAACTGAATATGGAATCTCCACGCCGTCCAACCCGGCGCTGTCACCGATCGTGACCTCCACCCATGCAGTTGTGGCTTATGCCGCCCTGCATACCGGTGCGCGCTCCCGCTGGGATTTTCGGGAAGAGCACCCGCTGCGCGATAGCCGCGGCTTCGATCTCAAGCGCTACCACACCGTGCCGGTGGTGGACCCGAACGCGCTGGGTGTGGCCAACGTGGTGACCGCCAATGGCGCGCGTTTCTACGTCGACCACGCCCACCCCGAATACTCCTCACCGGAGTGCACGAATGCCTGGGATGCGATGCTTTACGACGCCGCCGGTGACCTCATCCTGCGCCGTGCAGGGGAGGCCGTAGCATCGCTGACCGCGCAGGGCACGTCCGTGTTGGCCACACACGATCCCTGCCCGCCGCTGAAGTTTTACAAGAACAATGTGGACGGCAAGGGTGCTTCCTATGGCAGCCACGAGAATTACCAGTACTCTCGGGACACCGACTTCGATGATATTGCCCAGGGGCTGATTCCTTTCTTCGTTGCCCGCCAAGTGGTCACCGGTGCCGGCCGCATGGGTGTGGGCGTCGATGGAGAGGAGCCAGGTTTCCAAATTTCGCAGCGCGCGGACTACATCGAGCAGGAAATCTCCCTAGAAACCACCCTTAACCGCGGTATCATCAACACCCGCGACGAGCCGCACGCGGTCGCCGAAGACTTCGGCCGCCTGCACGTCATCATCGGTGACGCCACGATGTCCCACACCTCGACGCTGCTCAAGCTAGGCATGACCTCGCTAGTACTCGATGCCATCGAGAGCGGCGTGGATTTTAGTGATCTGCGCCTAGCAGAGCCGGTGGCGGAGGTGCAGCGGGTGAGCCGCGACCTCACCTTGACACACCAGCTGGCGCTTCGCGACGGCCGCCGCCTCACCGCCCTCGACATCCTCGCCGTCTACCGCGAAAGGGTTACCGCCACCTCCGCAGCGGATGAAAAGGTACTCACCGCCTGGGACGAGGTTGTCGCGCTTCTGGCCGACAACCCGCTCAAGGCCGCCCACCTGCTGGATTGGGTAGCAAAATACCGCTTGATTAAGGGCTACCTGGACCGCGGCGTGGCGGCCGATGATCCGAAACTGGCACTCATCGATCTGCAGTACACCGACATCGATCCGGCAAAGTCCCTCTACCATGCGCTCGTACGCAAGGGGCAGATGCGTACCTTGGTCAGCGAGGAAGAGATTGCTGCTGCAGCGGAAACGCCGCCCGCGGATACCCGCGCCTACCTGCGCGGCCACGCCACCCGAAAGTTCGGGGAGGATGTCTTGGCGGCGTCCTGGCAATCGCTGACCTTCCGCATCGGTGAGGCCGAGGGCGCCAACTCTGGTACTGCCTGCGTGGCACTCGACGACACAAAAAGACTCGGGCAGGACGAGGTGGGCGCTCTGCTGGAATCTGCGGACAGCGCCGCCGACTTCGTTAATAGTTTGCGCCAGCTCGGGGTGCGAATCGAGTACCCTACACTGTATTAGCGCAGCATTTTCCACTCGCGAAAGGAGCTCTTAAGAATGAGCGGACAGCAGTCTCAGATCAACGCCGGTGGCGGCAACGGTCAAGGAGGCGACACTCCGGAGTTCGACGCCGGACAAGTCAGCATCAACAGCGCGGGTACCGATGACCTCCTCGATGAGATTGACGGCCTTTTGGAGTCCAATGCCGAGGAGTTCGTGCGATCCTACGTCCAAAAGGGCGGCGAATAAAGGTGGAGCAGCCCTCCGATAGCGCCCCCGTTTATGCACGGCGGATTATGGGCATCGAAACCGAGTACGGCATTACAGCGAGCGCAAGCGATGGACAGCGGGTGATGTCCCCGGATGAGATCGCCCGCGTGCTTTTCCGGCCCATCGTGTCGAAGTACTCCTCCTCCAATATCTTCAGCCCCAACGCCTCCCGCCTCTACCTCGACGTGGGTTCCCACCCGGAGATCGCTACCGCGGAGTGCGATAGCTTAAGCCAGCTCATTGCCTATGAGCGCGCCGGCGATGCCATGGTCAACCGCATGGCCGTGCAGGCGGAGGAAACACTGGCGGCGGAGGGGGAGAAGCGCGCTGTCTACTTGTTCAAGAACAATGTGGACTCCGCGGGCAATTCCTACGGCTGCCACGAGAACTACCTCATCGGCCGCCACGTGGTGCTCAAGGACCTCGGCAAAGCTCTGCTGCCATTCATGATCACCCGCCAGCTCATCTGTGGAGCAGGAATGATTAGGCCTGCCAGGGGAGAGGAACCCGCGCGTTTCGTGCTCTCCCAACGTGCCGACCAAGTGTGGGAAGGTGTGTCCTCCGCGACGACTCGCTCGCGCCCCATCATCAATACTCGCGACGAACCGCACGGTGATTCCAAGCGTTTCCGCCGAATGCACGTTATCGTTGGCGACTCCAACATGGCCGAACCCACGATGGCCCTCAAAGTTGGCTCCACGCTGCTCATGCTGGAGATGCTGGAAGCCGGTTTTGAGGTGCCGGCATTCTCGGTACTCGAGCCAATTAAACACATTAGGGCCATCGCGCTCGACCCCACCGGCCGCACCGAGCTTCCGCTTGAGGGAGGCGGCAGCACCACCGCGCTCGCCGTACAGCAGGAGCTCTGTACCGCTGCCGAGCGCTGGCTGGATCACCGCGAGGACGCAGGCACTCCGACGGTTGAGTTAGCCCGTGTCGTGGACTTGTGGAAGCGGACCCTCCAGGCCATCGATACTCAGGATTTCTCCGGCGTTGACCGCGAGATCGACTGGGTCATCAAGCGCAGCCTGCTGAACCGCTACCGCGAGCGCCTGGGCGGGGATTGGTCGCACCCCAAGCTGGCACAGATTGACCTGACCTTCCATGACATCCGTCCAGGTCGCGGCCTCTACAGCGTATTGGAGCAGCGCGGCATGGTGAAACGCTGGATCGACGATGCTGCAATCAACGCCGCAGTCGACACCGCCCCGCAGACCACCCGTGCCAAGCTGCGCGGGGAGTTTCTCGCTGTTGCCCGCGAGCTCGATGCCGCGGTAACGGTGGATTGGACGCGGATGAAGGTCAACCGGCCTGAACCGATGACCGAGGAGTTCTCCGACCCCTTTGTGTCCGAGGACCCGCGCCTAGATGGGTTGTTAGACTACATGCGTTCGCACCCAGGCTCATAGAGCCGTAGAGCTGATCAAGGAACCTGCCACTATGCCTTCAGCAGATCGCACTGCAGCCCGGACGCCGGTCAGAGACCGCGCTATCGAAAGGCTCACCAACCTCACCTTTGCCCTGCATGGGGCAGCGCACCAAGGCGGGGTTCCGGACCGCAGCGCGGCGTGGATCCGCAGCCACGTCGAGGGCTACCAGTCACGCAGCGATGAAGCCTTTCACAAGCAGCTTGCCCGCGACATCGTGACCCTGCAGCGCGCCGGTGTGCCAGTAGTACACAGCAGCGGCGCGGAAGGTTCGCTGTACCGGCTCGATCCCGAAAACTACCAGCTACCTCCTGTCGATTTCACGCCGGAGGAGGCCATGGTTCTCGGCGTAGCCGGCGGCATCGGCACTCCGGGAGGCTTAAGCGATTTCAGTCTCTCCGCGTGGACCAAGATCGCAGCCTCAGGCGCCTCCCGCGACTTGAGCGGAGCGCCGGTGTACACCGCAGTCAACGACATGACCAGGTTGAGCCCAGAGCTCGTCACCGGGGTGATTACCGCCGTGCGCGCGGGGCTGCGCATTTCCTTTGATTACTACGCCACGCCCTCTGCCGAGGCAGTTCGCCGCCATATGGATCCCTGGGGGCTGGTCAACCACCGGGGTCGTGTTTATCTCGTCGGTTGGGATGTGGACCGCGAGGCGCCCCGAACTTTTCGCGCTACCCGCGTGGACAACGTCAGGCGCTCGCGTGCCACAGCAACGCATCTCGAGCCCACTGCACCACTGCAGGATCTCGTTGTAGAGGCGCTGGAGCGAGGCGAAACGGTAAATGCTGTCCTCGAGGTTCCCGAGGGTCAGGCCGCCGAGCTTGTCGACGCCGGACGCAGGCGCGAAGATGGGCTCCTAGAGCTCACCAACGTACACCGCGATTGGTTGGTGCGTACCGCTGCTGGCTATGCACCAGATGTCGTGGTGATTGAACCAGCAGAGGTTCGTGCCGACATCATCACACTCTTAAGTGTCGGTGATGCCCCATCATCAGCGTCTGGCGAGGAGGCCCGCCATGGTTGATCAACCCCGCAAGCTGCAGTCCCTTGTTCGCTCCCTCAACCTCATCCCGTACCTGCGTAACCACCCGGGGCTGACTCCGATGGAGGCTGCCGAGGATTTAGGGATGACCCCTGCTGAGCTTAAGGATGCTATCGACCGTCTCTTCTGCTCCGGTGTGGGCCGCAATACCGAGGACCTTATCGACTTAAGCTTTAGCTACCGCGATGGCATCGAGATCTACAACGACCAGGGCCTGACCCAGGCATTGCGACTGACCCCAACTGAGGCCGGCGCGTTGCTGCTAACGCTCGAGTCTCTTGAGGCAATGCCGGGGCTTGTCGACGTCTCCGCGGTCCACTCTGCCGCCGCGAAGCTGCGCGAGATCATGGATGAAAAGACAGCCGCCATCTATGATTCCCTGGCCACGACCGATCCCGAGGAGTCCGAGGTGCAAGCGGCGTTGGCGGGGGCCGTCGACAAGCGCCGGCAAGTGCGTTTTACCTACTGGAGTATGTCCTCCAACCGCACCAGCGAGCGCACCGTGCACCCGGCCCGCATCTTTATCGTGGACGGCGAACCCTATTTGGTGGCCTGGGACGAGTCGGTGGGGGAGCACCGAACGTTCCGCCTCGACCGCATGAGTGATGTTGAGGTGCTTGACGCAACCGCCACCCCACATGTGCGCGAACTGGATTTCAACCCAGATTCACCCTTTGGTCTAGATCACACTCTTGTTGCGGAGCTGGAGATTCACCAAGAATTCACCTGGCTAGCGGAACACTACGACATCACCCTTGGCGAGACCCTAGAAAATGGCCTCATAGCTGCAACGATGCCGGTCGGCTCGGAGGCGTGGTTTAGCCGTTTCGCGCTCGGCCAAGCTGATCGCATGCGGGTTGTGGGGCCGCAGAAGCTCGTTGACGCCATTTCGGAGCATAGAAAACGAGCACTGGAGCGTTATACTCAACTGCCAGACTAAGAGCTCTCCCGCGTGCACGTCGCTCAGCGTCGCGCTGTGTGAACAAGCACGCTTCATCGACCAAGAAAGAAGGGGCACCCTCAATGACCGTGGGACCTTTGGAAATCGGCCTTGTTGTTCTCGTGATCGTGCTGCTATTCGGCGCTAAGAAGCTGCCGGAGCTGGCTCGCTCCATGGGCCGGTCTATGCGCATCTTCAAGTCCGAAGTCAAGGAGATGAAAGAGGAGAACAACACCTCTGAGCAGCAGGGCCAGATCGCGGGCTCCAAGCAGTCCGACGAGGACTTTTGGAACAGCCCGGAGATGCAGCCGCGCACTTCCAAGCCGGCTGACGGAAACCAGAAATAATAATCTTTCCCGGCAGGCAGACCACACTCCGCGTCCCTCGGCGTGCTGAGGCCTCGCCTGCCGTCGTGGGCTTTTCTGTGGAGGTCTTGCTTTGAGTACCGCGAGTACACCGTCGAATCCTGCTTCTAACGCGCCGAAGCAAAAATGGAGCTCAAAGCTACGCCGCAAGCCCAAGAACCCAACGGGGGAGATGACCTTAGTTCAGCACCTCCAGGAGCTGCGCCGACGCATCGTCATTTCCCTTCTCGCCCTCGTTGTGGGTGCCATCATCGGATTCATCTGGTACCAACACGCCCCGTTTGGCATGTCACCGCTAGGTGAGATTTTGCGCGGTCCCTATTGCTCACTCCCTGAAGAGAGCCGTGTTTCCTTCTCCGCGGACGGCGAATGCCGTCTGCTCGCAACCAGCCCCTTCGAAATGCTGATGCTCCGACTCAAGGTTGGCGCGTTAGCCGGCACCGTATTGTCCTCACCGGTCTGGCTCTACCAGATATGGGCCTTCATCGTGCCCGGCCTGCACAAGAACGAACGCCGCTTTACCTTCTTGTTCGTCTCGACTGCGGTCCTGCTCTTCGTGCTCGGCGCGGTTCTCGCCTACGTCATCCTTTCCGTGGGTCTGGAGTTCCTCATGGGCATGGGCTCGGAGTACCAGACCGCAGCACTGACAGGTGAACGTTACTTCTACTTCCTGCTGGCGTTGCTCCTCATCTTTGGCGTCAGCTTTGAGATCCCACTACTCGTGGTTTGCCTCAACCTGATCGGTGTCTTGGAATATGACCACGTCAAAGATAAGCGCCGCATCATCATTGTCGTCATCATGATCTTCGCCGCGGTTGTTACACCGGGCCAAGAACCCTTCTCAATGTTGGTTTTGGCCGGTGCTCTCGTGATTCTTGTGGAGATAGCTTTCCAGTTCTGCCGCATCAACGACAAGCGCCAAAAGCGCCAACGTCCAGACTGGATGGACTTGGACGATGAAACTGCCTCGTCGCTGGATGAAGGTCCGGGTGCCATTGGCGCACCAACTCCGGTGTCTGCATCCACGAGCGTTTCTGCGTCTTCACGGCCGGTATCTTCCAGGCCGGTGGCCTCGGCTTCGTCTGCTGACGCTCGGGTACCGCAGCCTCAGCAGACGAATACTCAGCCCCCGCAGAGCGGCTTTTTCGACGACGTTCTGTAAGCTGGTCAGCCTTCTTAGGGGACTTGTTCAAACTATCCCGCTTGGCGCCGGGGACCGGCGCGCTAGCAGGCCGCCCTTGACAGGTACCCTGGAGACTTATGACACTGACGCATCTGGACGAGTTCACCCAAGCGCTTCCGTACTCACTGGATGAATTCCAGATCCAAGGATGCCAAGCCGTCGAAGCTGGCCACGGTGTTCTGGTCTGTGCGCCCACCGGCGCGGGTAAAACCGTGGTGGGTGAGTTCGCCGTGTCCCTGGCGCTGCGCCAAGGGACCCGCTGTTTCTACACCACACCCATCAAGGCCCTGAGTAACCAGAAGTACCACGACCTAGTTGACGCGCATGGTGAGGATGCCGTTGGACTATTGACCGGTGATGTCTCCATTAACTCCTCCGCGGACATCCTCGTGATGACCACTGAGGTCCTGCGCAACATGATTTACGCGGGCTCAGGTGCATTGGATCGCTTGACCCATGTGGTCATGGATGAGATCCACTTCTTGGCGGATGCCTCGCGCGGCGCAGTGTGGGAAGAGGTCATCCTCAACCTGGAGGAGCACGTCTCCATCATTGGTTTGTCGGCAACGGTATCCAACTCCGAGGAGTTCGGCCGGTGGCTGACCACCGTGCGTGGTGACACCAAGGTCATCGTTACCGACAAGCGCCCAGTACCGCTGGACCAGTGGATGATGGTCGGCCGCAAAATCTATCCGCTCTTTGAACCCGACTCAGGCGGCCAGGTAAACACTGAGCTCGCACGGCGTATCCAACGTCTGGAGGCCGGCGATACCGATAATGGCCGCGCAGACTATGCCCAGAACCGTGCGAGCTTCCGCGCCCGCGCCCGTCACAAAGGCGGCGGGCGCGGCGACCGGCACAGTGATCGGCGCAGCGGCGCGCCTCGTGCGCAAGACCGCTACCGTCCGCTTGGCCGCCCGGAGGTGCTCAAAGAGCTGCAGGCCATGAAGATGCTGCCGGCGATTACCTTCATCTTCTCCCGCGCAGGCTGCGATGGTGCGTTGTATCAATGCCTGCGTTCCCGCATGGTGTTGACCTCCCAGGAGGAGGCTACTGAAATCAAGGCCATCGTCGATAAGGGCGTGGAAGGCATTCCGGAAGAAGACCTCAAGGTCCTTGATTTCAAACGCTGGCGCGAGGCGCTCTCGCGGGGCTTTGCTGCCCACCACGCAGGTATGCTGCCGGCCTTTAGGCACATCGTGGAGGAACTGTTCGTCAAGGGCCTCGTGCGGGCAGTCTTCGCCACCGAAACGTTGGCCCTAGGAATCAACATGCCGGCGCGCACCGTGGTGCTGGAGAAGCTGGTGAAATTTAACGGCGAGGCACACGTGGACCTGACACCGGGCCAGTACACACAGCTCACCGGCCGCGCCGGTAGGCGAGGCATCGATACCTTGGGCAATGCCGTCGTGCAGTGGGCACCCGCTATGGATCCCACCGCGGTGGCGGGGCTTGCGTCAACTCGTACCTATCCGCTCATTTCCACTTTTGAGCCCGGCTACAACATGGCTATCAACCTGCTGGGCATGCTTGGCTTTGATGACTCGCTCCGATTGCTGGAGAAGTCTTTCGCCCAGTTCCAGGCGGATGGATCCGTTGTGGAGGAAACCCGAGAGATTGAGCGCGCTGAGCACCGCGTCCGCGAGCTACGGGAACAATTGGATCAAGCCGTGGATAACTTGGCTCCGCCGACAATTGATGGTGAAGATCCGGCGGAGATCCTCATGGACTATATGCGGCTGCGCCGAGCGCTGACCGAGGAGGAGAAGTCAGCGCGGGCATCCAAGAAGGAGGAGAGAAACAAGGAAGTTGCCGCAGTACTGGCTCGCTTGCAGGTGGGCGAGGTCATCGCCATCGCAACCAAGAAGCGGCCAACGTTGGCTGTCGTTATTACTCCGGCCAACCAGACTGCTGATCCACGCCCCTGGGTAACCACTGAAACGGGATGGTCTGGACGCATCGATTCCGCCGGTATCGATAATCCGCCGATCGTCGTTGGGCACATGAAGCTCCCGCGCGCAGCGCAGAAGAACCCGCGCCGCCATACCCGATTTGTCCAGGAGTCCTTCAAGCGCGACTACTACAAGCGTCCGAAGAAGATGCGCACTGAGCCGCGTAATCGCCCCAACAAGAAGATCGCGCAGTTGCGCGATGCCCTCCGCGAACATCCGGTGCACCATTGGCCCGCAACCGACCGCGAACAGCTGGCCGGGGTGGCGCAGAAGCTGGCACGCCGTGAACGCGAGCTAGCCAGGCTTGAGGATAAGGTCGAGCGCGCCACGGATACTCTTGGCCGCACCTTCGAGCGCATCGTGGATCTTCTGGCGGAGATGGACTACGTGGAGTTTGATGGTTACGGCGAAAACCGCGAGCCGGTCATCACGGATGAGGGCGAACGTCTGGCCAAAATCCACTCCGAATCGGACCTACTGGTGGCGCAATGCCTCAAGCGCGGTATCTGGAACGACCTCGACCCGGCGGAGCTGGCCGGTGTGGCCTCCCTCTGTGTCTTTGAAAACCGCAAGACCACTCGCGGAGAACCCGGTGCGGCTACCGACGCAATGGCTAACGCCATGGACGCTACATGGCGCATTTATAGCGAGCTCGTCGCCGATGAGAAACGCCATAACCTGCCGCAAACGAGGGAGCCGGAGCCTTCTTTCGCGCTAGCTATCCACCAGTGGACGGCGGGCGCGCCGCTGGCCTATTGCATGGCTGCTGCCAACGATTCCGGCGCGGAGCTGACTCCCGGTGACTTTGTCCGCTGGTGCCGCCAGGTCATCGACCTGCTCCAGCAGGTGGCGAAGACGGGCTACGAGGACGAAATTCGTCGCAATGCCCGGCGCGCCATCGACGCGATCCAGCGCGGCGTCGTCGCCATCGGCGCCTAGGCTTAGCGCCTAGTCTTCGGAGCCACCGCGAAGCAGCGCCGTGGCTGCCGCCGCGAGTGCTTGGCGGTGGGGCGAAACGAGCGCCACGGTGGCGAGCTTGAGGTTGCGCCCCAGCGGGTTAAGGATGAGAGCTTGTGTACCGATAACAGCGTCATCGACTAAAGCTGGACCGCCCGAGTCACCTTTGACTGCCGGAATCGTGTTGAAGACTAAACCGGCGGGGGAGACGGTGGTGCGGAAGTCAATGGACCAGGTGCGGAAGAAGGGAAGGAGAAAAAGCCCACTGCGCTGTTGGGCACGGCGAGCTTTTCCGCCATATCCCCAGGTGGTGACTGGGGCGCGGAATGGCGGGGTGCTTTCTGCCAGCCCAGGAAGGTCCCGGGGCGGGGCCGGCCGGTCGAGCAAGCACAGCGCCATGTCGGTCCCATCAATCGTGCGCACGGCGGCCACGCGCCGGTTGAACCCGCCACTCACCCTGTAGTGATCCCCCTTATCAAGGCCGTCGCGGAAGAAGTGCGCGCAGGTCAGAACCAACCGGGTTGCCTGTTGGGAGCGGGGTCTTAAGGACGCATCGATGAGCACTCCCGAGCAATAGCTTGAGCGAGTCCGGAGCTTGACGGCAGCGGGATAGGAATTCACGCCTCCCAGCTTAACTGGACAAAGGCGGGCGGTAGGCTAACTGTCATGACTGATTATGCGTCCCGACTGAGCCGTTCCCGCGCTATCGCCGCTGCTAAAGGCATCGACATCCTGTTAGTGGGTACAGGTGCCGAATTCGCGTACCTCACCGGTTCGTGGGTCTCCTCCCACGAGCGCCTGACCTGCTTGGTTATCCGTCCCGATGCCGAACCGGTAATCGTCGCCCCCAGCACCGACATTGAGTCGCTTCAGGGCGTTGCGACCCAGCTGGTGGGATGGAGCGATGGGCAGGATCCCTATGCGCTGGCCTTGGAAGGTGCGCACCCTACCACCGTTGCCTTGGGATCCTCACTCACCGCCGATCACGTGCTGCGCTTTCAGTCCGCAATTGGCAACCTCGAAGCTAGTACTGCGAAGGAACAGCACCCCGCAAAGTATGTTCTGGCCACCGAGGCCCTCGCCGAGCTTTTTACCCGCAAGGATCCAGATGAGGTGGCAGAGCTACGCGCTGCAGCGGCGGCTATCGACGCTGTCCACGCCGAGGTGCCGCGCCTCCTGCAGCCGGGGCGCACCGAGGCCGACGTAGCCGCAGATGTGCGGGAGCTCATTCTGCGCGAGCACCGCGAGGTGGATTTCATCATCGTGGGCTCCGGTCCGAATGGAGCCAATCCACACTATGACTTTGGGGACCGAGTACTCGCCGCCGGCGATCCCGTGGTGGTGGATATTGGCGGTACGCTGCCCTCGGGCTATCACTCCGACTGCACCCGCACCTACGTCGTTGGCGCCGATCCTGCTGCCGCGCCGGCAGAGTTTCGCGAGGCTTACGCGGTCCTAGAGAAGGCCCAGGCTGCCGGCCGAGCTGCTGCGCGCCCGGGTGCGACCGCCCAGGAGATCGACCGAGCCACGCGCAGCGTGATCGAAGACGCCGGTTGGGGTGAGTTCTTCACGCACCGCACCGGACACGGCATTGGCCTGTCGACGCACGAGGAGCCCTTCATCATGGAAGGAAACGAGCTGGAGCTTGCCGAGTCCATGGCCTTCTCGATCGAGCCGGGTATCTACGTGCCGGGCAAGTGGGGCATGCGTCTTGAAGACATCGTGGTGACCACCGAGTCTGGCTATGAGTCCCTGAACCAGGCACCGAGGGGGTTGCGCTAATGGGAGAAACTGGCGCGCTACTGATCCTTGGCGGACGCAGCGATATCGGTGGACAGCTTGCACGTCGGCTGTGTGAGGGTCGCCCAGTGGTTCTCGCCGCGCGGGGCGAACACGGTATGGACAGGCTGCACTCCGAACTCCTCAGCAGCGGGGCGTCGTCCGTTCACACGCTGTCCTTCGACGCTGCGGAAGTTTCCTCCCACCGCGCGGTCATCGAACAAGCCGCAGCACTCGCAGGGGCAGAGATCACCACGGCCGTCGTCGCCTTCGGAATTCTGGGCGATCAGGAGCGCGCGGAGCACGACGAAGCCCACGCCTTCGACATAGCGCTGGTGGACTATGCAGCGCAGGTATCCATGCTCACCGTGCTTGCCGACGTCATGACGAGAGGGCACATCGTGGCCTTTTCCTCCATCGCTGGGTGGCGGGCCCGCCGGGCCAACTATGTCTATGGCTCGACCAAGGCGGGCCTGGATGCCTTCTGCCAAGGCTTAGCGGATCGATTGCAGGGCAGCGGCCTAGCGCTGATCACCGCGCGCCCCGGCTTCGTCATTGGGTCGATGACTAAAGGCATGGCACCCGCGCCCTTGTCCGTTACCCCTGACGTTGTGGCCCAAGCGGTGGCCAAGGCCATTGAGTCCTCCGCAGGTTCGCGGCCGGCTTCCCGCACGATATGGATTCCACGGCCTCTTCAGCTCTTAGCGTGGGTGATGAAGCTGGTACCGCGTCCCATCTGGCGGCACATGCCGCGCTAGCGGTGCCCGAGGGCAGGAGAATTCGCATCGAAGATGAATCCACGCGGTGCAAGGACGCGCAACACAACGTCAGCATCTCCCTCGGCTAGATCGTGGATGACCAATCCGCGCCAGGGGGTTACCGAGATGGAAGCGCCCAGCTGGGCGATAAGCCCAGCGTATTCTCCGGGCAGCACGCCATGCTGCAGGCCCGCGCCCAGATCGACGCGGCCGGGCTTCGTGTGCTCAGTCAGCCAGCCGATGGGCAGCGCAGGCGAAGTGGGAGCTGACCCTGCCGCATCCGAGACACGTTCCAGGTCCTGCAGGTGATCTGCAGAGACCTTTTCCGCAAAGTCCACGAGTTGGGAAATGGCATCCGCAAGCCCCAGCAGCGGCCCGGTGGGGTCACCGTCGCGGATCAGGCGTGCGGCGACGGTATCTTCATCGTGTTCCGCCTCATCACCAGAGAGCTGAAGGCCAGCCGCCACCCCGTGTGAGAGGAGATCACCAGCACCGCTGTCCACACCAAAAAGCGCGGCACGGGCTATCGCAGGGGCATCCTGATCGACGTCGGCTAGCGCTTCCGCGATCCGCTGCGCTACCTGACGGGCGCGCAGCGAGAGGGGAGAAGCCAGCACGTGAGCGGCGGTGGTGGGCAGGGGGACGTCGCCAAGCACCTGCGCATTGGCGACGCCTCGCAGGCTGATGACGCTGTGCTGCTCTAGGTACACATTGCCATCGCCATGTTCTCTGGCGGACTGGCCCAGGGCGAGCCACTGCTCGGGGGTGACAACGCCGCCGGCGGGATGGAAGCGCAAGGTATCGGATTCGGGATGCTTCGACTCAGGGAGGGACATGGTGGGACAGTCTAGTCGCTCCGGGAGGGTCTCCTGCGAAGCGCCAAGCCCAGCAAGTATGGTGGGCGACATGCCGTTTGTTCTCTTCATCGCGTACATCCTCCTAGAAACTATGGCCTTTTGGGCCGTTGCCGAGTGGATTGGTGTGCTGTGGGCGCTGCTTGCCTTGGCGCTGACCATGCTCTTCGGTATGACCATCGCCAGCTGGGAAGTCCGCCGCATGATGGTCAGCCGCATCCGTCAGACCGAAGACGGTGTGTACGTCATGGAGGATCCCACCCCGGGCAAGACGGCAGGCAACGTTGGCCTGACCATGGTGGGCGGAATCCTGCTGTCACTGCCCGGATTTGTCTCCACGGTCTTTGGAGCGCTGCTTATCTTTGCGCCCACGCGGTCCATCATCCGCACGCTACTTGCGGCATCAATGTTCCGGAAGATCGAAAACATGGGCGTGCGCGTGTACGAAGCCTCACCCATGGCCCAGCACCGCGATTCCTATGGTTCCTTCGGCACCTTTGGCGCAGGCGCCGCCGGTGATGGAATGGGGGGCATGGATCAAACTGGCCAGTCGCATGAGGTCTTGGATGAAGATGAAATCCGCACGTGGACCCAACACGTCAAGCCAGAAGACTTTGAGGACGGAAAGAAGTAGTGCTGGTACTTGTGGCCCGGCTCGCTCTCGCTGCTGCGTCGGGCGCGGTGACCTACCTTGCCGTTGAGCCACGCGGCTGGTGGGCCGCCGGCATAATCGGCATGGCGATGCTCGTGGCAGCGCTCTCACCGTGGAGAAAACCCCTCGGTCTGGGGTGGGCGGCCCTCGTCGCTTGTGTACATAGCGCGGTGTTGTACTTGTTCACGCTGCCATGGATTGGTGAGTTAGTGGGCAACATGCCCTATATTGCGCTCGCTTTATTCCTGTCTCTGTACAGCATCCTCCTTGGTATCGGCGGGGCGGCGCTGCTGCGCTTAAACTACGGTTTCGCTCTCTTCCCGTTCTTCTACGTGGCGGTAGAAATGCTGCGCTCCTCAGTGCCCTTTGGCGGTTTTGCGTGGGTGCGCCTCGCCTGGGGGCAAATAGAGGGCCCACTCGCCAGTCTTGCCGCGTGGGGCGGGCCGGCACTCATTACCTGCGCGGTGGTCTGCGTAGGCGCAGGATTGGTGGGGCTTGCCCGCTCACCGCGCCTGGCATGTGCGTTTTTGGCGGTGCCACTGCTAGCTGGCTTGCTAGCGGCACAGAGCGTGGACCGCCCGGGCCGCACAACAGGCACGGTGACGGTCGCCGCGGTGCAAGGAAACGTGCCAAGGCTGGGCCTTGACTTTGCCGCCCAACGCCGCGCGGTGCTGGATAACCACGTCCGCGTGACCGAGCAGGCCGCGCAGGATGGGTCCAGACCGGATATCGTCATTTGGCCGGAGAACTCCTCCGATATCAATCCTTTTGCCAATGAGGACGCTCGGGAGCTTATCGACGGCGCCGCCCGCGACATCGATGCCCCAATCCTCGTCGGAACGCTGACCCAGGATGAGGTTGGCGCACGGAACACCATGCAGGTGTTTAATCCGGATGGCTCGGCAGGGGAGTACCACCACAAGAAATACCTGCAGCCTTTTGGTGAGACGATGCCGATGCGTGATTTCTTTAGGAAGATCACCGATCTGGTGGATCTGGCGGGCGACATGAAGCCCGGTGACGGTCCGGGCGTGGTCACCATGGCTGGGACCGCGGTGGGCGTTGCCACGTGTTATGAGGTCAGCTTTGACCAGGCGTTCCGAACCGCCATCAACAACGGGGCGCAGATCCTCACGACACCGACGAACAATGCCACCTTTAGTGACTCCGACATGACCTACCAGCAGTTGGCCATGAGCCGCTTGCGCGCGATCGAAGCGGATCGGGCCGTCGTTGTGGCGGCTACGTCCGGGGTCTCGGCGATCGTCTACCCGGATGGCTCAGTGAGCCAGGCCAGCGGTATCTTTGAACCGGCATATCTTGAAGAAGAGCTTCCGCTGCGAGAACGGCGCACATTTGCGGTGCGTTATGGTTCGCTCCTGCAATGGCTCATGGCTATTATTGGAACGGTCTGTGCGCTGTATGCGATCTATTCCACCCGCTTGTCCGGACGACGCAGCGCGCCTGAGAAAGAAATCTAAAGGAGCAAGGAACTAGTGAGCTCGACCCGCGAATCTACCCTGGTCATCATCCCTACTTACAACGAGATTGAGAACCTACCGCTCATTACCGGGCGTGTGCGCAAGGCAACGCCGGAGGTTCACATCCTGATTGTGGACGATAACTCCCCGGACGGCACCGGTGACGCGGCGGATAAGCTGGCCGCTGATGACTCCCACCTGCACGTTCTCCACCGTGAGGGCAAGGGCGGACTTCTCGGCGCGTATATCGCCGGTTTCAAGTGGGGCCTAGAGAAGGACTACCAGGTGCTGTGCGAGATGGATGCAGACGGCTCCCACGCGCCGGAGCAGCTGCACCTGCTGCTCGAGGAAATTGACAAGGGTGCCGACTTGGTTATCGGCTCCCGCTACGTTCCGGGCGGTGAGACCGTCAATTGGCCTGCCAACCGCGAGCTGCTCTCCCGCCTGGGTAATAAGTACATCTCGGTCGCCCTGGGCGCCGGCATCAACGACATGACCGCCGGTTACCGTGCCTTCCGTCGCGAGCTACTCGAGCATCTTGACTTCGAGGAGCTCTCTAACGCCGGTTACATTTTCCAGGTTGACGTTGCCTTCCGCGCCATCAAGGACGGCTTCGATGTCCGCGAGGTACCGATCACCTTTACCGAGCGCGAGCTGGGTGAGTCGAAGCTCGACGGCTCCTTTGTCAAGGATTCTCTGCTGGAGGTCACCAAGTGGGGCGTTGCGCACCGCTCCGAGCAGGTGAGCGACTTTACCTCTGAGGTATCCAAGATCACCTCACGCACGGTAAAGGACATGGAGCTTGGCCCCAAGTTCAGCAACGCTAAGACTGCTGTTTCCGACTTTGTCTCCGAGGTATCCAACTTGGTGAAGGGCACACTCAACCGCTAAAACTGCTTTCCTCACCACGAGCCCGAAGGCCTGTCATGGCTTTCGGGCTTTTGTGGTAATAACCACCATCGGTGCTAATGTCGTAAGTGGCACTTTATCCGGTGCACAGTGACTTGTTTCACTTCATTCTCACACTACGGATCGTTCGGCACGTACCTGCCGATGGAGGAGAGTTTGCTATGGCAACCGTAACGTTCAAAGATGCATCCCTAACCTATCCGGGAGCTACAGAACCCACCGTCAAGAAGTTCAACCTGGAAATCGCTGACGGCGAGTTCCTCGTCTTGGTCGGCCCATCCGGCTGTGGTAAATCCACCACGCTGCGCATGCTGGCCGGCTTGGAAAACGTCACGGACGGTGCCATCTTCATCGGCGACAAGGACGTCACCCACGTCGCACCGCGTGACCGAGACATCGCTATGGTCTTCCAGAACTATGCTCTCTACCCGCACATGACCGTGCGCGAGAACATGGGTTTTGCGCTAAAGATCGCAGGCAAATCCCAGGACGAGATCAACAAGCGCGTCGATGAAGCCGCCGCTACCTTGGGCCTGACCGAATTCTTGGAGCGCAAGCCGAAGGCCCTGTCCGGTGGTCAGCGCCAGCGCGTAGCCATGGGCCGCGCCATCGTTCGTAATCCCCAGGTCTTCCTCATGGATGAGCCACTGTCCAACCTCGACGCCAAACTGCGTGTGCAGACGCGTACCCAGATCGCGGCTTTGCAGCGCAAGCTCGGGGTCACCACCGTCTACGTCACCCACGACCAAACCGAGGCACTGACCATGGGTGACCGCATCGCGGTACTCAAGGACGGCTACCTGCAGCAGGTCGGCGCACCCCGCGAGCTCTACGACCGCCCAGCCAACGTCTTCGTCGCCGGCTTCATCGGTTCCCCGGCCATGAACCTCGGTACCTTTACGGTCAAGGATGGTGACGCTACCTCGGGGCACGCCCGCATCAAGCTGTCCCCGGAAACCATCGCGGCCATGACCCCGGAAGACAATGATCGCATCACCATCGGTTTCCGCCCGGAGGCCCTAGAGATCATCCCGGAGGGCGAATCCACCGACCACTCCATTCCCATCAAGCTCGACTTCGTAGAGGAACTTGGCTCTGATTCCTTCCTCTACGGCAAGCTGGTGGGCGAAGGTGACCTCGGCTCCTCGAGCGAGGATGTCCCCGAATCCGGTCAGATCGTCGTTCGTTCCGCACCGAACACCGCACCCGCCCCGGGCAGCGTTTTCTATGCACGCATCGTCGAAGGCGGCCAGCACAACTTCTCAGCCTCGACTGGAAAGCGCCTGCCGTAGCCCGTGCCCGGCTACTGCGAGCCAAGCAGCACGGATAGGCATAGAGCCAGGATTAATTCAGCTACGAAGGTGGAGTGACTCGACGTGAAAGAGTCTATGAGTATCACCTCCTCGACGTACGCGTCGGCACTTCTGACGCTGCCGTGGGATACGCCCCTGGAACAGTGGCCCGCTGAACTCATCGCGGCCCTTCCTAGGGGTATTTCCCGGCACATCGTGCGTTTCGTGGGGATTAACCGCGGCATCGTCGCGGTCAAGGAAATCGGCGCGCGTACCGCCCACCACGAATACAAAATGCTGCGCGAACTGCAGCGTCTTGGCGCACCCAGTGTGCGCCCTGTTGCCGTGATTACCGGCCGACACCCAGCCAAAGAGAGCTACGGGGAGCTCACCGCGGCGCTGGTCACTGAGCACCTGGAGTTTTCCCTACCGTACCGCGAGATCTTCTCGCGACACCTCACGGTAGTCGAGGCGGAAAAGCTAATCCGGGCCCTGTCAGTGCTACTCGTGCGCATGCATCTGCTGAACTTCTATTGGGGCGATGTATCGCTGTCGAACACCCTCTTCCGGCGGGACGCCGAGACCTATTCGGCCTATCTTGTCGACGCCGAAACGGGGGAGTTCCAGCCCAATCTCTCCGAATCACGCAGGCTTTACGACGTCGACATCGCCCGCGTCAACATCATCGGTGAACTCATGGACCTGCAAGCAGGAGAATGCTTGGATTCCTCCATCGATGTCATCGCCCTAGGCAGCCTGGTTGAGAGCTCTTACCTCGAGCTGTGGACGGAACTAACCGCCGAAGAATCCGTGGACGCCAGCGAGTATTGGCGCGTCTCCGAGCGGATTGACCGCCTCAATCAGCTGGGTTTCGATGTAGGCGAGCTCAAGGTCACGAAGGACGATTCGAAACACGTGGTGCGGATTCGCCCAGTGGTGGTCGATCCCGGCCACTACCGCGCGCAGTTATTGAGTTTGACGGGATTAAGCGTCGAGGAACACCAAGCCCAGCGCCTCTTGGGTTCCATCCAGGCCTACCAAGCCGTCGAATGTGGGCCTCACGTGGGGCTTACCCAGGCCGCGCACCTGTGGATGACGCAAGAGTACGAGCCGACCATCGCCGCTGTCCCCGTAGAGATGTTGCAGAAGCTCGAACCCGCGCAGATTTTTCACGAAATCGTGGACCACCGTTGGTTCCTTGCCCAAGAGAGGGGAGAGGACGTGTCCCTTCCGGAGGCGACGGCATCCTACCTTGAGTCCGTGCTGCCCGCCCGCCGAGACGAGGCGCGGCTTCTCCACGCACAGCCCACAAACGGAGACTTGTCATAACCGCTTGCGTGCCCCAGTGGCCTCCAAAACCACAGATCGAAAACGCGGCTCTCAGCTGATTATTATATTGATTTGTATGTTTTAAGCCCGATTGCCCCTTAAATGGGGAAAGATTTCGTGCCCGAATATGGATATAGTCACAATCGGGCGTTCTAGGTCCGTTTTCTTTTGATTATGTGGAATACCTCACTAAGGTAGGAGACAGGCTAACCAGTTCATAGTTGGATTGCGATCCGCTATGAAGCACTTGGTGGCGCTGGGAAGAATCTTTCGTCGCGGAAGGCATCCCAGACACAACCGAATACGAGCCGGGTATCCATCTCGGCTCATCATCCCGCTTTTCATCAAGAAAGATGAGGACCTCATGAAGCGTCTTACTCGCATTGCATCCATCAGCATGGCTTCCATGCTCGCCGCCGCTAGTCTCGTCGCGTGCTCCGGCTCTACCGACGAGGAAGGCGATGTTTACTTCCTGAACTTCAAGCCCGAACAGGACGCCGCATACCAGGAGATCGCAAAGGCCTACACTGAAGAGACCGGCGTCAAGGTCAAGGTCGTCACTGCCGCCTCCGGCTCCTATGAGCAGACCCTCAAGGCAGAAATTGGCAAGGACGAAGCCCCGACCCTCTTCCAGGTCAACGGCCCCGCTGGCTTCATCACCTGGCAGGATTACATGGCAGATATGTCGGATACTGAGGTAGCCAAGCAGCTCACCGACGATATTCCGCCGCTGACCACCGAAGATGGCGAGGTACGTGGCGTTCCGTTCGCCGTCGAGGGCTTCGGCATCATCTACAACGACGAAATCTTCGACAAGTACATCGCCACCTCCGGCGCGAAGATCAAGTCCACCGACGAAATCAAGAGCTACCAGAAGCTCAAGGAAGTCGCCGAGGACATGCAGGCCAAGAAGGATGAGCTTGGCATCGAAGGCGCCTTCGCCTCCACCTCACTGACTTCTGGCGAGGACTGGCGTTGGCAGACTCACCTGGCTAATGCTCCTATCTGGCAGGAGTACCAGGACAAGAATGTCGAGGACACCAACGAAATCGACTTCTCCTACAACAAGGAATTCAAGAACCTCTTCGACCTCTACCTGGATAATTCCACCGTGGCGAAGACCCTGGCCCCCTCCAAGACCGTATCTGACTCCATGGCTGAGTTTGCGCAGGGCAAGGCCGCCATGGTCCAGAACGGTAACTGGGCATGGTCCCAGATCGCTGAGACCTCCGGAAACGTGGTCAAGGAAGACAAGATCAAGTTCCTGCCGATGTACATGGGCCTGCCGGACGAAGAAAACTACGGCATCAACGTCGGTACCGAGAACTACTTGGGTGTGAACTCTGAGGCCTCCGAGGTCGACCAGAAGGCCACCAAGGACTTCGTGGACTGGTTGTTTACCTCCGAGGCTGGCAAGGAGCACGTGGTTAAGGACCTCGGCTTCATCGCACCGTTCGAAAGCTACACCGCCGAGGACACCCCGAATGATCCCCTCGCTGAGCAGGTCGCGGAAGCTATCGCTAACAAGGATCTGACCACCTACCCGTGGAACTTCCAGTACTTCCCGTCCCAGCAGTTCAAGGATGACTTCGGCCAGGCCCTGTCGCAGTACGCCTCCGGCACCCTGAAGTGGGAGGACGTCGTCAAGCAGTTCAAGGACAACTGGGCTGCTGAGAAGGAATCCAACTGGGGCTAGGCCTTAAGTCCCCACCCCCTCGCCACACGCCTTCCCGCTAGGAAGCGTGTGGCACCACTTGAAATTAAGGTTTCACCACCATGCAAGCAACGCTGAAGAAGTACTTCCCAGTCTTTGTCTTGCCCACCCTTCTGGCATTCATGATTGCCTTCTTGGTGCCGTTCATCGTGGGATTCTTCCTCTCTTTTACGAAGTTCACCACCATCACCAACGCCAAGTGGGTTGGCATCGACAACTACGTCAAAGCTTTCTCCCAACGCGAAGGTTTCATCTCGGCCTTCGGTTTCACCGTCCTCGTGGTCATCGTTTCTGTGATCACCGTCAACGTCTTCGCCTTCCTCTTGGCGTGGATGCTGACCCGCAAACTTCGCGGAACCAATTTTTTCCGCACGGTCTTCTTTATGCCGAACCTCATCGGCGGCATCGTGCTGGGCTATACCTGGCAGACCATGATCAACGCCGTGCTCTCGCACTATGCCACGACAATCAGTGCGGACTGGAAATTCGGTTACGCCGGCCTCATTATGCTGCTCAACTGGCAGCTCATCGGCTACATGATGATTATTTACATCGCCGGCCTCCAGAACGTCCCGCCCGAGCTCATCGAGGCAGCCGAGCTCGACGGCGTCAACAAGTGGGAGATGCTTCGCCATGTCACCATCCCGATGGTCATGCCGTCCATCACTATCTGCCTCTTCCTGACTTTGTCGAACTCGTTCAAGCTCTTCGACCAGAACCTTGCGCTCACCAACGGCGCGCCCGGCGGACAAACTGAGATGGTCGCGCTCAACATCGTTAACACGCTGTTCAACCGTATGAACGTCGAGGGCGTGGGTCAGGCCAAGGCCGTCATCTTCGTCGTCGTCGTGGTCGTCATCGCGTACTTCCAGCTGCGCGCGACCCGCTCCAAGGAAATCGAGGCATAAGTCATGACTACCAGCACTTCAGCGCAGGCCGTCCCGGCCTCGAAGAAGAAGGATCACCAGCTTCCCTCGGACAATAAGACCCGGATGTCTGGCGGCGCCAAGTTCGTGGTCTACGCCATCTTGGTGTTCTTCACCATCGTCTTCCTTGGGCCGATCCTCTTCATCTTCATTAACTCCTTTAAGTCCAAGTTCGCTATCTCCTCCGATCCTTTCTCTCTTCCCATCGGTGAAACCTGGGTCGGCTTCGAGAACTTCATGGTGGGCTTGACCAAGCAGGGCTTCTTGGAAGCCACCCTGTGGTCTTTCGTCATCACGATTCTGTCCGTCATCGTCATCGTGTTCTTCTCCGCGATGACCGCCTACTACATCACGCGCGTCAAGACGTGGTGGACAAACCTTCTGTACTACCTCTTCGTGGTGTCCATGATTATCCCGTTCCAGATGGTCATGTTCCCGACGGTCAAGATTGCAGACATGCTCCACCTCAACAACCCGATCGGCATCGTGGTGCTCTACCTCGGATTCGGTTCTGGTCTGTCGGTGTTTATGTTTGCGGGCTTCGTCAAGTCGATCCCCTTGGATGTCGAGGAAGCCGCGATGATCGACGGCTGCGGTCCGCTACAAAACTACTTCCGCGTCGTCTGGCCCATGCTCAAGCCGACGGCCATTACCGTGGCCATTCTCAACGCCATGTGGGTGTGGAACGACTACCTGCTGCCGTACTTGGTCATTGGTCTGTCGACTCGGTACAAGACCATCCCGGTGGTCATCCAGTCCTTCGTCGGCTCCAACGGTAACCGCGACATGGGTGCCATGATGGCCATGTTGGTCCTTGCCATCATCCCCATCGTCATCTTCTACTTCTCCACGCAGAAGCACATCATCGAAGGTGTGGCTGCCGGTGCCGTGAAGGGCTAATCAAGTGCGATAGGTTAAAGAACCATGAATCGCTTGCTCGGCCCCGAATCGAAGTTCTACGCCGCCCTGAGCCTTTTCGCTGACCTTGTCATCGTCAACGTTCTCCTCGTTATCACGTGCTTTCCCGTGGTGACTGGGGGAATGTCTCTGCGCACCGCCCACGCGGTGACCGGACAGATGGTCCGCGAAGAAGGTTCACGCCGCGGCGCGGCCTTCGTTCGGGGCCTTTTGACCCGCCCCGGAACAAATACCGCCTGGTGGCTTATCTGCCTGGCACTGGGCGCCTTAGCTGCCTATGAATTCGCCATCATCGCGAAGGCCGGTTTCGGGACAATGGGCGTCGTTCTGCGTGCCGCGCTGGTTTCTGGGCTCCTCGTGCTGGGCTGCATCAGCGTGTGGTTTTTCCACCTCGATGCCCCGGGGCTGAGCTTTAGCCAGCGGTGCACGGCCGCCATCACGAAGGCGGTAGCGCACCTACCGCGTACTCTAGTGGCGGTATGCCCGGCGGCACTTTTGGTGCTGTTCCCGTTCTTTTTCCCGGCGCAGTGGGGAGGCTACGCTTTCTTCCTCGCGGTTTTGGGTCCTGCCTTGGCGGTTTATCTCGCCGAGCTGGTTCTCCAGTGGCCGGAACTTAATTCAGCGCCGCACGACGGTGCCAAGGCATAGCGCGACGTTCGGATTAAGGGCCCAAAACGACAAATAGGGTAGTGGTTTCCACTTGCGTGGAGCTACTACCCTTAGACCGTTCAACAGGCCCGCGACAGGCTTTTTAGCCTTCGTTTTCTTCCTGTTCCTTCTGCTCCTTCAGCAGACGGGCTGCCGCGCGACGACGCGAACGCAGGTTTTCGATGCGCTCAGTCAGTAGTTCATCCAGCTCCTCAATCGAGCGGCGCTCACGCAGCATATCCCAGTGGGTCCGCGGCGGCTTCACCGGCTTGGACTCGACGCCCTCACCCTCAACAAGGGTGCCGAGCTTACCGTTCTTGCACATCCACTCCTCGGGGATTTCCGCGTCATCGGCGAAGGGCACCTCGTAGATGTCGCCGTCCTCGGTGCGGTATTTCACCATCTGGCGCGGGGCCAAGTCGTGGTCGCGGTCGGTTTCGTAGCTCACTGCGCCCATGCGGCTGCCACGGAGTACGCGATCTGCCATGCAACATCATCCTTTTCAAGCGTTGAGGGAAGGGATCAGGGTCGACCTATATCACCCAAAGTTCTATCATTATAACGAATGGCCCACGGCCTTTGTTCCCACCCTCGGGTTAATGGGCTAAGGTGAGTGAGGTGATTGGTACACAGGATCCGCAGCCCGGCAAGCCCTCAAGGCACCGGACGGCAACCTGCCAGTGGTGCGGCAAAGAGATCGCACAAGGCGGGCGGGGAAGGCCACGCAAGTTCTGTTCGCCCTCGTGCAAGCAACGAGCATACGAGCAGCGCCACAACGTGGCCGGGACATCCATTCCTGCGGACGCTGTCATCCTAACTCCAGACAAGGCGGACCGTCTCCGCGACGGTCTCTTTGAGCTCCGGTGCTGTGCCGAGGACGTGGCCACAGCGGCGTCGGAAAGCGCCAGTGCTGAGGAGATGGAACAGCTGTGTGCCGAACTGGTCGCACTGGCTCGTAAGCTTGAGGAATTGAGATAGTACATGAAATCCGTATTAGGTAACCGCAAACTGGTTGTCAGTATCTTCGTGGTCCTGATTCTGGCCTCGTCAGCGCTGGCCCTTGGACCGCTAGCATTTTCGGTGATCATGGGCCGCGGTGTGAAGACCGAACCGATCAACGCGGATAAGGTCCATGCCGCAACAACGGACGTTGATGGCGAATGGCACGTGGTGCAAGGTTCGGCCTACAACTACACCTCAGCTGGGTTTACCATCGACGAGATCCTGCCGGCGGATAAGCGCACGACGTCTGGCTCCACCAAGCATGTCACGGGCCAGGCAACCATCAAGGACGAGGTCGTTGAGGAAGCCAGCATCACCGTGGACATGGCGAGCCTGACCACGGACAAGAAGGTGCGCGATCAGAACATGAAGTCGAAGCTCTTTGAGGTAACGAAGTACCCAGAGTCGACCTTCACGTTGACCGAGCCGGCAGATGTCTCCGCTGTGCCTGACGACGGCTCATTGGTCACCGTGCCGCTGACTGGTGACTTGACCATCCACGGCGAGACCAAGAACGTGACACAGGACTTCCAGGTAGTCCGCGATGGCGACACCATTATTTTGGGCGGCGATATTCCGATTAACCGCCTTGAATTCGGCGTCGAAGCCCCGGAGATGATCGCCGCGAAGATCTCTGAGGTCGGCGACGTTAACGTTCGTGTTACCCTCGAGAAGTAACGCATCCGGCCAGTCATGAATTATCAGCATCTTATTCCTGTCCTGTGGGTGCGTCTCGTCGTACTCGCAGGGTTCGGCATTTTCATCTGGTTTCAGGGGACGAAGCTCATGGCAGCGTTTTCTGTAGTGCTTGTAGCTCTCACCGTGGTGCAGCTGGTGATGGCTTACCGTCGGCGCTAAAACCAGTTCTCCGATGGACTCCCTAAATACAGTGCCATTACGTAACAGTGACTATATTGTGCCTTAAAAGGGGTTGCCCCAAAGGCGGCTGGGGAGATGCGGATCAGCCCAGATCTAAAGGTGCCATCACAAATATCCCACCCGCACGCATAGCGACCCTCAGACAGCGCATGGCACACAGGAAAGCGCCCGGAAGGCAGCAAACCAAGAAGTCGCCAAATAAGCTGAAGGCTCGAACTTTCGGAACGGCGATGCGGACGGGACAGGCAACTCGGAGCAAAGCATCAAGGGCCTGTCGAGTACGCGCAACACACGCATGACTCCGCCGGCGCCCATGGCTCAGCACGGGTCGCACCGTCAAGGCCTGAGCGTAGATCCATGCGAGCCCAGAGATGGGAGATGCTAAGTCACATCTTCCCGCAGCATAGGTTATTGTCCGATAATGTACATTATGTCAGATTGTATTTGCGCACCCTCCCCGCCCAATAGTCACGGCCACAGCACCACAACATGTCAACCTCTTCCCAGTTCTCGCAAATTTATCATGTGGTGAGAGTTGGATTTCAATCTATGGGACGGTAATGTTTCCCACATAATCAATCACTCTATTGAAATTATCAAGGAGGGCGCTTCCCACATGACCGCCGTCAGCACCACGCCGCCAAAGACAGCGGCCCCAGCACAGCAGCTCACAAAACGTGACCGCGTGCGTGTGGCCGTGGCATCGACCATTGGTACGACCATCGAGTTCTATGACTTCTATATTTATGCCACGGCAGCCGTAGCCGTCTTTCCTTTCCTCTTCTTCCCGAAGACCGAGGACCCCACCGTTGCCCTGCTCCAGTCCTTTGCCACCTTCGGCCTGGCCTTCATTGCCCGGCCACTGGGCTCAGTGCTCTTTGGACACTTTGGCGATCGCATCGGCCGCAAGGCCACCCTCGTGGGTGCACTCCTGACGATGGGCATTGCTACCTTCATCATCGGCGTCCTCCCCACGTACCAGACCGCGGGCATCATCGCGCCTGCCCTGTTGGCCCTGATGCGCTTCTGCCAGGGTTTGGGCTTGGGCGGCGAATGGTCCGGTGCAGCTTTGCTGGCTTCCGAGACCGCCGAGGAAGGCAAGCGCGCTTCCGCCGCCATGTGGCCGCAGTTCGGCGCACCTTTCGGGTTCTTGCTCGCCAATGGCTTCTTCCTGACTCTGGTTGCGACCATGGATTACTCCCGCGGCGACACGACCGGCACCTTCATGGAATGGGGCTGGCGCTTGCCCTTCCTCGCCTCCGCTGTCATGGTCCTCATTGGCCTCTACGTCCGCCTGCGCCTGGAGGAAACACCTGTCTTCCAGCAGGCAGTAGACGAAGGCAAGAAGGTCAAGACCCCCATGGTGGAGGCTTTCCGCACTGCCTGGAAGCCGATGATCATCGGTACCTTCGTCATGGTCTCCTGCTACACGCTGTTCTACCTAGTCACCACCTGGATTCTCTCCTACGGTATCGGCGATAAATCCCAGGGGCTGGGTTTGGGAATCCCCTACCTGGAGTTCCTGGAGATCCAGCTGATCTCCATCTTCATGTTCATCATCGGCATTCCTGTTTCTTCCATGCTGTCGGATAGGTATGGCCGCAAGCCGATCTTGGTCGTGACTTCACTCATCATGATTGCCTTCGGTTTCAGCTTCCCCTTCTTCCTCGGCATCGAACACGCTGACCGCAACTCGGTCCTCGGCTTCTTGCTCGTCGGCATGTTCATCATGGGCCTCATCTTCGGCCCCATGTCGGCTGTCTTGCCGGAGCTCTTCCCCACTAACGTCCGCTACACCGGTTCCGGCATCGCGTACAACGTCTCTTCTATCCTGGGTGCCGCCGTGGCCCCGTTCATCGCTACGTGGCTGGTCAGCGCCTTTAACGTGAGCTACGTGGGCTATTACCTCATCATCGTCTGCTTCATCTCCCTCATCGCTATCCTCATGATGCAGGAGCTGAAGGACCAGGATCTTTCCCAGGTTTAGGTCTTCAGACACAAGCATCTCCCCGTCTCCTTCCGGTGTTGCTCACCGAAGGGCGGGGAGATTTTTTGTCGCACCGTACCCCGCCGCCTTCAAAAGTGCAGACCTGGAAGTACAGACTCGCTGGTCGTCGCAAAGCACTGCCTGGGCGCTTGACGACGACCACCTGCATGAATGCACTTCCAGGTCTGCACAAACAGAAAAGGTGGCCGGCAAACATGTGCCAACCACCTATGCGGAGCTAGTTGCCCGGATGGGCAACCTTCTACACAGAAACCGCAGTTTTACTGGATTCCGCCTCGTCCTCGATGGGCTTGCGGCGCACGATGGCGGAGAAGACTGCGCCAGTGACGTTGGCCCACACTGCAGCAACCACACCCGGCAGCGCCGCCTCTGGGCTAAAGAACTGCAAGGCCAATGCCGAAGCAAGCCCCGAGTTCTGGGTCGCCACCTCAATTGCCGTGGTGCGCGCCGCTGCCTCGCGCTGGCGGGCTAGCTTGGCCATGTAGTAGCCAAAGAGGAATCCGATGAGGTTCTGGATAGCCACGCCGATAAACACGACGAGACCAACGGTGACCAGCTTATCCTGCGATTTCGACACCACCGCTGTGACCACGCCTCCGATGCCGGCGATGGCCACCCACGGCAAAGCCGGCAGCACCTTGTCTACCGCCTTGCTAGCAATCACGCGCAGCAGCAGACCCAGGCCTACCGGGATGAGGACGGTCTGGACCAGCGACCACATCATGCCGGCACCATCGACCTCCGCGGTCTGCCCTGCCAACCACAGCATGAGCAACGGCGTCATGATCGGCGAGACCAGCGTGGATACCGAGGTCATCGCCACCGACAGCGCCACATCACCCTTGGCCAGGTAGGCCATCACGTTGGAGGCCGTACCGCCGGGCACAGACCCGAGAAGGATGAGGCCGACGGCGGCGGCGTCGGAAAGCCCTAGCAGTTTAGCCACGAGCACGGCGCTCGTCGGCATGATGGCAAATTGACAGATAACGCCCAAGAAGATGGGCAATGGGCGCTTCGCCACCAGGGCCAGGTCCGGAATCGTCAGGGTAAGCCCCATGGAAAACATGATGACCATGAGCAATTGCGAGGTGTACTGCCCCACCGGCTCAAAGGTGCTGGGGCTCACAAAGGCGGCAATGGCGCAGGCAACAATAACGATGGGAAAGATGTAGACGGCGAGTTTCTCGCCAGTCTCCCCTTCTGTGCGCGGGTTCGTCATAGTGTTTCCTTTCCAGAATATGTCTCACTATATGAATTGAGTATCCCATATGATGAACCTCACGTACCCGGTTTGGTCGAGATTTACTGTCAAGCGATAGATTAGAAATATGTCCAAGCTACTAAGCCCCGATTCCTCTCGTTTCTCACGCCCGGCCGGCGCTACCAGCCAGGCCGACGCCGTTTCCGAGCGCTACCGCCACGGCTCCCCCGCCGAGCTGGTTGCGGACATGGAAGCCATCGTCGGCGCAGAAAACGTGCACGGCCGACTCAGCGACCTCGTGCGCTTCTCCTCCGATGCCGGTCCCTACCGATCCATCCCGAACATCGTGGTTTCCCCGCGCAACGCAGCGGACCTCGCTGCGCTCATGAAGTACTGCGATTCTCACGGTCGCCACATGACCTTCCGCGCAGCAGGAACGTCCCTGAACGGCCAGGCCATGGGCGATGACATCCTCGTCGATGTCAAGACCCACTTCGGCGGCATGGAAGTGCGCGAGGAAGGCCGCAAGCTGTGGTCGCGCCCCGGCGTCATCTTGGGCGATGCCCAGGCAGTACTCTCCCGCCATGGCTTCATGCTGGGGCCGGACCCGGGTTCCACGTCCGTGTGCACCATCGGTGGCGTGCTGGCCGATAACTCCGGCGGCATGCGCTGCTCCTTGGAACGCGATAGCTACCACAGCATCGAAGAGCTGATCTTCGTCTTGCCTTCCGGCACCATCGTGGATACGTCCCGTGGAGACGAGGCCTTCCGCAAGCAGGAGCCGAAGCTCCACGCCGATCTGCTGGCCTTCCGCGATAAGCTGCGCGCCAACACCGAGATGGTGAAGTTCCTGCGCACTAAGTTCTCTATTCGCAACACCAATGGCCTGCGCATCGACGCCTTCCTCGATGAAGACGAGCCCGTGCACATTCTCAAGCGCCTCCTCATCGGCTCCGAGGGCATCTTCGGTGCTATCACGGAATCCGTTATCCGCACGGTGAAGCTTCCGCGCGTAAAGGCCACGACCTGGGTCGAGCTGCCCAACCTCCGCGATGCCGCAAACTACGTGCACCCCATCATGGAAACCGGCGCGGAAGCCTGCGAGCTCCTAGTCGCCCCGGTCATGCGCCGTTCCGCCGAGCACTATGCGCACGCGCCGGAATCGTGGCGCAACCTCGATGATGACGCCGCAGCACTCCTCGTCGAGGTCGGCGGCAGCGACGAGGCAGACTTGGACAAGGCCATGGATCGCCTACGCACCGTGCTTGCCGACGCCCCACTACTCCGCCCCCTCGAATTCCTCACCACCGCGGAAGGCATGCGCGGCGCGTGGGAGCTGCGCAACGGCCTGTACGGCCTGCTGGGCGCAGACCGCCCGAACGGCACGGCGTACATCACCGAGGATGTCTGCTTCCCGCCTTCCCAGGTCGGTGAGGCCGCAGCGGACCTGTTGGACTTGCAGGCCAAGTATGGCTACCCGGAATCGGTCATGGGCCACGCTGCTTTTGGCAACCTGCACTTCTTCTTCACGCCGCGCTTTGATGTCGAGAAGGAGCGCGAGTCCTATGCCGCGTTCTTGGATGATTTGGCCGAGCTGGTCATTGACAAGTACCAGGGCTCGATGAAGGCCGAGCACGGCACCGGCGTGAACATGGCCCCCTTCCTGGAGCACGAGTGGGGCACGGAGGCCTTCGAGCTGTTCTGGGAGGTCAAGAACATGATTGATCCCAAGGGCATCCTGGCACCGAACGTGAAGCTCACCCGGGACCAGACCATCCACCTGCGCAACTTCAAGTCCTTCCCCAAGGTCGAGGAAGAGATCAACCCGTGTGTGGAATGCGGCTTCTGTGAGCCTGTCTGCCCCTCCCGCCACGCCACGGTGACCCCGCGCCAGCGCATCGTGCTGCGCCGCGAGATGGCCCGGCAGGAAGAAGGCTCGGAGGTCTTGGCGCAGCTGCAGAAGGAGTATCAGTACGACGCCGTCGACATGTGCGCCGCCGACGGCACCTGCTCTATCCCCTGCCCGATTAGCATCGACACCGGCGCAGTGATGAAGCAGCTGCGCGCCCAGCAGGCCACCCCGGCCCGCGAGAAGGTGGCACTGACGACGGCACAGCGTTGGGAGTTGGTGGAAAAGCTTGCCCGCGCTGGCATCATCTCCGCCAACAAGATTCCCCACAAGCCCCTCGAGCTGGGCGCCAACATGGCACGTAACGTGGTAGCACCCGACTTGCTGCCCACCGTCCCGGGGCCGCTTCCGCAGGCCGCATCGCGTCTGCCGGAAACCCCGCGCGAGGGCGCTGGCGCGCTCTACTTCCCTGCCTGCATCAACCGCATCTTCGGCCGCCCAGCCGGTGCGGCTAAGGATTCGGTCGACCTCCCGCGCGCCATCGTGGAACTCGGACGCCGGGCTGGCCAGCCGGTGTGGATCCCCGAGGATGTCGCCGGCGATTGCTGTGGCACACCGTGGTCCTCCAAGGGCTACAAGGAAGGGTTTGAGTACCAAGCTCAAAAGATTGTGCGCGACCTCTGGCACTGGTCGGAGCATGGCCAGCTGCCCATCGTGGTTGATGCTGCCAGCTGCACCCACGGGTTGCTCGATTCGGTTCCTGAGGTGCTCTCCCCTGCCGACCGCAAGCTTTGGGAGGATCTGCGCATCCTCGATGTCGTGGAATGGCTCCGTGATGAAATCGCCCCGCACCTGCCCATCGTGAAAAACATGGGCTCCATCGCAGTCCACCCAACTTGCTCGACTGACCACATGGGCATGAGCCAGGCCCTGGTTGACCTGGCGAACCTCTGCGGCACAGCGAAGGTGCCGGAGGGCGCGATGTGCTGTGGCTCCGCCGGTGACCGCGTCATGCTGCACCCGGAGCTCGTCGAGTCCGCCACGCGCGAGGAGCGTGCTTCACTCGACGCGGAGCACTTCGACGCCTTCGTCTCCGATAACCGCACCTGCGAGATGGGCCTGGAGATGATCTCCGGGCGGACCTATGAATCAATCGCAGTGCTGTTGGAGCGAGCCTCCCGTCCGGTCGTCACTCCATAAGCAACGCGCCGGTGGCAATACTCCTCGTCGGGAGCTCTGCCACCGGCGCAACAGATGTGGTGGAGCCGGGTTAGAGATAGTCGTAATTGATTTCGGTGTCCGGGGCGAAGAACACGCACCCGCCCTTCATCGGACGAAGGTAGATCGTGTCGCCTTGGTGCACGTCAATGCCGCGCGGCACCTTCACCGTGATGCGGTCACCGCGGACCACGGTCCCGTCATTGGCCGACTCTTCGCGGCCACCATAAACGTACAGCTCGGAGCCTAAGTGCTCCACAATATCGACCCTAACCGGTATCCCATACTCTTCACCTGGTTGGTTGACGCCGATGATTTCCCAGTTCTCTGGGCGCACACCAACGAGGACGTGATCCGCTCCCACCTTCGCGGACTGTTCCTGTGGCATGTAGTAGTCCAGCGCCTGGTCTTTGCCGCTGACGACGCGACCGTCAACGAAGGGGACGTTGTCGATGAGAGTCATAGCCGGCGAACCGATGAACGTCGCGACGAAGGAATTACCGGGGTTCTCATACAGTGTTTTAGGTGGGGCGACCTGCTGAATAATGCCCTGTTTGAGGACACACACGCGATCCCCCATGGTCATTGCCTCAGTTTGGTCGTGGGTGACATAGACCGTGGTGGTGTTAAGCTCGCGCTGCAGTTGAAGGATCTGCGCACGCGTGGATACGCGGAGCTTCGCATCCAGGTTGGAGAGGGGCTCATCCATGAGAAAGACCTTGGGCTGGCGCACGATAGCGCGCCCCATGGCCACACGCTGGCGCTGGCCACCCGACATTGCGGAGGGCTTGCGATCGATAAGGTCCTCCAGCTCCAGCATTTTCGCAGCGAAGCTCACGCGCTCTTCGATGGTTGCCTTATCCACCTTGGCATTTTGCAATGCAAACGCCATATTCTGACGTGCTGTCATGTTGGGGTACAGCGCATAGGACTGGAACACCATGGCTACATCGCGGTCCCGCGAGCGGGTCTCGGTAACGTCGGCCCCGTCGATGAAGATCTGGCCTTCGTCGATTGGCTCAAGGCCAGCAAGCATGCGTAATGTCGTGGACTTGCCGCAACCAGACGGTCCGACGAGTACGAGAAACTCGCCGTCCTTGATATCGAGGTTAATGCGGCTGACCGCCGGTGGCTTCTTCGGGTCATAAATCCTGGAAGCCTGACGGAATTCAACAGTAGCCATGGTGTCCTTTCAAACGATCCGAAGTGTTACTTGAGCTTCGGGGTGATGTCGCGGTCGATAACGCTCTGCGTCTCCTTCTGCAGGTCGCCGAATGCGGACTCCACATCCTCATTGCCCACAGTGATGCGGTCGAGAACACCACCGATGCGCTGTCCGCCGCCCGGCACGAAGACACGAGCGTAATCCTGCGGCTTGGTGTTCTCGTTGAGCTGCTCGATTGCCGTCTGGGCGTTCGGGTTCTCCTCCAAGAACTTCTTCTCCTCCGGATCATCCAGGGCGTCCTTGCGCACCGGCATGTAGCCCGTCTTCTGGGAGAACTTGATCGTGTTCTCGGTGTTCGTCAGGAAGTCAATGAACTTGACCGCGTTAGCCTTGCGCTCGTCAGAAATTCCAGCCGGCACGGCCAGACCAGCACCACCGGTGGCTGCCGAAGGACCAGGGCCTGGCAGGTAGGTCGTGATGAATGGAATCGTCGCCGTCTCCTTCAGCCCGCCCAGGGAACCGGTGGACTCCAGCAGCCCAGAGGCCTTGCCAGAGCCGAAGGCTACGGTCGGGTCAGTGGAGATTTCGATGTGACCGGCCTTGACCTGGTCCTGCAAGAACTTGCCAGCCTCGATGGACTCCTTCGACGTAAAGTTCGGTTCCCACTCATCAGAGTAAGAGCCACCGAAGGCCCAAATCATGCCTTGGAAGTACCAGTCGAGGTAGTTGGATCCATCCGGAACGGTGACGGCCGGCTTGTCGAGCTTGTCCTTGATCTTGGTGGCCCACTCGTCGAATTCTTCCCAGTCCTTCGGGCCACGGTCGGTAGGAAGTCCAGCTGCCTTGAGGTCATCGGTGTTCCAGTACATCAGGTTCGTGGATCGGGAGTACGGAACGCCGTAGTGCTTGTCCTTGTAGTTGTAGTCTTCGCGCAGGGTGTCGACGTAGCTCTCATAGTCAATGTCGTTCATCTCCCACAGCTCATCGAGCGGCGTCGTGGCCTCATTCAGCGCGAAGTTGAACCACGTGACGTCAGAAGCAACGAGGACGTCGGGAAGGTCGCCACCTGCGAGGGCAGCGTTAAAGCGCTGTGCAACTTCCTCGTAGTTGGAACCTGCGGTAACCAGTTCGACCTTCAGATCTGGGTTCTCCTTCTCGAACTCATCAATGAGCTCTTGCTCTATATCACGGGAAGAACCCGGGTGGTTGGACCAGAAGGTGATGGTGTTGGCGTCTCCGCCGTCCTTTGAGTCGTTCCCTGCGGTGGTCGAACCACCTGCACAGGCGGTCAAGGACATAGTTGTGAGAAGTGCCGCGCAAGCGGCAACAATGCGAGTAGAAATCTTACGAGACATGGGGAGGTTCTCCTTGAGAAGTGAAGAGTTCAGGGGACTTGTTCGAGTTGGGCGTCGGGATAGCAGGCAGGCTAGCCCTTGACTGCTCCAGCAGTCAGGCCCTTAATCATCGGCTTCTGGAGTATGAGGAAGATGATGATCATGGGCAGGGTTGTCAGCACTGTGCCGGCCATCACCGGCGCCCAGTTGGTCACGCCTTCCGCATCCTGCAAGCGGGTCAGGCCCACCGGAAGGGTGGCTGCAGCCGGTGTATCCGTAATCAGGAAGGGCCACAGGTATTGGTTCCACTCATTGACCACTGTGATCAGGACGAACGCGGACAGCGTTGGCCACGACATGGGCAGGACCACTCGAAACAAGGTGGTGAAGAATCCTGCCCCGTCCATGCGCGCGGCCTCGAGAATCTCCGGCGGCAATGATTGGAAGTGATTGCGCATGAGGAAGGCACCGAACGCCACGCCCGCCAACGGGATGATGACTCCAGCGTAGGTGTCTCTCCAACCCCATGACGCAACCAGCGAGTAATTGGAAATAATGGTGATCTGGTTGGGCACCATCAACGAGGCGATGATGAGCAAGAACAGCAGATTCCGGCCGGGGAAGCGAATGAATGCGAAGGCATAGGCAGTCAGCACTCCGAGGACTACCTCCACCACCGTGAGAATCAGCGTGATGATGATGGAGTTTCTCAGGTAGCTCGAAAAGCCAGAAGTCTGCCAGACATAGGAATAGTTTTCTGCCTTGAAAGGATTAGGCCAGAAGGAAATCGGGTCCGAGTACACATCCTGGAAAGACTTAAAGCTGGTGATGAAGATGAAGTACAGCGGCACCATAATCATCAGCACTGTCAGTACCAAGGCAATGTAGCCGACGACCTTCGTTGCTGGATGAGCATGATCAACCGGCTCACCTTTACGCTTGCGCTGGGCCTCGGAGATGACTGGTGCTGCGAGGGACTGCGAACCAGGAACCGGTGGCAGCTCTCCTTTCGCTTGCGGGAGCCCTACCTTGATGGAAGCCGGAATCGCGCGTTTTTCGGACATTTACTTATCCATCCTTTCCTGCAACTTGATCTGCAGCACCGTAATGACAAGCACGACGAGGAACATGATGGTGGCCACGGCAGCGCCATAGCCGGCACGGTTGTTGATGAACGTCTCTTGGTACACCTGGAAAACCATCGTGGAGGTTCCGTAACCAAACGGTCCACCGCCGGTCATCGCGTTGATGATGTCGAAGACTTGGAAGGAATTGAGCAGCACAGTGATTAACAGGAAAAACGTGGTACCGCGAAGCTGTGGCAGGACCACGCGGAAGAAATGTCGCACGGCCGGGGTGCCGTCAATCTCAGAGGCCTCATCGAGGTCGCGGCGGCGCCCCTGCAAGGCAGCAAGATAGATGACGAAAACGTAGCCCACGTTCTTCCACACATAGGTCACCGTAATCATGAACAGTGCCCAGTTCTGCTGCTGGTAGAAGTTCGGCACATCGACCCCGATAAGACCCAAGAAGTATTGAATGAGCCCGTAGTTAGGATCGAAGACGAACTGAAAGGCAACGCCAATCGCCGCGCCAGCGATGACATAGGGCGCGAAAACCATTGAGCGCACAGCCGCACGGCCAAACAGTTTCTGATCCAGAAGCAATGCCAGCGCTAGCCCCAGAACCATCGAACCGACCACCGCGAAGAAGGTGAAGACGACAGTGTTGAACACCACGCGTCCAGTATCTGGCGCCTGGAACCAGTCGATGTAGTTCTGCAGGCCGACGAAAGTCATCGTCGGCGATGAAATATTCCAGTTAAAGAAAGAGATGCGGATGTTATCGACCAGTGGTCGATAGGTGAAAAGAATGAGAAGGAGAAGGTTCGGGCCAATCAGCAATGCCGCTAGGCCGATCTGGCGCCAGTCAAGCTTTCGCTTGCGTGGGTGGCGCGCGTACTCCTCGGAGACGATCGGCTTCTCGTTAACAGGAGGGATCGCAGCCGCTCGCCCGCTCGCGGGGATGGTTTTTGCCATGCAGAAGAAACTAGACCAAGGCAGTAAACAGAAGGTTTACTCAACGTTTTGATTGAATAAACAAAAAGAAAATTCCAGGGGCCTAGCCCCCAAAAGCACTCCCTGCGCGTGGGGAACGTCACACAAAGCACGGGAGAAAGAACTCCATAGAAACTCCCGGGCAAGAAAGCGCCACCATCTTTCCAGCTAGACCTTTTCGGTCATGAACACAACGGCCACGGGCGTAGCTTGGCGTTAACTCGCTGAGCGCACAACGTCGAGTGCTAGCTCTGGCAAGTCCGTTGCCATGAGCTCTATCCCATTGTTCCGGCACCACTCCATGTCCTTCGGTAAATTCACCGTCCAGACGTAGGACTGACTGTCGACGTCTGCAAAGAAGTCAGCGTCCAACCGGGCTTGGCGAATGGAAGGCCCGAAGCCCGAAGCACCCTCGAGGGAATCTGGTAGTCCCGCATCCGGTTCCAAGAGAAGAAAGGAGCGCAGGGATGGCACTAGGTTTCGGAATCGCGCAATTGCTTCAGGGTTAAAGGAAATCAGACTGAACCGTGGATCGGCATCGAGATGTCGGTTGCGTAGGACTTCGGCCACCGATTCTTCGAGTCGCGCCCCGAAAGGAGACGGGTGCTTCGTCTCGATGAGCAGCTGCTTTCCGGGGTATGACTCGATGAGGTCCACCAGTTCGTCGAGAAGCAGAATGCGTTGGGGATCCTCGTCGGTACCAAAGTTGAGTGTGCGCAGCTCCTCCAGTGTCATGTCACCGACATCACCGGTGCCATCCGACGTCCTATCCACAGTCTGGTCGTGGATAACCACTACCTCCCCGTCCTTGGTCAGGTTGACGTCGCACTCCACACCGGCCACCTCAAGCTTGAGAGCCTCCTCGAAGGCACGGTACGTGTTCTCCGGGAACCACCCGTTATATCCTCGGTGCGCGATAATTCCTGTGCGGTCTGCCATGTTCTTTCCCTCCGGGCCGCAAAGTGGTTGTGCTTCTGGCGCCGCCCAGTGTAGACCGCTAGCGGCGGCCTCCGCGGTTGCGGTGCGTCGCCATCACGTGCACGGCATCCAGCATTCCTAAGGTGAACAGCGCCTCGCGGAGAGCGAACTGGAAGGTCCAGAGGCGGCGGAAAACCTGGTCGAAGCCCGCTGCCGCCGCTTCGCGGTGCCGCCCATCGAAGAAACTGCGCTGGTAGCGAAGCGTTTCCAGGTAGTGGCTTCCGGTGTGGGCCTGAGCGATGATGCGCAGGTTGGAACGCCTATCGAAAAGTCGGTGGGTCTCCTCGATCGTCGGATAGTCTAATCCGGGCCAAATATAGGCGCGCAGAACCTGAATCGCAGACCGAGCGGCCGGGGTCATCGCGTCGGTGGCGAACAACGAGGCCACAGCCACACGCCCACCGCTGACCAGCGAGCGATCCAGCATCTGTACGTAGCGCCGGCGCTCGGGGGGCGATAGCGTCTCTAGCTTCTCCACGCTGACAATCGCGTCATAGCGCCCGCGCCACTTCTTCGGATTGGGCAACGCCGTTTCGATGCCCTGCACATGGACAGAGTCGGCGGCGCCTTCGAGAAGCAGTTGTTCGTCGAACAGCGCCTGCTGCTCTGTGTCGCCCGTAAGGACGTCAACGGTGGCGCGCCGGGCAACGGCTTGTACTGCTACCTGCAGCCCAGTCGCCGGGTACACCAGAAGGTGTGTGCCGGCGCCGGTGCGGGTGGCATCGAGAAGCCACTGTGCAGCGCGGCGCTGTGCATCACCCAAGTCCTCGCGGTCCGTGTGCGTAGGCTCGGTCACGCTCGTCACATCGACGAAGTGCTCCTTGGGTTCCTTGCTCCCCATCCGCGCGCTATAGCTGCGGACCGCCTCGCGCACCGTGGTGGGAACGCCGCTAGCGAAAATTCCGCCCGAATGGCTCAAGGAGTCACCCGCGTACAGCTTCACCACATCGAGGGGTAGCTCGCCGGGACTCGAAGTCTCGACCGCCAGCTCCTTCGCTTTCGGCCGATACCCCACCCCCAACAGCCGCAGGAGAACCTTGACCAAGCGATCGGAATCGGGCGTCGTCCACTCCCCTGCCATATAAGACTCAGCCAGGCCCAGCCAGCCCGAGTCGGCGATGCGGGAAAAGAGAGCGTCGTGAAGCACAGCCAGATCCGGCTCCTCGCCTTCCAGCTCCACCCCTGCTTTGGCGCAGGCCTGCGCAAACTCCGCTTCAGTCCGGCCGCCCGTAAAGCGCAGCAAACGCGGTGAGGGCACGGTTGCTACGCCGGGCCACGTTGCAGCGTCAATCGATGCCAAGTGGGAATACACGCTCTAGCCAGCCTTCCTCATCGCACACACGTATTTACTTAGAGTAAAACCAGCGGGCCACGAAGAGGTGGAGGCGCGGCCCAAAAAGCCAGTTAATAACCCATAAAGTATGCATGTACCGCTAGAAAGGTTTAGACTGACTCGGGTAAAATAATCAAGCTTTCTTCAGGAAGGTATTCAATCACCATGGCGCAAACTCCCCACCGCCCTAGTAACGGCCGCCACCACGTCGTTGTTATCGGTGCCGGCTTCGGCGGCATCAACGCCGTTAAGAAGCTCAAGAACGCGGATGTTGAGATCACCCTCATCGACAAGAAGAACCACCACCTCTTCCAGCCGATGCTCTACCAGGTAGCCACCGGCGTCATTTCCGCCGGCGAAATCGCCCCGTCCACGCGTCAGCTCCTGCGCCATCAGGACAACGTCAACTTCGTCAACGGCGAAGTCACTGACATCAATATCAAGGAACAGACCGTCTCCGCAGAACTTGACGGCGCTGTTCGCACCTACGGCTACGACTCCCTCATCGTCGCCGCCGGCGCTGGCCAGTCCTACTTCGGCAACGACCACTTTGCCGAGCACGCGCCGGGCATGAAGACGCTTGACGACGCCCTCGAGATCCGCTCCCGCATCATCTCCGCCTTCGAGAAGGCTGAGTTGGAAGAGGATCCTGCCAAGCGTGAAAAGCTGCTGACCTTCGTCATCGTCGGCGCCGGCCCGACTGGCGTTGAGCTCACCGGCCAGATCGCGGAGCTGGCCCAGCGCACCTTCGCTGGCACCTACTCCAACTTTGGTTCCTCCTCCGCCAAGATTTACCTCCTGGATGGTGCGCCGCAGGTGCTTCCTCCGTTTGGCAAGCGCCTCGGCCGCAAGGCTCAGCGCACCCTGGAGAAGCTGGGCGTTGACGTGCGCCTCAACGCCATGGTTACCGACGTCACCGCTGACGCCGTCACCTACAAGAACATGAAGAACGAGGAAGAGGTCACCATCGAGGCTGCGACCAAGATCTGGTCTGCAGGTGTCGCCGCTTCCCCGCTGGGCAAGCTTATTGCCGACCAGGCAGGCGTGGAGGCAGACCGGGCCGGCCGCGTCTCCGTAAACGAGGACCTCACGGTTGGTGAGTACAAGAACGTCTACATCGTCGGCGACATGATTTCCCTCAACCGCCTTCCGGGTGTGGCCCAGGTGGCCATCCAGGGCGGCAACCACGTGGGCAAGCTCATCGAGGCCAAGATTGATGAGGAGTCCACCGCTAACGAGGCCGAGCCGTTTGAGTACTTCGACAAGGGCTCCATGGCCGTCATTTCCCGCTTCAACGCAGTGGTCAAGCTGGGCAAGACCGAGTTCGCTGGCTTCCCGGCCTGGATCTCCTGGCTCGGACTGCACATCTTCTACATCGTTGGCTTCCGCAGCCGCACCCTCGTTGCGCTGCACTGGCTGCTCAACGCCTTCTCGCGCGACCGCGGTAACCTGGAGATCACCCAGCAGCAGCGCGTTGCTCGCAACGTGATTGACCGCGACCTCCACTAGGTCTTACGCGTCTTATAAGGAGAGAGGAAATTTCCTCTCTCCTTTTTCTTTAGCCATGTACGGTAGACGAAAGAATAGCCAAGCTTAAGGAGAAACCGTGAGCCAACCTGCGCTGCCCCGTGTCCTCAGCATCGCCGGCACCGATCCGACGGGCGGCGCTGGTATTCACGCCGACCTCAAGTCCTTTGAGGCCGCTGGGGCCTATGGAATGGCCGTAGTGACCGCCCTGGTTGCGCAGAATACGCAGGGCGTGCGGGCTATCCACACCCCACCGGTGGATTTTCTGCGTGAGCAGCTGGCAAGCGTCAAGGACGACGTGACTATCGACGCCGTCAAGATCGGCATGCTGGGATCCGTCGCTATCACCGAAACGGTGAGCGACTTCCTCGCTTCCCTCCCCGCGGGTGTGCCGGTGGTCTGCGATCCGGTCATGGTCGCCTCCAGCGGTGACCGCCTGCTCGAGCCGGAAGCGGAGCGCGCCGTACGGGAGCTGGCGCGCCGCGCGACCGTGGTCACACCCAACCTGCCGGAACTCGCTGTCCTCGCGGGCGTAGCAGAACCGCGCACCTTTGATGATGCTCTCTCTGTCGCAACCACGTGGGCACACGAGAACGACACCTGGGTCGTAGTCAAGGGCGGTCACCTCGATGGTGCCGAGGCCGATAACGCGACCGTAAGTCCTTCCGGCGATATCACGCGCGTGCCCTGCCCGCGGATTGATACGAAGAACACGCACGGCACGGGCTGCTCGCTGTCCTCAGCCCTAGCGGCGCGTTTGGGCGCGGGCGAATCCCTCGACGAAGCACTGGTTTGGGCCACCGAGTGGCTCCACGAGGCGATTGAGCATGCCGATGCGCTTCACGTCGGACACGGACACGGGCCCGTTGACCACGGCCACCGGCTCCGGCGCCTGGCTGCGGAGAAACAAAGTTAGCCCAGCAGATCGGCACCTGGACGAGTAAGCACGGCCACCATGAAGGTGGAGTTCTCCTTAAAGACCTTCATGTCCCACGAGGAGAAAATGAAATCGACTCGGTAGCCCACCGCGCGGGCCAGTTCGAGGAACTCCTCAAAGCCCCAGCCGCGGCCCTCGCCGAAACCGACGACGAAGCGGCCGCCGGGGCGAAGCGCGTTAAACACGTTGCGCAGGGCCGCCTCGCGCCCTTCGTTGGCGATAAAAGTCATGACGTTGCCCGCAGCCACGGCGATGTCGAAGTTATCCTCAGGGATTTCCTCCTCGGAAAGATCACCTACCTCCCAGCGAGCCTCCGGGTAATCGTTCACCGCGTGTTCGATCAAAATCGGGTCGACGTCCACGCCCACTACGGTATGCCCGCGCTTGGCCAACTCGCCGCCGAGCCGTCCGGAACCGCAGCCGGCGTCGAGGACGCGGGAGTGGCGTTCACTCATGGCGTCGATAAGCCGGGCTTCCCCGTCGATATCCTTACCCTGGGCCCGCAGCGTCTTCCATTTCCGTGCAAAGTTGTGGGAATGGGCGGGGTTCGCAGCAGTTACTTCTTTCCAGGTAGGCATGACAACGAGTATAGGCCTTTAGAGGTGTAAGATTTAGCCGCTCTGATAAAACGCCTATACGAAGCGAAGGAGGCTGAGACACGATGCCATCTGTACCGTCACCATTCAAGCCACGCAAGAAAAACACTTCGGACAATAATACGCCGAGTTTTTCCGTGCCTGTCGAGCGTGCCATTGAGCACTGCCGAGTGTTCATCGACGGCGAGGCGCTGCCCGGTGAGTTTACCCCGCACAGCGCGCTGCAAACCGTGGAAGAATACGGCCGCGGCTTCGTGTGGGTAGGCCTGCACGAGCCGCTCGAATCGCAGATGACGAAGGTAGCGGCTGAATTCCGCATCCATGAGCTCATCGTCGAGGACGTCGTCCAGGCGCACCAGCGTCCCAAGCTGGAGCGCTACGACGACCAGCTCTTCGTGGTGGCACGGTCGGTGAACTACCGCGACCACGACGAGGTCGCCGATAAGCGCCAAATTATCTCCACTGGTGAAATCCAGATGATCATTGGTGCCACGTTCATTATCACGGTGCGCCACTCCGCCAAGCTGCCCAATCTCGCCTATGTGATCCAGGATGAGCAAGACCTCGTCGAGCAGGGCCCCATTTCGCTGGCGTGGAAGATCCTGGACATGATGGTGGACCGCTATTCGGAGATTTGCCGCCTCATCGCCATCGAGGTCGACGAATTAGAAGAAGAAATCTTCACTCCGAATTCGCTGCCCAACATCGACCGTATCTACATGTTCAAGCGCGAAATCTTGGAGATGAAGCACGCGATCGTGCCGCTTTCCCCAGCGTTGCGGGCGATGGTAGCGGACCACAAGGATCTCATTCCGAAGACGATTCGCTCCTATATCCGCGACGTCAACGACCACCAGCTGGTGGTCCAGGACCACGTGTCGGGGTTCGATGAGCGCTTGACCTCGCTTATCGACGCCTCCGTGGCCAAGATCAGCATGCAGCAGAACTCCGACATGCGCACGATCTCCGCGGTGGTTGGCATGTGGGCAGCGCCAACACTTGTAGCAGGTATCTATGGAATGAACTTCGACATCATGCCGGAGCTGCATTTCGCATGGGGCTATTACGGGGCAATTGGCCTCATGATCTTGGTGGTGGCCGGAATGTGGTGGTGGTTCCGGCGCAACAACTGGTTGTAGGGATTATTGCACCACCATGGTGCGCAACGTGGAAGCAGCGAGGAGTACATCGCCCTGGCTGATTTTCACTTCCCACAGCTGCGTGCGGCGGCCCTTGTACAGCGGCGTAGCGACAGCCGTGACGGTGCCTTCGGCAACGGGCTTGAGGAAATCTGTGTTGTTGTTCACGCCCACAACCGGCTTGCCCGCAAGGATCAGGCTGCCCACAGATGCGGTGGACTCCGTAATCGTGCAGAAAAGCCCTCCATTCGCCACGCCCCAGGGCTGGTGGTGATCCGGAACAACGTCAACCTCGGAGCGAATCTCATCAGCGGAAATGCGCGTGAAACGCAAACCGATGAGCCCGGCTAGGCCCTGCAGGTGAGAATTGATGAGCTGCAGTTCCTCGGCGTTAAGCGGCCGTGTTTGGGATACTGCGACGAGCTTTTCGAAGATTTCAGAGTGTTTCATGCCACACCAGGTTAGTGGATTTCGGTGACGTAGGATGGTTGACATGACTCAAACTGCTGAAAAGACAGATCTCGCTCAGATTGGTGTTGTGGGCCTGGCCGTCATGGGCTCCAACCTCGCGCGCAACTTTGCCCGCAACGGAAATACCGTCGCGGTCTACAACCGCAGCCCGGAGAAGACGCGCGCGCTCATCAGCGAGCATGGCGATGAAGGAGCCTTCATCCCTTCCGAGACCGTTGAGGACTTCGCGGCCTCCCTGGAGCGCCCGCGTAAGGCAATCATCATGGTGCAGGCGGGCGCGGCTACCGACGCCGTCATTAACCAGCTCACCGAGGCCATGGATGAGGGCGACATCATCATCGACGGTGGCAATGCCTTGTTCACGGACACCATTCGCCGCGAGAAGGAGGTGGCCGCTAAGGGGCGTCACTTCGTCGGCGCAGGCATTTCCGGTGGTGAGGAAGGCGCGCTCAATGGCCCGTCCATCATGCCTGGTGGCCCAGCTGAGTCTTGGGAGACCTTGGGACCAATCCTCGAGTCCATCGCCGCTAATGTCGACGGTACTCCGTGCGTGACCCACATCGGACCCGATGGCGCTGGCCACTTCGTCAAGATGGTGCATAACGGCATCGAATACGCCGACATGCAGGTTATCGGTGAGGCTTACCAGCTGCTGCGCTACGGGGTGGGCATGGAACCGGCTGAAATCGCCGAAGTCTTCCGCGAATGGAACGCCGGCGATCTGGACTCCTACCTCATTGAGATCACCGCCGAAGTACTAGCACAGAAAGATCCGGAGACAGGTGCCCCGCTTGTCGACGTCATTGTGGACGCCGCCGGCCAGAAGGGCACCGGCCGCTGGACCGCCATTAGCGGCCTCGAGCTTGGCGTCCCCATCACCGGAATTGCCGAATCCGTGTTCGCGCGTGCGCTCTCTTCTGCCACTGCTCAACGTGCAGCTGCCCAGGAAGGCCAGCTGCCTTCCGGAACCATTGCCGAGCTCAATGTGGACAAGGCTGAGTTCGTCGAAGACGTTCGCCGTGCGCTCTATGCCGCGAAGCTCATTGCCTACTCCCAGGGCTTCGATGAGATCAAGGCTGGCTCCGAGGAGTTCGGCTGGAACGTCGACCCGCGCGACTTGGCCACCATCTGGCGTGGCGGCTGCATCATTCGCGCGAAGTTCCTCGACCGTATCCGTGAGGCTTATGACAATAACGCCGACCTGCCGGCCCTCATTCTGGACCCGTATTTCAAGGGTGAGCTGGAAAACCTGATTGACCCGTGGCGTCGCGTCGTTGTGGCTGCCACCCAGCTGGGGCTGCCGGTACCCGTGTTTGCTTCTTCTTTGTCCTACTACGACAGCCTGCGCGCCGAGCGCCTCCCTGCGGCCTTGATTCAGGGCCAGCGCGATTTCTTCGGCGCCCACACCTTCAAGCGCGTGGACCGCGAGGGCACCTTCCACATCGAATGGTCGGGTGACCGCTCACTCACCGAGATGTAGTTGCCAAGCCCCTCACCTGAGGGGCTTTTCTCGTACCAGCCCCATTACCCCTGTAACCAGGAGTTTTGTTCCTCCGGTTGCGGGGTCGGGAGTGCTGGTTTAATCTTCGTGCCCATGGGGGATATCGAAACCTACCTCCGCCTCCGCAACTCGGGGATTGCGCTGGTGGAAAACATACCCAGCTCACCCGATAAGCTCCGCGCGCTCGGCGCCGACCCAGCCGACGCCACCGAACTCGCCGGCCTGCACCAGGTCTACTTCGGCCCCACCCGCTTTACCGGCAAACAGAAAAAGGCACGCGCTGCCGCCATTCAACAACGCCACAGCCTGAGCACCCTCACACTGATTGAAACCTACGTTTCAAAAGTAAAGAAAACCCTCGACGCCTGGAACCTGAGAGTCAGACTCGCCGCCACACCAGCACACCGCATCCCCACCGTTGCCACCGCACGGCTTAAAGAACTCAAACGTAAAAGAACCGCCAAACCAGGCGTGCGCATCACCTACCGGGAACAAGGGCCTAACACCCTCTCGATTACTGATGACGCCACCACGATTGCCAACATGCGCGCAGTCCTAGAATCCACCAACACCGACCTTCTACAAGCCGCCAACGACGTCTTCTTCAACCAAGAAACAGCCGGCACTAAGCCTTCCGTGCGCACCCAAGTCATCGTCACACTGAATGAGTTGGACCAGATCATTAACGGTGACGGGGACGAGATCGAGCTCAACCTCACCAACGGTGGGCGCATGACAGGGGCGGAATTCCTCACCCACAAGTTTGCCGAAATAGGGTATGCCACCATCGTGCACCCTATCGAAGGGCCTATTAACACCTGGCGGCTCGAACGTGGGGCAAACTTCAACCAACGCCTTACCCTGCACGCTGAGTTTCAGACGTGTTCTAGGCCTGGGTGTAATAAGCCGGCTGATTACTGCCAAATCCATCACCTCATTCCCTGGCAGGCGGGTGGCTACACCAACATCCAGAATTTGACTTTCTTGTGTGCCTACCACAACGGTATTAACGATGATGACCCTTTAAAACCCACCGGGCGCGGCTACATGTACCGCCTCAACACCGGCGTGGCGTTCATCCCACCCTGGGGAGCACCGATAACCGCGATGCCGGAATACCAAGAAGCAGTCGCCAGACTCAACGCGGAGAGAGCCTCAGGCCAAGCCACCACAACAACTCCGACCACACCACCAGAGGAACCACCCGACAGCAGCTAACACCCCGCCACCAAACACAGAAAAGAAAAAGCGCCGGTAACCTACGACAACACCAAGCACCCGCCAATCGAAAGATGGTTGACGGGCATATCGGCGATCCCGCACAACGACGGCCGCCCATTGCGCGTCATCCTACGCTCTAGCGATTCTTAACGGCTTCAGTTATGAGCGCGAATCCAAACGACGCCGCGCTGCCCCCATTGGGCACAACGGCGATTCTCGGTGAGCGTGGGACGGGGACGTCGTCAAGCATAGGCGTATAAATAGGCGTCGACCGGCGGTGGCCCCGGAGTCTCGTCGAGGATCCCCGCGTTTACCAGATAGCTGGCAAGGTCGCCGTAGTTGGTCACCACCTCGTCCGAGTCGTAACCACCCATCACGTACTCAATGACCGCGTTACGACCCTCGAGCACTTCCACCATAACGAATTCCTCATCCTGTCCGAAAATTGCGATCTGGGAACCGCGAGCGGATGTGTAATCCACAATGGATTCCTGCAGCCCCACGCGCTCCGCGTCCTGAATGGCTTCCTGATTCTCGGTGTACTGAGCGACAAACTCACCGTCGGCCCCATAGAGGCAGGAAATCGTCGGGACCCACTGCGCGTCGTAGCCCTGATCTGCTGACTCACCGAAATAGGACGTATCTTCGTAACACTCGGACGTCAGCTCAGCCAGAGGTGTAGGAACAGACGCTGGCACCTCGGACTCTCGGATAGCGTCAACATCATCGACGTCAATCGTGCGCTCCCAATAGCCAGCATCAGAGGCAGCGACCTCTCCTGGCCCATCATCCAATCCAGCGGCAAAGTCCTTAAAAGCAGAAAACGCCGCCACAAGAGCGAGCCCTGTAACCAGAATAAGACCGAGGATTATTGCTAGAACAATCCACAACACTTTCTTCGAACCGGGCTTCTTCTGTGGCGGTTGCGGCATCCCTTGGCCTTGCCCATTAAAACCGGGAGGCGCTTGGTTGTGCCCAGGTTGGACGTGGTGCGGGTTCTGGCCAAACCCGCGGGGAGGAGACTGAGATTGAGAGTTGTCGAATGGATTCGTCATGTCGCTCAATTTAACAGAGAACCACGTCACACAAACCCTAAAAATGCAGGATGCGAGGCCTAATTCCCACCGGTAACTGTGATGCTTTTCGGTCTGGCAGGCCGGAGCACTAGACTTTTCACCCGATGACTACTTTCGCCGAACTCGGCCTCCCCCGCGATGTTGTTCGTATCCTAGACAAACAGGGCATCACGACCCCCTTCCCTATCCAGGAAGCCGCTATTCCCGACGCCCTCGCTGGCAAGGACGTCCTCGGCCGTGGCCCCACAGGCTCGGGAAAAACGTTTACGTTTGGTCTCCCTATGCTGGCCCGATTGGCGGAGTCCGGGGTGTCGCGCCCGGCCCACCCGCGCGGGCTGGTCCTAGCACCGACGCGTGAGCTGGCAACCCAGATCCAGCAGCGCTTAGACGAACCCGCGGCGGCATTGGGACTGCGGGTACTGGCAGTCGTCGGGGGTGTCAACATCAACAACCACATTCGCTCGCTTGCCCGCCCGGTTGACCTGCTCGTTGCCACACCGGGACGCGCCCAGGACCTCATCGACCAGGGCAAGCTCTTCTTCGACCACGTCACTATCACCGCCCTCGACGAGGCGGACCAGATGGCGGACATGGGTTTCCTCCCCCAGGTACGCAAGCTGCTCAAACTCACGCCGGTCGATGGTCAACGTTTGCTCTTCTCCGCCACCCTCGACGGCGAAGTCAACAAGCTGGTCAACCAGTTCATGCACGATCCCGTCACCCACTCCACCGCCCCCGTCGAGGCAGCAGTCGACACGATGGAACACCACCTTATTTTCATCGGCACCCGCGAGGCCCGCAATGACGTCGTTCTTCGCCTCGGCGCACGCAAGGGCAAGACCATCATGTTTATGCGAACCAAGCATGGCGTCGACAGGCAGGCCAAAAAGCTGCGCCGCGTCGGAATCAACGCGCTGCCCTTGCACGGCGATAAGGGCCAGGGCTCACGTACCAAGGCCATCGAGGGCTTCGCAGACGGCAGCGTTCCGGTACTCGTCGCCACCGATATCGCTGCCCGCGGTATCGACATCGCCGACGTCTCCCTTGTCGTCCACGTCGATCCGCCAGCTGAACACAAGGCCTATCTGCACCGCTCCGGCCGTACTGCACGCGGAGGCGACTCCGGCACCGTAGTCACGCTCGTCACCGACGAGCAACGCGATGAGGTATCAAAGCTCATCGCGAAGGCGGGCGTTGCACACACCGACCTCGACATCAGTGACCGCGCCAACCCAGCCAGCAGCCCCGAGCTCGCCCAGATGACGGGAGCTCGCAAGCCCAAGGGCGAACCGCTCGGCCCACCACACCAGCAACCATCAAAGAAGAAGCCACAGAGTCAGTCCGAAAGACAGTCTGCGCGTCGACGATCGGGTAGCCGTAACCAGCGCCGCCGACGGGGCAACGCAGGTCAGCGATGATTCTCCAGCCTGAAACCTGGCAAGCCCGGATGACCATGCACGAGGAGGCGGCCAACGAGTATCTCACACGCTACCGCCACCCGGGCTCGTATCACCCTGTCTACGACTTCCTTTTCGAGTACTACCCCGTCCGCCCGTCACACCTGCGCCGTTGGCACCCAGGCGTCGGTGTGACTCTGGCCGGCGAGGCCCCGCATGTTGAGTGGAACTACTACCACCGCACTGATGAGGGCGTCACGGTGGACACTGAGGCCTTCCTCGCACGCCGCGGTAGCACCGTTCGTTACATCCTGAATCTGCTAGAAAAGACCACGCATAACCCCACCCAATTCGATTGCTTTGGCCTGCACGAATGGGCCATGGTCTACCACACCGATTCTCCTCGCCATGACTTGCCGCTGCGGTTAGGGGCGGAAGGGACGAATGAGGTCGTCGATAGGCACCGCATCAAGTGCACGCATTACGATGCCTTCCGCTTCTTCACTGAGCCCGCGCGCCCGCTCAACCTCACGGTGCTGACTCGCGAGGGGCAACCGGAGAACGACCAGGCTGGCTGCGTCCATGCGACTATGGATTTGTATAAATGGGCGTGGAAATTGGGGCCATTGGTGCCGGGTGAGTTGTTCCTCGACACCTTCCGGCTAGCCGTGGCAGCACGCACACTTGATATGGAAGCTTCACCCTACGATTGCCGAGAGTGGGGCTTTGGGGTCGTCCCCATCGAAACGGCGGAAGGAAAGTCCGAGTACGTGCGTCGCCAACGCGCGCTTGCCGACGCCGCCGAGCCCCTGCGCGCGCGGCTTGTCTCCCAAATTCGCGCCGCACTGCCCGCTACAATGAGGAACCATTGATGTGACCCGACGGGGCGCGCTGTGCCGCCCCGCGAAACCAGCGCGGAAGGAAAGAGATGGCCCGGCACTCGGATGGAAAGAATAACTACGCATTTGCACCGTGGGTCATCATCGTGGCCGTTTTAGCGGTGCTGGCGCTGGTTATCGGAGGATTCTTCCTCTTCCGCGGAAACGATTCCGATTCCGGTGAAACGGTGGCGGCAGAATCAACTACAGCTAAGACGGAGGAGACCTCTACTGCACAGGCGACAACGTCGGCCGCGCCTGCGTCGTCGGAAACGGCGAAGGACACCGAATCGACGTCGGCCGCCCCCAGCTCGGAGGAAAAGGCCGCAGAGGCAAAGGTTGCGCCGAATACGTTGTTCCTCCTCGATACGTCCGAGAACCTCACGCCCTATTTCGATGCGGTAAGCCAGGGTGTGGCTGAGGCGGCGTCGGCGGCCGGCGCGGAGGGAAGCCAGGTGGGCCTCTGGAACTACTCCTCCCCTCTTTCCGCCTCGGCAACCGTGGGTTACCGCCAAAACGTGTCGTATGGGGATACCGATAACGTTGCCTATGCCGTAGGTATGTTTGGCACGGGTGGCGTTCCGCAAACCCGCAGTGCTGTGGTAGCCGCACTGGATAACGCAACCGACCAGGTGGCTGAAAGCGGCAAGGACACACGCGTTGTGCTCGTAACCACCGGCACGCAGCAAGATATGGATGATGCTGCCTTCGCCGAGGCCGTAAAGAATGCCCGCGGCGAAGGAGTGAGCTTGAGCGTGGTGCACGTGGGTAACGGCGAGAAGGATGCTGAACTCGAAAAGCTGGCTGATTCCTACAGCACGGTCGCAGATCCATCCGATGCCCAAGACAATGCAACGGCCATCTCGGCCGCAGTCGGCGCACGCTAGACGCGGGCTCTCGTGCAAAGCGAGTCCGCGGGGTGCACTCCCAGAGCGCAGAAAGCCGCCGCATCTTTCCCCAGGACACTGACGTGAGCAGCAGTGCAGGAAAGACGCGGCGGCGAGTGGCTCGAGTTTAAGAGCTCTTACGCTTGCGGCGAGCAGCGAGCTCGTCGAGGCCAATAACGACGTCAGTTTCTTCTTCCTCCACGACGCGCTCGGCCGGGAAGGACGTGATGGTACCGGAGAGCTCCTTAAGGATGCCAGGTACGGCGATACCGAATACGCCTTGGCCTCCGGCGAGGAGGTCGATGACTTCATCGTTGGACCGGCACTCATAGACCGTGGTGCCGTCGGAGACAAGCGTGAGCTCCGCCAAGTCATTAACGCCGCGATCCCGCAGGGATTCCACGGCGAGGCGGATGTTCTGCAGAGAAATACCGGTGTCCAGAAGGCGCTTGACAATCTTGAGCACCAATACGTCCTTAAAAGAGTACAGACGCTGGGAGCCAGAACCACGCGCGGTGCGGATAGAGGGCTTGACCAGGTCGGTGCGTGCCCAGTAATCCAGCTGACGGTAGGTAATGCCGGCTACCTGACACGCGATGGGAACGCGGTAGCCCAACTCCTCGTCCGGTCCGACGTCGAAGAGGGATTCCTGGACGTAGCCGTTCGTTGCGGCGTCATCGAGCGGCAGGGCGCGGGACTCGGTGCGGTTGTTTTTACTGCTCACGTAATTACTCCAGTGATGTTTGAGGGGAGTTCTATTTTTCTATTAAAGGCCACGTCAGCGACCACGTCAAGGGTCGCCCTTCGTGAACCTCTAGTAGAACTTTAGACTTCTTTGGTCACTTTGTCATCATTAGTCACACGCGTGTCATTAAAAAAATCGCTGATGACAAGAAAAGCGGCACCCAGAAACGGTGCCGCTGTGTTTAGTCTGTTGTGCTGGCAAGTATGCCGAGCCGACCGCTACCCTTCTACGTACGAAGCTCAGCTGGATGCGCGGGCCTTAGTCTTCATCTTCCGGCGAGTCGCCCCCAAGCAAATCTTCTTCGGAAATGCCGGAATCACGCATCAGCTGCTCAAAGTCATCGTCTTCCTGGGCTTTCTGCCGGGCCGCCATCTCTTGAAAATCGCGCGACCTCTTCTCCGGGAAGGTCTCTGGGGACTTAGCCTCGCGCTCGAGACCGTAGTACTCCTTAAGGTCTTCATCGCTAATGTAAACAGCGACCTCCTCGAGCACCTCCTTCTCAAACCGGATGGGCACCCCGTAGTGATCTGCTAGGACGAGGGCGTCACAGATGCGGGCGTCGTGCTCCTCACCTGTTCCGTCGACCACGTCGACCATGAAAGCGCCCTTGTGGTACTCGGAGACACAAATATGCTCGATCCCATCAAGCTGGTCGGCGAAGGCAATCAGGAGTTCATAGGTACTAGGCCGCGCGTTGTAATGGCGCTCCAGCACCTGGAGAACGCGGGCTCCATCAATGGGCGAGACCCACACAGGTACGTGCCGGTCTGCTTCTTCCCAGTAAAAGAGGGCGCACAGGCTATTCTCGGGGCCGACGGGGTGGATTCCTAAAAATTTCAATACTTCTGCAGTCATGGCACCCACTTTTCCACACTTTCCTCACGCGTGGCGATTAACAGAGCAGCCCTCTAATCCGCTAAGGGCGGAACTCGTCCCGCAGCTCAGTCTTGACCAGCGTTCCATGAAGGGACAGAACAAGCGCCGCCATCTGCTGCGAGAGCTCTTCGGCCTGCTGCGGGGCCGTATCAGACTTCGAATGCGCCACCGGTGAAGCCACCTGTGAAATCATGTCTGCCTGCCGGCGGGCGGCATTGCGCAGCGACTTCAATTGCCGTGCCTCAAAGCCGAAGGACTCTAAGGCGACAGCCGCCGACACAATAGACACGTCATCCGTGTCAAAGAATCCCGCCGGATCCGGCTTAATGAGCCCCACCGAGACCAGCTCCGCAATGTTTTCTTGCGTGGTCCCGGCTTGGTCGGCCACGTCGGCGTCGGTAAGCCTGGTCACCACTGGTGCTCGCAGCTGCTCGGCACTGATCAGTGCCTCAGCCTGGGAGGAGACAATGGCGGTGACTTGCCCCGAATCCATCGCCTCCAGCTGCTCACGTATGACCTTGAGCGGCGTGTAGTGGTCGCGCTGCGCGGTCAGAATGTAGCGCAGACGGTCAAGATCCTTCTGGTAGTAGCGACGGTAGCCCTTCGCGGTGCGTTCCGGAGTAATCAGACCCTCAGATTCCAAAAAGCGAATCTTCGACACCGTCACGTCCGGGAACTGCTTCTGCACGTGCTTCAGCGTTACGCCAATAGACATGGGCTTTTGCTTGGTCTTCTTGGCCGCCGAAGATGCTGTTGCTGCAGCTGCGGTGGACTTCTGAGCGCTCACGATGGGACTACTACTGCTTTCTACGCGGATTCACTTTGACAAAGGGCAGGCACAGTGAGGAAGCAAGACCGGCTGCTCCCCTCGTACCCCCGCTTCGTCCTTGCTGACAGGTACTGCCCTATTTAGGGGCGATGAAGACGAGGCGGAACTTACCAATCTGGATTTCGTCGCCTACTTCCAGTACCTGCGCATTGCGCGGCTCGCGATTGACGTAGGTGCCATTGAGCGATCCGACGTCCACGACCTCGAACTGGCCATCCTTGGCGCGGAATTCTGCGTGGCGGCGGGAGACGGTGACGTCATCGAGGAAGATGTCCGCTTCCGGGTGGCGGCCGGCGGTGGTGGTCGGCTGATCAAGCAAGAAGCGCGCGCCAGCATTCGGGCCACGCTTCACGACGAGCAGGGCCTGGCCTTCAGCCAGGTTCTCAGCACCAGCAACGGAGGCGTCGGAACTCGCCGCGGTGCCGTTTTCCATCTCCTTAAGAAGATCAGCGCGGAAGACAGAAGTAGTCTCTGCCTGCGGTTCCGGCGTTCCGGTATTCTCGCTCATTTTTACCTCCGAAGGGTCGGATCGATGTTGACTCATTCCATATTAGCGACTCCGCTGCGCGCGCGAGTCGCCTCTCCACAAATACATTAACGGAAAATGTTTCCTATGCCTTTGAGCACGGAATTTCCCCCGCCAGACAATGGATTATCGGAAACCATATAAGTCCAGGTAGCACTCGGGCGGGACAGTCCATGATCCTCTAGGTGCGCACCATCGGCATCAATAAGCACGGTCTTAAAAGTATCGACGGCATCATCAACCGCGCGCTGCGCCAAATCCTTGAATTCGCGTACGGCGATGCGGTGGTATTCATCGATGGGGGTCTCGCGAGCAATGGCACGCAAGTGAATGGATTCACGCACGTCATCCATCAGCTCCAAGTGGTCGGCCCACGCTAAGTCGAGGTGGTAGAGCATGATCTCGCGCGCAGCGCGCTCACGGGCATCCACGGGGACGTCGCTTAGCTCGGCGGCGCGATCGGGTGCTCGCTCAGCGAGCTCCTGCCAGGCCTGGTCTGTATCGAGCAACTTGGCACGGCGCTCATCGATAATGATGCGCTGATCCGCCAGCAGCTGGTTGTACTTCCACGTCTGCGCGTGAATCTCCAGCAACTGGCCTTCCGTCACCCGCTGACAGTGTGCGATGAAGTCTCGGACACGCTTGGATTCAATGAGGCCATCAGCATCTGGACGCGCCGACAGGGACTCATCTTCCCCACCCTGCTGAACTACGTCGTCCTCCAAGGAGACGAAGAAGAGTGACATGCCCGGATCTCCCTGCCGGCCCGCACGGCCGCGCAGCTGGTTGTCCAACCGCGAGGAACGGTGCCGCGAGGTGCCAAGTACTGCCAAACCGCCCTTCTCGACGACCGCGTCGCGGTCAGCTTCGTCCGCGCCGCCCAGCTTGATATCGGTGCCGCGGCCCGCCATCTGCGTTGAAACGGTCACGCGCCCCACGTCGCCTGCCTCCGCGACGATGCGTGCTTCGTCCTCGTCGTTCTTAGCGTTGAGGACGTTGACAGTAATGCCGCGCTCACGCAAAGCTGCAGCGAGGTCCTCGGACTCCGCGACATCGTGGGTACCAACGAGGACCGGCTGACCCGTGCTGTTGATCGCAACGATCTCGTTGACGATGGCGCGCGATTTTTCATCCACAGACGCGTAGATGCGGTCAGCTTCGTCGAAGCGCTGCAGTTCCTTGTTGCGGTCGATGACCGAGACGTGCAGGTCATAAAACTGTCGCAACTGGTCGGTGGCCTCCACCGCGGTGCCCGTCATGCCACAGACCAAGGGGTAGCGACGCATGAGCTCCTGCAGCGTAATGGTGTCGAGGATGCGCCCACCTTCTGATACCTCCAGGCCTTCTTTGGCCTCCACCGCTGCTTGGAGTCCATCCGGCCAGCGTTGTAGCTCGGCCACGCGGCCGCGGGAGGCGTCGATAAGCTGCAGCTTTCCGTCCGTGATGATGTAGTGAATGTCACGGATGAGCAGCGCCTTCGCGTGTAGCGCCAAGTTGACCTTCACCAGTACGGAGCCGATATTCTCCTCCGAATACAGCGAGTCAATGCCCAACTCCCGCTCGACTCGCGCCGCACCATCATCGGTGAGCGCCACCGTGCGGCCGTCCTCCGCGATGACATAGTCCTGCTCCTCGCGCAAGCGGGAGACCACGTTGGTGATGTGGCCCGTGGACTCCTCGCCGGGCCGATTTCCGGCGAGGACGAGGGGGACGAGGGCTTCGTCGACAAGCACCGAGTCGGCCTCATCCACCAACGCCACGTCCGCGCGCGCCTGCACCGTCTGCTCCCGGGAGGTGATCTGGTTATCTCGCAGCACATCGAAACCGAGCTCATTAACCGGCGCATAAATGATGTCGGAAAGGTAAGCCCCGCGTCGCTCTTCCGGCCCCATTTTCTCCGTCACGGAAGCCACCGTGAGTCCAAAGAACTCCACGAGTGGGCGCATCCATTCGGCGTCACGCGCCGCTAGATAATTATTAACCGTCACCAAGTGGACGCGCTTGCCGGTGAGCGCGAAACCAGTCGCGGCCATTGCGCCCACCAGGGTCTTTCCCTCACCGGTGGCCATCTGGATGACGTCACCTTCCAGCAAACGAAGCACGGCCTGGGACTGGACAGTAAACGGGCGCATGCCAAGCTTGCGTTCGCTCGCCACGGCCAATGCCGCGAGGAAACGAGACTTATCTGCAATTCCCCCGTCTTTCACGCAAGCGCGCGCAGTGGCGGCAACGTCAGCATCCGACAGGTTCGCGATATCCTCCACCGCGGAATCTGCGGCCGTCACAACGGCTTTCGACTTCTTGTTGTTGCGTTCGGACTGCGCGCCCATTGCCTTCCAGAACCAATCGAATGCGCCCATGAGCACTCCTCCATCCTTGTGCGTCATACAGGTCTTCTATCGACTCTAGTCAACCCCGGTTCGCAAGCGTGCGTTCGCCCTTATATCCTTACGGACATGCAATCCGTGAACGTGTCGCTCCCCTCCAGCACCGGTACCGCGATGGCCGGAACCATCGACTTCCCTGACTCCCCTCCGCAAGCCTTCGCCATCTTCGCGCACTGCTTTGCCGGTTCGCGCCATACCCCCGGCGCCGCTCGTGTGAGCAAGCAGCTGACTAACTTTGGCATCGCTACCCTACGCTTTGATTTTCCTGGCCTAGGCCAATCCGAAGGAAATTTCGCGGACACCTGCTTTAGCCAGAATGTTGCCGATATCCAGGCTGCTGCCGACTGGCTAGCACACAACTATTCCGCACCACAGCTACTCATGGGCCATTCACTGGGCGGGGCTGCCGCTCTGGCCGCGGCCAACAACATTCGCTCCCTCAAGGCCGTGGCCACCATCGGCGCCCCCTTCGATCCTGCACACTCCGTGCTGCACTACGCCGACAAGATCGGCGAGGTCGACGCCAACGGTGAAGTCGAGGTCACCCTTGGCGGCCGGGCGCTGACCATTTCGCGCCTCTTCCTCGAAGACCTCGCTGAGACCAACCCGGAGGACTATCTTCCGCGCCTGCGCAAGCCCCTCATGGTGCTGCACTCCCCCATTGATCAAACGGTGGGCATTGATAACGCGCAAAATATTTTCCGGACCACGCGCTATCCCAAGTCCCTCGTCGCCTTGGATAAGGCCGATCACCTGGTGACTAAGCAGGGCGCGGCAGCCCGTGCCGCCGACCTCATCGGGGCTTGGGCGGAGCAGTTTATTGTTCCGGAGAACATTCCCACCCCAGTTGCTGAGGACTCCGCGCTTGCAATTCCGGCAGTTGGAACCAGGATGGGCGTCGTCGTGCGCCACAATGACCGATCGGTGAGCGCTGACCGCACGAAAAAGAACGGCGGCAAAGGCCAAGGTTTCACCGCGGAAGGCCTTCTTATGTCCGCAGTGGCTACGGCAAGCACTCAGGCCATCAAAGAAGCAGGCAAGGCGCAGAAAATCGACGCGAAGGTGCTCGAAGCGGTATCTGTCAGGGTTAACCAAGAATCCGAATCTCGTTTCACACGTACGGTGACGCTTCCTGGCTTTCTGAGCGCCGATCAACAACGCGCGCTTGCCGACGCCGCCGCTTCCACCACCATCGATTCCCTCCTCGCTGTGGACATCGCCACCACCGTGGCAACCACTGCAGAATAAGCCGCCCATGGTTGTTCTTAACCCACTTGACCCTGCCGCCCGCTGTCCCTGCGGTACCGGCCTAAGCTTCGGCGAGTGCTGCTCGCGCTACCATGCCGGCACACCCGCCCCCTCAGCGGAGACCCTGATGCGCTCGCGTTTCAGCGCTTTCGTCGCCGGCGACGAGGATTATTTGCTGCGTACCTGGGACCCCGAAACCCGCCCCGAGCGCCTCGATCTAGCGGATACTGGGATCCGCTTCTACCGCCTCGACATTATCGACACCGTCGCCGGCGGCCCCTTGGACCAGACCGGCATCGTTGAATTCGAAGCCTTTTACAAGGGGGCCGCGAAGGGCTCGCAGCGAGAGCGCTCCTCTTTCCACCGCCAAAACGGGCAGTGGGTCTATTCCGCCGGAGAGTTTTAGCTGCCGCTAAAACAAAGGTTGAACTGGGATTTGTCGAAGCGAATACCGCTGGTGTAATCTGTAGCAGTTGCACCTAATGGTGCGGCAGCGGACTATGGCGCAGTTTGGTAGCGCACTACACTGGGGGTGTAGGGGTCGCAGGTTCAAATCCTGTTAGTCCGACAAAATTTAGGCTGGTCAGATTTCTTCTGACCAGCCTTTTCTTCTGGGGGTTAAGGCTTAAGCCTTGGGTTACTACGCCCACGGTAAATAGAGGTCGAATAATTCAATTTTTTAGCGCTTATTTACCGTGAACGACATGTATCGCCAAGCAAGGCCACTCCATGTTTCTCACCCTCATGGGGTAGATAGTGTTTCAAACTCTGGCCAAAGCTCGGGTTAGGGCACTATTACAATCCATGGAATTGTTATTGATCTACCTCGCAGTGGTGTTTGGCTGCGGCCTCGTTGCGTGGGCGGTGCGATTGCCGCCTCTCATCGGGTTTCTCGTCGCTGGCTTCGCGCTCAATGCCGGGGGTATCGAGCACGTTGAAGCGTTAGATCTTTTCGCCGACATCGGTGTTACGCTGATGCTTTTTGCAATCGGGTTGCGCCTCGATCTGAGGGCCTTGACCGACAAGGCTGTCTGGCTTACCGCCACCGCGCACGTGCTCGTGATGACCCTCCTCGGCATGGGTTTTATCACGGCTCTCGGCGCACTCGGCGCATTCGGTCCGACCAGTTTTTCGATAGCGGTCAACGTCGCCCTCGTGCTGAGTTTTTCCAGCACCATCGTGGTCGTCAAAATCTTGCAAGACCGCGGCGATGAACAAGCCCTCTACGGCAATATCTGCATCGGCGTCCTCATCATGCAGGACATCATCGCTGTCGTCTTCATGAGCATCCTGCGGGGAGAGCCACCAAGCTTAGCGGCCGTGTTGCTTGTCCTCATCGTCCCGCTGCTAGCGCTGACTACTCGCCGCTGGTACAAGCTCGGGCACGGTGAGCTGGGCGCGCTCTTTGGCATCGTCATGGCGCTGCTGCCTGGTTATGCTCTCTTCGAGTGGGTCGGCCTCTCCGGAAGCCTCGGCGCGCTCATCATGGGCGTGGTGCTCTCCCGCTCCCCTGGCGCAGAACAGCTCAGCCATTCACTGTTTACCCTCAAAGAACTGCTGCTGGTTGGCTTTTTCGTCAACATCGGTTTCCTGGGCCTACCAACGTGGCACAACATCGTCGACGCCGGGTTGCTCCTGCTGCTTTTGCCCATCCAGGGCCTCGCTTACTGGGCAATCCTGTGGATGTTGGGACTGCGCAACCGCACTTCTGTCCTTGCTTCCCTGTTGCTGGCGAACTACTCTGAGTTCGCCCTTATCATTGCCGCTGTGGGAGTACAGGACGGCTGGCTCAACCAACGCTGGCTGCTGTCACTCGTGCTCGCTGTTTCGTTGAGCTTTGTCATCTCGGCAATCCTCAACCCACAAAACGTCTCGCGAGCTACACACCTAGCCAAGCGACTGCCGGCCCGCCCACCGCACAAGATTCACCCGGAGGATCGCCCCATCGAGCTTGGCGACGCCCATGCGCTCGTCCTCGGCGTAGGACGGCTCGGCCTTTCCTGTTACAAGGAGCTCGTCGACGTCTACGGCGCCAAGGTTTTGGGAGTGGAACACGATCCAGCACGAGTTCGCCATCTCCAAGAGAGTGGCTACAACGTCGTGGAGGGCGATGCAACAGATATCGACTTCTGGGAGCGCGTCAAGGACAGCCACCAGATCGATATGATTATGCTCGCCATGCCGGCCCAGCACGCGAACGTAGACGCCGTCAAGGAAATCTACGCTTCCCGCATCAATACCGAAGAATGCACCATCAGCTCGGTGGCCATGTACCGTGAAGACGTCGAGGACCTGCAGGAGCTCGGGCTCAGTGTCGTTGTGCACTTGCAGGACGGTGCCGGCGAATCCCTAGCGGAGCGAACTTTTACGGAGAATCAGCTACGGCACTTGCGCAACGAGGGCGAGCTTTAGAAAACGTCCTCCGCGGCATCCAGCCCGCTCCCTGCTGAGACCGGCTCCTGTGTCCGGACTCAGCGTCCAATGGGAGCTTAGCTGTTAGCACGCCACGGGATCCCCTCCTTGGGCAGGTAGCCCAAGAGGTAGAGGTAATCCATCGCGCCCAGAATAGAAACGACGAGACCGCCACCGAGGATAGCTGCGAGGAATGTGTAGCCAGCCATGGAGGAGGAATCGACGTCCTTTCCGTCTTGACCGTCTTTGCCATCCTTCCCGTCAGCGCCGTCGCGGCCATTTAGACCGTTAAGACCGTCGCGCCCGTCCTGGCCATCGACGCCATCGCGGCCGGGTGCGCCCGGTGCACCGTTGGCACCGTCGCGACCATCCTTGCCGTCGATACCATCCTTACCGTCTTTTCCATCGCGGCCTGGTTCACCGTCCTTACCGTCTTTGCCGTCCTGAGCCTCAGCACCGTCGGTGGTAGAAGTCGAGGGTTCGGTCGTCGTAGGCGTCTCAGACTCCGATTCCTCGGGCTCGGTGGTCTCAGAAGGGCTCGGCGTTACTGAGCTAGACGGCTCAGAAGACTCGGGGGATTCTGAAGGCTCAGTGGTATTAGACGTCGAAGGAGAAGCGGGCTCGTCGTTGCTTACTTTCTTGCCGTTCAGCATATCCGCACACTTCTGACCAGCTGGTGCATTGATTTCTGCGAGCGCGGAGGCAGAAGCCGAAATATCTGAGAGAGTAGACTCAATTTCCTTTCGCTGGGTCTTGCTCAACTTCAAATCCTTGGCTGCGCTGGCGCCTGGGAAGAGACCTGCGATGGTGACAGCGGCATTGAAGATCTTCAGAACGGTGGCCACACCATTGCCAAAAGCACCATCAGCAAATTTGATGAGACCAGAAACGGTCTTCTTAGCGGCATCTGGATTCTTTAGATCCACCTCTGCATCAGCGTTATCAATCTTGGCGATGGCCATACCTTGCGCGCGTGCGAGATCCCAGGTGACGTCCTTGTCTGCCTCCCCATCACGAACAAGTTTGGCAATTCCCTCCCAAGAGCTTGCGCCAATCTTCTTGATGAAGTCAGAAGGCACAAGTTCACCGACGACTGGGATTACTTCCCACACGGTCTGGAGCAGCTTGTTTCCACCGTCGTAGAAAGCCCGTGCAAGGTCCAGCTTGCGCTCGAGAATCTCGCCTTCTTTGCCTGGGACATCGGTGATCTCACACACCAATTTGCCGTTCTTCTCCACGACCTTGATAGTGGCGTCAGCCGTCGATGCCTCGGCGGTTTTCAGCTCATCAAGTGTCGTTGGCTTGCCGTTTTCCGCGCCGTAGAAGCCAAAGTCGTTGCCCCGGGATTCACGGTCCAACTCCTCAATGATGTTGTCGCCAGCGTTGTTTGAATCAATCAGGTTGCCGTCTTCGTCGAAGGCGGTGCCATTGACGTCGACAGTGTCAGCGCCGGACTGTTCGTGGACAAAAGACGTATCGCTCGGCTCCTCAACGGCGAAGGTCTGCGGGGCGACAATAACGAAAGAAAAGGTTGCTACGGCCACTGCGGTGGCAACGATGCGAGAGTGTAGGGAACGCATGCGAAGTCTTTCTTGCAAGTTGATGAGCACACACTTAACACAGTGAGCTAAGTGCTTAAGGTTCGGACGTGGTCACCATACAACCGTCGAAATATATTTTCTACATTTGAGTAACTATTCGTTACCCCCGTTTGGAAACCCCCAGTTCAGCATCAGTGCAGTTCACAGCGTCAACATCATTGACAATACGATTATCTTACCCCCATCACCAACGGGCAACGTGCGGATAGACGCCGAGTTTAGCCGCCGACACACCGGCCCTCCCCAAGTGCCAATAGAACGAACTACCCGCTTTCACATTAAGAAAGCGGGTAGAGAAACGGCGACGATGACGCGCCAAGAGGCAATTCTCAGTTACGTTGCTGCATTAGTCAGTCGTGCCACTAAGACTGCGCATGATGCCACCAAATTCAATGTCCATATAGTGGGTGAGAATCTCGAAAATATAGTCAGAATCAAACCCACGCAAGGGACCCTTGGCACTCAGCATGGCTAGACCATGAGCGCCCGCCCACACGGAAATTACCAAGGTGAAAAGAACCCACGGAGTGCGCGGCCCGTCAACTTCATCGATTGCCTCACGCATGAGAGACATAATGAAGCCAAAAGCCCGTCCAAATTCGCTAAAGTCACGTTGGAGCTCAACCGCTTTGTTCGCGTTCGGCAAAAAGTCGTCCTCGAAGGACATGGGAACAATCGGCCCGGACGCGATCTTGATGAGAGCTTCAAAGCCCTTCGGATCAGCCAGCGCATGCGAGACGTAGCCGTACCCGGTGGCCTTAATCTTGGACATTACTTTAGCGTCTTCCGGAAGCGCAGCTACCTGCCGGAAAATGAACTCATAGTTGACCTTGTCCAAATACCGCTCAAGGAAGCTGGCCAGCTCTTGATCGCTTTCAATCAGATGCTCAGCTTCCTGCACACTAAGGCCCGCCCGCTTCGCAGCACCACCGATATGAAGACCGGTAACGCCGTGGTCAAGCGCCTCCTCAATAGCACCACGCAGCAACGCCGTACGCTGTTCATCCTCGGTTCCCCGTGGGTAATCCTTGGCCTTTGCTACCAACGCTTCCGGCTGCTCTCCCACCAAGCCATAAGGAATAGTGCGCTCGACGCGCTCTCCCCTAAAGAATGGGTAGAGGCCGACGCTCAGGGTGTCCATAACAGCGCCGAATGTCTGTTTTTTCGCTGCCGGCGACAGGTAACGCAGGATTCCTTCAGCTGCCAGTTGCGTCACGCCGTGTAGGTGGGAAAAAATCGACAGCGCCGACAACAAAGTCCCATCAACATCGGGATCCACTCCGCCAGATTCCTTGATAGCCTCCTCGGTCAACTCAAAAAGAATCTGCATGATAGGACATTTTTCGACATCCCCATCAGGATTAACAAAGTCCTCTGCGGTAACGCCTACCCGAGGAGTAGCGTGAACCGCAGAAAATGCCGCAAAGGCAGAAGGATCCTCCACTGCGAAGGAGAAATACGCCAGCGCCGTGGCGCGAAGCTTATCCACGGCCGTCGCATTCTCAGGCAAACGCTGGAGATGCAGATCAACGAGTGAGGTAAGCGCCTCGTTCAGGGTGCGCTTGGTTTCCTTTACAAGCTCAGCTTCAGAGGCAAAGAGCTCTTGGGCTTCCGCTAGCGGAACATCCACTTGATCGGCCACCTCCCGGAGGCGCACCTCATCAATGCCCGCTTTGGCAATAACACGGCCGGCCTGCTCAATAAGGAGCTGGCGCGAGGGTTGGTTACCTTGTTCCACACCTACTGAAGTAATCACAGAATTCAGCTTACCTAGGAAACAATCACTTTTAGGCCCATAAACAAAGGATAGGAATATGCACAGGTTTTCTTAAGCTTTCGCCCGCACTGTAAGACAATCCACCCCGTCACCCCAAATTCAAAGTATACGTTGCTGTAAAACTTATACAGTCCCGCCCGCTATGCGGACGGGACCCCTGAGCGTTCAGGCTACGTGTCGCACAATGCCGGAACCTTGATGTGGCTCGGAACCAAGCGCGACAATCGCTTTACTTCTGCTCATCCCCCTGAGGAGCCTCAGCGCCCTGGTTGCCAATGCGCTCATCGAGCTGGTCGCGAGCGGAGTCAATCTTATCCGCCTTATCCTCGCCCAGCTTGCCCTTAGCAAGATCTGCACCCTTATCCAGTGCGCTATCCGAAATCTGCTCGCCCTTATCGGAGTTCAGAGCATCCTTTGCCTTGTCAAAAATACCCATTACTTTGTTCCTTCCTTAAGTAAATGCTGTCCTAACAGTGGTGACCCTCACGGCCCGAGTGTGCCGGATACTGCGCAATGCCAGCGACAGTGGGAGGCGTTAGCCGACTCCCCGAGCGACAAGCACGCGCACCATGGTCGGCACATTCAAGCTGAGCGCCATCACGTCACCCCACCGTACCGACTCGCCGTGCTCTTCGCCACAAACGTTATAAATCGTTATACATCTAGAGCACGAGTTAAAGGAAGACTTTCACACACTGAGAGTTCTCAGAATCGCTCTTAAAGTCTACCCCCTCCGGTTACCCCTTTTCGTTCAACAACTTGGTGCGTGCCGCCACTCTCTCATTTGTGAACCCTTGTACTCTGGGACACAATTCACATGTGCTCATTCTTGCCGCGTCGCGCGGCACGTACTGCACAACGTCATTGACCGCTCACTTACCTTTAAAGATCGAAGTCGAAACCTCGGCGCACCACAATGCCTTCCTTTCATTCTCATTCCGCACACCAATCCGCTGCCCGGCACTCTGAAGAGCTGTCTTCCTCTGAGCTACACATTCCTTCAGTCCCACAAGGCGGATCAGTTTTTGGCCTTGTGTGGCCGGGTAAGGAACAGGCTGCGGCGCAGGCCACGAAGAAGGCCACTCGAACAAGAACACTGATGAGCGGTCCTCATTCGGCCCCCAACAGCGTGACGGTGGCAGATAATCTCGACGCCTTAAAGGATTTCATTGCACAGGGGATGAGAGCGGACATCATCTACATTGATCCGCCCTATAACACCGGCAAGGATTTTGTCTACCGCGATAATTTCCGTCAACGCCGAGAGATGCGCTCAGAGCACTTTGGACAGTGGCATGCCGAGTGGCTTTCTATGATGTTGCCACGCTTGATCCTGGCTCGTGAGGTGCTCGCCGATACCGGCTTCATCATCGTGTCCATCGGTGAGTCAGAAAGCGCTCACCTGCGCCTACTACTCAACGAGGTTTTCGGTGAGGACTGCTTCGCCGGGCAATTCATTTGGAAGAAGGGCGGGACCGGGAAGAATGATTCCAAATATGCGGTTCTCGAGCACGAGTACATCCTTTGCTATGCCAAGTCACCTTCAAATGCCGGATTCAACCTGGACTTGGAAGCGCACACTTCAACCCGCTATAACCACAGCGATGAGAAAGGGAATTATTCACTCGTGCGGTTGGATTCTAAGACCTTGGGATACTTACCAAGCCTCGACTTTCCCATCGTTGGCCCCAATGGCCACGAATATTGGCCGCACCAGCCGGAGGGCAAGTCGGGCGTCGCGCGGTGGCGTTGGGGTAAAGACAAGGTCGCTGAGCATTATGAGGAGCTGGTCTTTCGACGCGGCTTTGTCTACACCAAGAACTACGAAAAGAAGGGTGCGCGTCCCCGTTCCATTCTCGATGGAGAGCGTTTTGGGGTAACCCGAACAGGCCGTCGTGACGCCGAAGAAGCACTTGGTGTCACGGGAGTCTTCGACTTCCCCAAACCTGTGCGCCTCATCAAGCATCTACTGTCCATCACCGGCGGCACGGACGCGGTAGTCCTTGATTTCTTTGCAGGCTCAGGAACCACTGCCCAAGCCGTCGTTGAGCTCAACCGCGAGGATAACGGTCAACGCTCATTCCACTTGGTCCAAATACCCCACCCCACCGAGCCGTCTAGTGCCGCGCGCCACGCGGGTTTTGAAACGGTCGCGGATATCTGTCTAGCGCGGGTTCGCTCCCTCGATACTCCTTGTGCGCATTTCACCTTGAGGTGATAGCCCGGCTCTAGGCCACATTATGCTCTTCTGTGCCTTCGGGCCTGCCAGGGATTCCGAAGAAATCTAGCACCGCATCGGTGGCGAAGCCTTCGCCCACCTCAATTTTCGTGGAGTTGTTACCACCCGGCCACACGTGAGATCCCCCCTCAATGCGGATGTGCTGAAGCGGAGCCTGGCACCCAGTCCACGTCTCTCTGGTCGCACCGTTTGTGAGGCGCACCGACTCGACGTCGCCGCGGCACTTGTTGCGTTTCTGATGCTGCCCGAGCACCTCTGCAACGGAAGAATAAGCCGTGCCATGACGCACACCGCCTTCATAGTTGACCACGGGATCCTTAGTTCCGTGAATGTCCAAACGGCCTACCGGACGATCAGAGCAATCCGTATGGATTCCTTCGTAGTATGCAGCTGACACGGTAGCTACTGAACGAAAAGTCCCTGGCATCCGGCACGCCAAGAAGGCCGCAAACCCTCCGCCATTAGACAATCCAGCCGCGAAAATGGCATTGTCGTCCACCTCATAAGTGGCCCGCAGGCTATCCACGATTGTGCGCACAAAGTCGAGGTCTTCTTCCGCGCTCGTCACTGCGTAAGGTGCTGGGGCCCACGCCGCCTTCTCCCCAGCAGGGTAAGCCACGATGGCATCAGCAGCATCAAACTGGCTGTACTTCTCCATATTCTCAGGCGAATCCGTATACCCGTGGAAAGAAAGCAGCACCGGCCACGCGCGCTCCGGGGTGTAATTCTCAGGCACGTGAAGTAGGAAGCTGCGCCCAGAGGCTAGCTTCATCTTCTTTGTGTGCCCCGGCTCAGGGCCGACGAGCATGGGCGCTACCGGGATACCGAGATCATTTGTCCATGCTGCTTCAGGTGTCGGGGATGTCGGGGCTTCCTGGGATGTTCCACACGACGCCAACGCTAGCGCGCAGACAGCGCTGGCCGCTAGACCGACGAGCGTATGCACTGGGCGCGGCCATGCTGTAGACGTTTTACCCATTGTTCCCCCTCAACACTCTCACTTCTGCGCGCCAATAAATCCTCGTCCACCTTAAAACATCGCACCGACATCTACGAACCCGCAGCGCCACGGTAAATTTGAGAGCATCATGTGCTCTTCGCCTTCCGAACCATCTGTTTCCTCCAGCGCCTCTCCCGCTCACCCTCTGCCCGAGCACTACCCCAGCTACCGTCGGGCTTCGGGGAAGGAGGCGCCCAGCTTCGGCACTGCCCAACGACGCAGGCATTCCGCGCAAGCTTTTAGCGAAGGCGCGGAGACCTACCATGACGTGCGCCCTGGTTACCCACGCGAAGTGTCGCAGCTCATCGCTTCTGCGCACACAGTTCTCGATGTTGGTGCAGGAACCGGCAAGCTCACTGAATCCCTGACCAATTCCGTCGTCTATGCCAGCGATCCATCCCCCGACATGACGCGTGTCCTGCGCCGGCTCGGAGTGCCGTGCTGGCGCGCCACCGCCGAGAACACAGCGCTCGCCAGCTCCTCCCTTGATGCCCTCACCTGCGCGCAAACCTGGCATTGGGTCGACGTCGGCCAGGCATGTGCAGAATTCGACCGAATCCTTCGGCCGGGTGGCAAGGTCCTTTTGGTATGGAACACCCTTGACGTCAATGCAGACCCGTGGATCCTGCGTCTTTCCCGCATCATGCACTCCGGTGATGTCCACCGTCCCGGCTTTTACCCATCCTTTACCGCGCCGTGGACACTGCGTGAGGAGCTGCGCCTTACGTGGGAACACGAGCTCGCCCCTGAGGACCTGCATGAGCTAATGCATACTCGCTCGTATTGGCTTCGCAATGGGGAAAGAATCCACGAGCGCATGACCTACAACCTCAACTGGTACCTCTATGAGCACATGGGTTTTAAGCCCGGCCAGGTCCTGCGTATTCCGTACCGAACTGATGCTTTCGTGCTGGCGCGCTCAAGTGAGTAGCCACCTCCGTCAACCATGACAACTGTCATCCCGGATTCGTGACACCCTGTCTACGCTGCGAAAACCTTCCCGCCATAGCGTGAAGGTATGAGCACGACACGTACCACCCCACCAGCAATCGACGTCACCGGTGTAAGCAAGACCTTCAACGCCTCCTCCCGCAATCCTGTGCGCGCGCTTCACGACGTCTCTTTTAGCATTCAGCAAGGTGAAATCGTCGGCCTCTTAGGCACCAATGGCGCCGGCAAGACCACGCTGCTTGACCTCATCCTGGGACTGACCACCCCAACCTCAGGGTCTATTAGTGTGCTTGGCGCCTCTCCACCTCATGCCTCTAAAAGTGGGCGTATCGGTGCCGTCATGCAAACTGGCGGCTTATTACCGGAGATAACCGTGAAGGAAACCCTTGAGCTTCTCGGTGCCGCGTTTCCCGTCCACCGCCCCTATAAGGAGATCATCGAGCGCGCCAACTTGGGCTCTATCCTCTCGCGTCGGGTGGGCAAGTGCTCTGGCGGCGAGCAACAACGTCTGCGCTTCGGGCTGGCCTTGTTGGGAGATCCGGAAGTGCTGCTTCTCGACGAACCAACCGCAGGCATGGACGCCGGCGCCCGCCGTCATTTTTGGGAGGCCATGCACGAGGAGGCAAGCGCTGGGCGAACGATTCTTCTCACCACTCACTATCTCGAAGAGGCCGATACGTTTGCCCAACGCATCATCATGCTCAACAGGGGCGAGATTCAAGCTGATGGATCTACCGAGGAGATCCGCAATGCAAACGCCACCCGTACCATCCGTGCCAGCTTCCCCAACGGCATCCCGGACAACCTCGAGACCGAGTCTTTCCCAGGAGTGCTGTATCAAGAGCACACAGACACCGGTCTGTCCATCACGACCCGAGACTCTGATGCACTTGCTCGCTACTTACTCACCGAAACCACGGCCCGGGACATCACAATTTCTGGCCATAGCCTCGAAGACTCCTTTATGGAGCTCTCTAACGCTTCCCCCGACACGACTACCCCATAAGGAGACCCCACGATGAGCATCAACAATGCCGTAACTCCCACGCTCGGGACAACCCTCAACTACGCGGCCCACGACCTTAAACGTCTGCGCCGAGACCTGCCCACGCTCTTTTTCAGCATCGGCCTGCCAATCATTTTCTATATCCTCTTTGGCGCGATGCAAGAGTACGGCGACATCGAATTCAACGGTGGGAATGTCGCCGCACTGGTCATGATCGGCATGGCGCTCTATGCAGGAGCCACTGGCGCTGTGGGTGCAGCCGGATCTATGGTCGCAGAGAATCGCGCGGGTTGGGGCCGCCAACTAGCGTTGACTCCCCTTCGGTCTTCCCAGCTAGCCGTTGCCAACTTTCTCAACATCTCGGTTCGTGCCATCCTGCCCATTGCCGCTGTCTTCATTACCGGTGGGCTGACAAAGGCGTCCATGCAGCCGGACCAGTGGACGCTAGCTTTTCTCATAACTGTTGTCTGCGCCATTCCCTTCGGCTTCTACGGCATGGCCTGCGCTATGCTCATTCCCTCGGAAAACACCGTCTCCGTAGCGACCTCGACCATCGTCATACTTGCGTTTGCCGGGAACGTATTCATGCCGCTGAAGGAATCGCTGTTGGAGGTAGGTCGCTTCACCCCAATGTATGGCGCGCAAGCGCTTGCCCGTTGGCCTCTTTCTGAAGGCTCCCAGATGATCAATGGCGAACGCCTCTTCATTGAGGACCCGATCTGGTACGCATACGTTAATATCGCTGTATGGACGGTGGTGTTCGTCGGGCTATGCCTGCTTTTGCACAAGCGCGACAAGGAGCGAGCATGATGCGGAACTTCAGACCGCGTGACGCTGCTTTCGCCGCTGTCTGGCTCATCTTTCTCCTACCGGTGCTGCTGCAGATCCTCCTCCAGCCCAGCTATTCCACCGCCCAGCGAACCTGGGCGGTTATTATCACCGCGGTGTTTTGTGCTGCTTACCTTGTCTCTTTCGGTACGGTGCACGACTATCCACGTGGGTGGTCCCATAACCATCGAGTAGCTATCCGGTGGGTTATTCTCGCGCTGATCGCGCTTGCCGCCGTCCCTTCTCACGGCGCCTGGATTGTGGTCTTCGTGCCCTACCTCGGGGCCTTGGTAGCCTTCACTTTGCCTCTCAAAATCGCAGCCGTGATCATCACGGTCACTGGAATCCTAGCTAGTATCCCTGTCTGGTTGTTCGATCGCCCGCGCTTCGTTGACCTCGCAATCATTCTCTTCGGGTGGCCCCTCCTTATTTTGGCGCTCGGTGCCCTCTCCCAGCGCGAAGACACCGAAACAGCGTTGCGCCACGACCTGGATCTGGCCCAGCAACGAGAAGACATTGCCTCAGATATTCACGATCTCCTCGGCCATACCCTCACGGCTATCAACCTCAAGGCCGAAGTGGCCCGCCGGCTCATCGACCGCGACCCTACCAAGGCCGCTGCCGAGCTCGAGGAGATTAGTTCGCTGTCTCGGTTATCCCTTGCCGAGGTCCGCTCCACTGTTACTCGCATGAAGAACCCCACCTTTGCTGGCGAAATTCAAGCCGCGCGGCGCATTCTGGAAACCGCCGGAATCCAAGCTCACCTTCCAGAGACTCTCACCCAGCCACGGGCTCATGAAGATCTGTTCTCGTGGGCACTGCGCGAGCTCACCACCAACGTTGTACGTCATTCGGGTGCCACGCAGTGCTGGGTGATTCTCACTGAGGATTCCCTCCAGGTCACGGACAACGGCAACGGCTTCACGGAGGATGCCACGCAGGCGCTTGCCGACGGCCTCACGGGTCTCGCCGGCCTTCGCCACCGTGCAGAAGCTGTCGGTGGCGAGGTCATTACTCAGCGTGCCGAAGGTGTGACCACGGTCCTCCTCGCCTTGGACGGCCACCGGACCTGATTCAACAGGTGCGATAGTTATGAGCGAACACATCCGCGTACTCATCGCCGAAGACCAATCCCTGGTCCGGGGCGCTCTCACCGCTTTGCTGAGTACCGAACCCGACATCGACGTCGTTGCCGAGTGTTCCACCGGAGCCGAGGTCGCCGCACTCGTTGCTGAGCATCAGGTAGACGTCGCTCTACTCGACATTGAGATGCCCGGAATGAACGGTATCGATGCCGCAAAGTCTATCGCCAATACTCACTGCCGCAGCCTCATCGTCACCACGTTTGGCCGTCCCGGTTACGTCAAACGCGCCCTCAACGCGGGCGTCGATGGCTTCCTCGTCAAAGACACTCCCCCGGAGGAACTCGCCGATGCCATCCGCCGCGTCCACTCGGGTCTGCGTGTCATCGATCCGCAGCTTGCTCAGGACATACTCTTTACTCCCGACAACCCGCTGAGCGAACGGGAAGTCGAGGTGTGCCGCCTACTGGTTCGCGGCCTCGGCTCCGCCGATATCGCAGCACACCTCCATCTCAGTGGCGGTACGGTGCGCAACCACGTGTCCGCCATTATGACGAAGACACAGGCAAGTAACCGATTTGAGGCCGCGCGGCGCGCCGAGGCAAACGGCTGGATCTAGACGCTTGCGTGCTCTCAGCCCACACTAGCTATCGGCGTTGACGGCGCTCGCGCACGCGCACCGCGATGCGCACGGGCGAGCCATGGAAACCGAAACGCTCGCGGAACTTGCGCTCCAAATAGCGGCGATAGCCCGCATCCAAAAAGCCGGTGGTAAACAGCACGATAGTCGGCGGCTGTGTCGAGGCCTGGGTAGCGAACAGCACGCGCGGGAGGCGGTTGTTGTTCATCGGCGGCGGGTTCGCAGCAATCGCCTCACGCATCCAGTTGTTGAGCTGACCAGTAGACACGCGCTGGTCCCAGCTCTCGAGAGCCTCAATCATGGCAGGCTCTAGCTTCTGCAGGGCGCGGCCAGTCTCCGCAGAGATATTCACGCGGGTCACCCACGGCAGGTGACGCAGGTTCTCATCGATTTCGCGCTCCAAGTAGTAGCGGCGATCCTCGTCCACAAGGTCCCACTTATTGAAGGCGATGACCAGGGCCTTACCGGCTTCCAGAATCATGTTGAGGACGCGCTGGTCTTGCTCGGAGACTTCCTGGGAGGCGTCGATAAGCATGATGCATACCTCGGCAGCATCAATCACGCCGCGCGTGCGCAGCGAAGCGTAGTACTCATGGCCCTGCGCGTTCTTAACCTTCTTGCGCAGGCCCGCGGTATCAATGAACTTCCACAGGCGCTGATCTAGCTGCACCAAGGAGTCAACTGGGTCGACCGTCGTGCCGGCGGCATTGTCCACGACGGAGCGCTCCTCCGCCGTCAGCTTATTCAGAAGCGAGGACTTGCCCACATTCGGCTTGCCCACCAGCGCCACGCGGCGAGGCCCGGAGGTAATCGAAGAATGGCGCGGCTCTTCCGGGAACAAACGCAGAATTTCATCCAAGACGTCGGCGCCGCCTCGGCCATGCTGGGCGGATACCGGCCACGGATCGCCCAAGCCCAGCGCGTAGAACTCGGCCATGTCTGCGTACATCGTCTCCGAGTCAAACTTGTTGGAGACGAGGATGACGGGCACCTCAGAGCGCTGCAGCTTTCGGGCCATGACCGCATCGGTTTCGGTGATGCCCACCTTGGTGTCCACGACAAACACGATAACGTCGGCAGTCTCCATGGCCTGTTCTGCCTGGCGCGCGATAGCGGCGTGGATGCCCTTGACGTTCGGATCCCAGCCACCGGTGTCCTGAACGAAGAAGCGCTGGCCGTTCCAGTCCGCCACGTAGGAGACGCGATCACGCGTTACGCCCGGGTGATCCTCCACCACCGCTTCGCGGCGCCCGAGGAAGCGGTTCACCAGGGAAGACTTACCCACGTTCGGGCGGCCGACAACGGCCACTGTGCAGAGGTTTTCCTCCGTGTGCTCCTCGCCCACGCCAAAGGCGTGAGATAGCGCCTCCCACTCTTCTTCGCTGAGCGGGTTCTCACCTTCGGCGATATCTTCTTCCTCGCCGAAATCGGCTTCGCCGAACTCGGAGTCGTCGAATTCCGACTCATCGAATTCATAGCCGAAGTCCTCAGAATCGAAATCCTTCTGCGCCCACCCGCCGTGCGGATCGCGCACGACCTCTTCCTCGAGTTTGCCTACCGGGTAATGAAATTCCGTCTCGAATTCTTCCGGCTGCTGTTCGGGGTTCACGTTTGGGTTCTGCGGTCCATTAGTCATGTGAGGCCTCCTTTGCGGCCGATTCTTCGACGACGGCGATGAGGGCATCGAGGACCTCGTCTGGGGTCATCTCAGAGGTATCCACGAGTACGGCGTCCTCGGCTGGGCGCAGCGGCGAGGTGGCACGGGAGGAGTCCGCAGCGTCGCGCCGCTCGACGTCGGCAAGCACGGTGTCAAAATCCGAATCGATGCCCGCCGCACGGTTCTGATCGTGGCGGCGCTGCGCGCGGACCTCGGCGCTGGCCGTCATGAAGGCCTTAGCGGGAGCGTCAGCGAGCACCACGGTGCCGATATCGCGACCCTCCACAATGGCACGGTGTGCCTTCGCGGCAAGGTTCCGCTGCAGCTCCACGAGGTTCTGGCGTACCTCCGGGATGGCAGATACTGCCGACACGTTGCGGGTTACCTCGTCCTCGCGGATCACGCGGGAGACGTCCTCGCCGGCAAAGATGACCTGAGTGGAATCCGGATCATCGGAGACCTCCAGAGGCAGGTTTGCGGTTGCGGCGATGACAGCGTCGGTATCCGCTGGGTCCACGCCCGCGCGCAGCACGGCAAGGGTAGCCACGCGGTACATGGCGCCGGTATCGACATACTTCGCGTCGAGGCGCTTGGCCAACGCGCGGCAGGTCGTGGACTTCCCGGTGCCCGACGGGCCATCCACGGCCAGAACGAGTCCCTGGTTTGGCATGTTTGAAATCATTACATCCCCACCGCCTTGTACAGGCTGGTCAATTCGTTGGAGTTCAATGCGCGCAAGGAGCCGGGCTTCATATCGCCCAGCTGCACGGTGTGGAGCTTGGTGCGCACAAGACGCTGGACCGGAAAGCCGGCCTCCTTCAGCATGCGGCGCACGATGTGCTTGCGGCCTTCGTGCAGCTCAAGACGCACCAGCGAATAGCCCTGGTTTTTGTCCACGATCTGCGCATAGTCCGCCTTCGCCGGGCCGTCTTCTAGTTCAACGCCCTCGCGCAGCTGGCGAACCAGCCTCTTATCGGCCTCACCCAAAACGGTGGCCAGGTAGGTCTTGGTGACCTCGTACTTAGGATGCATGAGGCGGTTGGCCAACTCACCGTCGTTGGTGAGCAAAAGAAGGCCCTCGGTATCCGCATCGAGGCGCCCGACGTGAAACAGGCGCTGGCCCGCCACGACCCGATCCGCTACGACATCGCCCACGCACGGACGACCCATGTCATCCGACATAGTGGACTGCATGCCGCGGGGCTTGTTGAGTACGAAGTACTGAGTTTCTTCGTTGACGTTGATGCGTGTGCCATCGACGCGGATCACGTCCGTGTTGGGGTTAACTCGGGTGCCTTGGGTGATGATGACCTGACCGTTGACCTCAACACGGCCCTCATCGATGAGGATCTCCGCATGGCGGCGGGAGGCAACGCCGGCCTTGGCCAGCACCTTCTGGAGGCGTTCGCCTTGGTTCTGGGAATTCTTCTTAGCTTTACCGTCTACCAGCCAGTCCGCGCCCAAGTCGCGGGCGACGGAATCGGCGGTGGCCTTCTTCTTTACATGCTGATGGCGAGCCGGCTTAGCGTTCGAGACAATCATGTCGCTGTCTCGCTTTTTCTTGTCCGGTGTGCCATCGCGGCGAGCGGGTGGAGTCACGGATGTGTCCTCTCAATAGTTCTTCAATTTGCGGCGCGCGGATCCGCGCCGTTGTCCGGCCGCAATCCTACCGCACGGTGGGCCTTTATGAGTAGTCCTCATCGATCTGCTCGATGTCTGGCAGCAACGGTGCGAGGTCTGGAAGACGCTCGAGGGAGTCAATTCCCAGAAGCTCCAGGAAAAGCTCAGTGGTTTCATACTGGTGTGCGTTGCCGACTGTGGGCTCGGGGCTTTCGATCTCTCGGATGAGCCCGCGCAGGAGCAGCGTGCGGACAACGCCATCGACGTTGACGCCGCGAACACCAGCGACTTGGGCGCGGGTGACCGGCTGGCGGTAGGCAATGACCGCGAGGGTTTCCAGTGCGGCGCGCGAAAGCTTGGTTTGGGTCCCATCAAGCACGAACTGCTCGACGGCGTCCGCATTTTCTTTGCGGGTATAAAAACGCCATCCTTCCGGTGTCTCGCGCAGGTCGATGCCAGAGCCACGCTCGGTGAGCTCACGCTCCACTGCCCGCAAAGTATCTCTGACAACAGAAACCTCCGCATCTACCACGCGGGCCAACTCTTCCGCGCTGGCGGGTGAATCGATAACCAGAAGGATCGATTCGAGGCGTGAGCGCAATTGCGGGATCAGCGGAAGAGCCGCCGGTGCGCGCGGCACTGGGGCCTCACTGTGTGCTGCGGGTGACGTGTCCTCCATGAGTCGGTAGCGTACCTTAATCCCAGTTCGCCGCCGCAACAACGGCCGGATCCACGTCGAGCCCTGTCCACGACAATTCCAACGGGCCTAAGGATTCGGGTTGGGACGCATCCACAGCCTTGGCTTTGTACAGCTCCAGCAACGCCAAGAAGCGGCCCACGACTTCCATGGAAATGGTGCAGTCCCGCGTTAACGCATCAAAGCTCATCCACTGCCCTGTGCCTAACAGCTTGAGAGTGGTGAGGATTTTTCCAGCCTGTTCCGGCACAGAGACCGCGACCTGGTGGATGTGACCGGTCGCGACTTCCTCGGGAGGCTTGGGGCGGAATACCCCGGCGGCGAGCTCCGCGAACGTGGCTGGGGTGTGTCCAAGTTTGACAGGTGGAAGAAGCTCGCTGAAGCGCTCCTCCATCGCCACCGCACGTGGATAGCGGCGCTGGGCGCCGCGCTGCCACTGCGCAAACTGGTCAGCGACCTGCTTATAAGCCTTATACTGCAGCAACCGCGCGAAAAGCAGATCTCGGGTCTCCAGCAGCTCGAGGTCCTCAAGGTCATCGACCTCGCCGCGCGGCAATAAACGCGCCGCCTTCAGATCCAACAGCGTAGCGGCGATGAGCAGAAATTCCGTCGTCTCGTCCAGGTCCGCGGTCTCCCCCAACGCTCGGGTATAGGCCACGAACTCATCGGTAACCTCAGACAGCGCCACCTCGGTGACATCTAGCTTTTTCGCTTGAATGAGCTGGAGCAGCAGATCGAACGGACCCTCAAAATTGCCCAGCGCGATGCGAAAGCCGGTGATCTCCGGTTGGGTCATAATAGGCGGCTAGCCGTTGGCCCGCTCAATGACCTCTTTAGCTAGGTCGCGGTATTGCTTGGCAGCCTGCGAGCTCGGTGCCCAGGTGGTAATCGGCTCACCGGCTACCGAGGTCTCTGGGAAACGCACGGTCCGCGTAATCACCGTGTCGAAGACCTTGTCCCCGAAGTACTCAACTACCCGGTCCATGACTTCGCGGGCGTGGCGGGTGCGACGGTCAAACATAGTGACCAGAATGCCCATGATCTCTAGGTCGAAATTGATGCGGTCAGCAACCTTCTCCACGGTGTCGGTCAACAGCGCGAGGCCGCGCAGGGAGAAGAACTCGCATTCCATCGGGATAATGACGCCTTGCGAGCAGGCCAGCGCATTGACCGTGAGCAGGCCTAGGGAAGGCTGGCAGTCAATGATGATGAAGTCATAGTCCTTGCGTACCGGGCGCAGCGCTCGGGCCAAGGTGTGCTCGCGGCCCACCTCGTTGACCATCTGAATCTCTGCGGCGGAAAGATCAATGTTGGCCGGAACCAGGTCGAGCCCTGCCACGCCGGTGTGCACGATGGCAGAATGCACCGAGACCTCACTATCGAGCATGACGTCATAGATGGTGTCCTGAATCTGGTCATGAGTCAGACCCAATCCGGCAGACAGAGCGCCCTGCGGGTCCAAGTCAACGAGGAGGACTTTACGCCCCAACTCCGCCAAGCATGCTCCCATGTTGATCGTGGATGTGGTTTTCCCCACTCCACCTTTCTGGTTGCACATGGAGATAATCGTGGCGGGGCCATGCTTTTCCAATGGCTCTGGTTCCGGAAGCTCCCGCAGTGGCCGGCCGGTCAACCCGACCTGTGTTTCGGAGGCCTCAAACAGTCCCTCGTCGCTCACAGTCACACCTGCTTCCTTGACCTGTACGGCTCTAGTTAGGCCATCTTCGCGTTAGCCCTGCGGCACTCACCGGCGCCGCACTCTTACATCCTTGTGATTATAGGGTACCCCCTTGAGCACCCGCATCGCGATTATAGCCAGCAAAAGCCGCCACATAAAGCCTGGAAGCTAGACTGCGAGAGCTTTTACTTCCGGTTCGAACGGAACCGACGGAGTGCGAACCCAGCGACCAATGCGATGATGCCGAGTGCCGCAATCCCCGCTATCACCGCGCCGGCGCCAAGGCCCGTATCAGTGCCTGATTCTTCGCTAGCTGTCGTGGCGCTGTCGCTGTCAAGCTGCTGCTCTGGAGGCACGTCGGTGGTGTTCTCTCGGGTTGGGTCTGTGAGTGTCACCACCAGCTCTGCCGACTGGGTGTCCTCGTTGATGAACTGCATGATGAAGGGGTTGTCGGGTTCCATGCCCTCTGGGTAGGTCAGGGACATGGTGCGCGAGCCCTTATCAATGTCGCGTCTCACGCCCTCGATAAACTCCCCTTCCGCGTTGAGATAACGCAGCGTGACGCCTTCATCCTCAAGATGCTTGAAGCGGTTATAAAGGTCCAGTGCTTGTTTCAAACCTAGCTTGGCGTGAATGGTCTGGCCTTCGATGGTGGATTCTAGGTTGACATAGGACGTGTGGGAATCATCCACGCCTTCCCAGCCACGGCCCGTACGGTGCGGTTGCGCGTGGCCGGTGCTGGAACTATCCGCACCGGTCGCCGATCCTCCATCGCTTGTATCGTCTGTGACGTCGCCGTTTCCACCCAGTTCTTCGTTACCTTGCTGGTTCTCTGCGTCCCCCGGCCCCGGCTGGCCACCACCAAGGCGCCCCGGATCGACACTTTCGGCAGCGTCGTTGAGTTCCTCGGCGGTGACGTCGGCGTCGGCAACGAGCACGATGGTCATGGTCACGCCCTGGTAGGTCACTGGAACGGTAATCTGTCCACCTGCTGGCGGGGCCGTCACCGTAGCAGTGCCACCTGAGGCGCTCACATTCCACCCATCGGCAGCCACGGAGACGTCGACAGGCACCGGCAGGGAAACCGTCGTGGTTTGTCCAGCCGGCACGGGGATGGTGGCATCCTGAGCATGGGCAACTGCCGCGCCGAGCCCGGGGATCCCGCCCTTCGCGCTCACCGGGTTGGCCGCAACACCGGCAAGTGGAAATACGGTGAGCGCGAGAGCAATCGCAGCCCCGCGAAAGGTCCGGGAAGCGCGAGCAGATGAAGTCATAGAAATCCTTTTCGTTGATTTAAATCGAACTGATTCTAGGCGCCTTTAGGCGCGTGGATGAGCAGTGCGCCACACCTCGCGAAGCGAATCCGCAGTCACGTGCGTGTAAATCTGCGTCGTCGTCACGGAAGAATGACCCAGCAGTTCCTGAACTGTACGCACATCCGCACCACCCTCCAGCAGGTGGGTAGCAAAGGAGTGACGCAGGGTGTGCGGAGAGATGTTGGCGCTCAAGTGCGCGCGCTGTGCAGCGGACTTGATGGCGGCCCATGCGCTTTGCCGTGACAGGGCCTTGCCCCGGGTGTTGAGGAATAGCGCGTGGGAGGCTCCAGTTGCTAAGACCGGCCGTGCCCGCACGAGATAATGCTCGACCGCTCTTACCGCATGCGAACCCAACGGAACGAGGCGTTGCTTATCGCCCTTGCCGCTCAGCAGCAGAATATCGCGCACGGACGTCGGCCCCTCAGCCGTTACGTCATCCACGCTCAAGGAGATCACTTCGGAGATGCGCGCGCCCGTGCCGTAGAGAACCTCCAGCAAAGCGCGATCGCGGATGTCTATGGGGGTTGCGGATTCATCAGTGGGAATGGCGTTGAGCAAAGTCTCGACATCCTCCACGCTGAGGGTCTCCGGTAGCGCTTGGGCCCGCTTGGGCGGCGAAACCTCCGCTGCGACGTCTTCTTCAATCATCCCCTCCGCGAGCGCAAATTTATGCAGCCCACGCGCGACGATCAGCGCTCGACTGGCCGAGGACTGGGCTAGGGATTCACGCAGGTACATGAGGTAGTTCTCCACGTGCGCGCGAGAAACCTGGCGCAAATCCGTGATCCCAGATTCCGCTAGCCACGACACGTAGCGATTGATGTCACGCCGGTAATTACTCACCGTGTTCTTCGAGGCACCTTTTTCCACCATGAGGTGCATCAGCCACGCTTGCCCAGCGGCAGCAGCAGGAGTCGTGCTGCTCACAGCTTCTTCAAATCCGGTCCGGTACGCCGGCTAGCCAGCGACTGCGGCCGCAACCCGAAAGGTGAATCAACCGGCCGCGGTGTGCGTCCTTCACGCACACAGGCATAGGCGGCGAGAATTCCGGCCACTGCAATAGAGTTCACAATCTCGCCGGCGAGGATACGGTCGACGGCCTCCGCTAGCGGCACCCACGAAAACCCCATGTCGGCCTCTTCATCACCTGTGGCCTCGAGCTTGGCGACGTCCCGCAGCCCACGCGCCACGAACACCCGTACGGCTTCTTCACAAAAGCCCGGGGAGGTCACCAGATCGGTCAACACACCCCAGTCCTCGGCGGCCAGTCCGGCCTCCTCTTGGAGTTCGCGTTGTGCGGCACTGAGCTCATCTTCACCTTTGACGTCGAGCAAACCAGCTGGCAGCTCCCACAGGCGTTTGCTCACACTGTGGCGGTACTGCTCCACCATGGCGACGCGGTTGTCCTCGTCCAAAGCCACAACGGCCACGGCACCGAGGTGCTCGACGATCTCCCGCTGCGCCACGACATCTCCCGGCATCACAACGTCATCACGGCGGACGGCGATAATGGGGGCGTCGACAAGCAGCTCGCTTCCCACCGTACGAAACTCGTGTGGCATTTAGAGATCCTTCGGCAGCGCCGGCGCTGCGCCCTCGGCATTCGCTGCAGAACCGTAGACGCCGCGGCCGCCATCAAGCTGCTCCTTGACGGCCAAAACGCTGGCCATCTGGGAGACCGGGTGGTCGATGGAGTCCACGGTGCTAATCCCAGTCTTGGCCGCCCGCAGCTTTTCCAACACTCCGCCATCCCCTGCAGACTGCACACGCCCGGCATACACCATGGCGGCGTCCGCGGACTCGAAACCTTCCAGGAACTTGACGGTGGTGTCGATAGTGTACTTCTTGCCAGCGCTGTCTTCGTCTTCTCCCGGTGTCAGGCCGCCGCCGACGATTACGACCGCCTGAGCGGGCAGGATCGTGCCATCCTTGTAGTCGATGTAGCCGGCATCGCGCAAGGCACGCAGCAAGGTCGCCCGATCGTCGACGGTGGCAAGCGGTTGGGTGGTCTTAGCATCCATCATCAGCCCGGCAGCAAGCGCTTGGCCGGCATGAGTACCGGCATCGATCTTCTTCTTATCGAGCTTCGCTCCTGCCGGCAGCGTGGTGGTGACGAGGGACAACAACTTGTCTGCGGATTCCTGGGCCAAGAATTTTTCCGTCAGTTTAATGCTTCCAGCGTCGGTAGAATCCGCGGAGCCGAGGAGATCCTTCACAGCCGTGACATCGGCATCATTGGCGTCGGGCATGCTGAGTACCATGACCGGACGCTGGACTAGAGTGCCGTCGACGACGTAACGGCCGAGGTCCCCCATCACGGAATCAGCGGAATCCAGCTGGGCCTTCGCAATGTTGTGGTCAAGCACCAGCTTGCTGTATTTTTCTCGGACCTCATCGTTGGACTCCCCACCGCGCCCCGGGGTGGAGTCCATGTTCGGTGCAATGACCAACGAGCCCAACGCAATACCAATGGCTGCACCGAAGCCAAGGCCAGTGACAATCAGGGATTTAGGCGAACCCATTATTTAAACCACCCCTGCACGCTCAACGCGAAGTTGTTCCACGTATCGATCAGGTTCTGCAGGAATGATTCATCGCCACCCAGGCCGACGATGAGGATGACCACAGCCAGCGCCACGAAAATGCCCAGCAGGGCCCACAGCCACCCCATTGCGCCAGAATTCGGCGCGGTGTAGAGGTTGATGACGGCGTCCGCGTCCACGAGGCGCGTACCGGCCTTCATATGGCACAACAAGGCTGCGGGCGTGGCAGTCGGCTCGTTGGCAAAGATGTCATCGAGATCGAGGGCGCCCCCAACCTGCACAATCATCTGCGCTTCGTGGTAGTCCGCGAGCAGGAGTGCAAGATCCGTTGCTGAGTCTGTCGCAGCCGGGAATGTCATCGCGCCAATTCCCAGATCCTGAATGCGCTCGAGGCCTTCCGCAGTGCCGTCCGGCTCAGCTGGGAGGATAACTTGGGCACCACTGCGCAGGGTTTCAGAGCTCACTTCCGAAGGGTTTCCCACGATGAAGTTAGGCTGATAGCCCAGCTCCACCAACGTATCTGCGGCAGAGTCGACACCGATGATGATGGGTTCATACTCGCGGATGAAGTTGCGCAGCAGCGTGAGCTTTTTGCGGTGCTCCTCAGAGGGCGACACCACGAGGACCTTGCGTCCCGCCATGACGGAACCAGCATCCGGAACGCCAAGGCCATCGATGAGGAGCGGGCCTTCGGAGTGGATGAACTCGATGGAATTGCCAAAGTAGGCTTCCATATGGTCGATAAGTTCGCGTTGCGCGGAGGAGAAGTTCTTCTCCGCGCGGTCCCGGGTAACCACCGTTCCAGAAGACAGCTGGGTATCCCCCACATACACCGTCCCGTCCTCAGTAAGACGCGCCTTCTTCCCGTCCTTGAAGTTGCTGACGAAATCTTGGCCCACGCCCTCGATGAGGGTGACGTCGGCGTCGAGAAGCATGTGCGGGCCATAATTCGGAATGGAGCCGGTAGAAAACTCCGCCACGTTAATCACAGCAGCTGGTTTCATATCCACGAGGGTCTGGGCCTCTTGGCGGGAGATGTTGGCGGCGTTAATGACTGCGAAGTCACCGGCGCTGAACTTCTTCATGCCCTTGCCACCCGGGGTGCAATCACGCAGCGCGCCGTGTTCTCCAGGCAGATCGGTGTTACGGGAAAACAGACTCATGCCTGACAGTTTCCCCTGTTAGGCGCTCAATGTGTGGAAGGCGCGCGGAAACTCTCCACTTCTGCTTGAGCCCGGTCGAAGAGCTCCTGGGCATGCGCGCGGCCAGTCGCGGTGTCATCAAGACCAGCGAGCATGCGGGCGAGTTCCTCGACGCGTTCCTCGGCGCTCAAATCCGCCACGCCTGAGGTGAATTTCTCCTTGGACACGTGCAGGTGCGAATCCGCATAGGCAGCCACTTGGGGCAGGTGGGTCACGCAAATGACCTGGTTGGTGATGGACAGGCGCGCTAGCCGACGCCCAATCTCCACCGCCGCGCGACCACCCACGCCGGCGTCCACTTCGTCGAAGACCAAGGTGGTGCCGTCGCCGCTGGCGAGTACCACTTCCATCGCCAGCATGACGCGGGAGAGCTCACCGCCGGAGGCGGCCGAGGCCAAGGGCTTTCCGTTGAGTTGGAATTCCACTTCATCCGCGCCCGTCTTGGAGTACTTCGCCTTGTGCACGGCGACCGTCAGTGTGGAATGAGGCATGGCCAAGCCGTGAATCTCCTCGGTGACCTGCGACCCCAGCTTCTTCGCTGCCTTGGTGCGGGCGGCGGTGAGCTTCTCGGCCTTAGCCACCATTGTCTTTTCGGCCGCCATTACCTCCTTCTTCAATGCTTCGAGGGCCTCGGTGGAGGTGTCCAACGTCGCGAGTTTCGCTTCTGCCGCGTCGCGCCAGGCCAACACCCCATCGATGTCTGCGGCATACTTACGTGTCAGGCGCTTGAGCTCCTGTTGGCGCTGCAGGGATTCCTCGAGGAGGTTGGGATCTGCGGGGAGATTTCCCAGATACGTGGTGAGCTCAGCGGCAATATCGGTCAATTGCGCGGTGACCTCGCTCAATCGCTCCCCGAGCCGCGCGAGTTCGACGTCGCTGGCCCCAGCCAGCGCGGTTTCAGCGGTGCCGACGAGATTGACTGCGGTGTCCTCATCACCGAAACCTTCCCCACCATCGAGAGCGCTCAGCGCGGTGGCGGCTCCCTCGCGCAGGGCATCAACATCCTGCAGGCGCTTAATGAGAGTCACGAGCTCCGCGTCCTCGCCCGGTTCCGGATCAAGGTCCGAGATCTCCGTTATCGCGAACTGGAGCCGGTCGACTTCCTGTGCCAGCTCACGCCGTGATTCTGTCCGGCGCTGGTAGTCCTTGGCCAACGCGCGCCAGTGGCTAAATGCCTTGGTATATGCTTCGCGGACCGATTCAACTGCAGGGTCGAAGCGGTCAATGGCCGCCAGCTGTTGATCGGTAGACAGCAGCCGCAGCTGATCGTTTTGTCCGTGGACGGTAATGAGATGGGAAGCGAACTCCCCCAGCGTCGCCGCCGGCACCGCTCGCCCACCCAGGTAGGCCCGCGAGCGTCCCGCAGCCGACACCGTGCGGGAGGCGATGTATTCGCCGTTCTCATCGGGCTCTCCCCCGGCTTCCTCGACTAGTTCCGCCACGGCCTTCGAGTCAGAAGAAAAGTGCCCTTCGACGGCAGCTTTGGAGGCTCCTTCGCGCACGCGCGAGGCATCAGCGCGCCCTCCCGCGAGCAGGCGCAAGCCGGTTACCACCATGGTCTTGCCAGCACCGGTTTCACCAGTGAGCACGGTGAGCCCCTGCGAAAGCTCCGCGGTGGAGCTTTCAATTACACCGAGATCAGAAATGCTGATATCAACGAGCACGGAGAGTTATCTTCCTTCCTGGTTACGCGCTAGAGCAGGTTAATGCCGCGGTCCGCGCCAGCCTTCCACGGGAAGGCGCAGCTTGGACACAAGCCGGTCAGTGAAAGGCTGGTGGTCAAGGCGAACCCACCGCACCGGCCGTTCACCGCGCACGATTTCCACGCGTGAGCCTGGGGGCATGGAGATTTCCCGAAAACCATCGAGGATCACCACGGCGGGAGTCGTTGCCGATGCCGATTCCACCGCTACCTGTGAATCCGGAGACACCACGAGCGGCTTGGTAAACAATGCGTGCGCGTTATTCGGCACCACCAGGATGGCATCGAGCGAAGGCCACAGCACAGGGCCGCCGGCGGAGAAGGCATAAGCCGTGGAGCCCGTAGGGGTAGAAATAAGTACACCGTCGCACCCAAAAGCGGATACTGGGCGGCCATCCACTTCGAGGATGGCATCAAGCACTCCGGACCTGTTGAGGTTTTCAATCGACGCCTCATTCAGCGCCCAGCTGCGCTCACGCAACGCGCCTTCCGAATCGAAGACGCTCACGTCGATGGTCAGGCGGTCTTCGACGTCATAGGACTGCTCGATGACGCGCACGAGCGCACGGTCTAGGGACTCCGCTTCCCATTCTGCGAGGAAGCCCACGTGCCCCAAGTTGATGCCCAACACCGGAACGTCCACGGCGCGGGCCATATCCGCAGCGCGCAAGAACGTGCCATCGCCTCCGAGCACCAACACCAGTTCGCAGCCCTCTGCTGCCGCTGGTGTATGCCGGACGTGCTGCAGCCCGGGAAGCACAGTATCCGCAGCACAGACGCGCACCTTAATGCCTGCCTCCTGCAGCAGCTCCGCGGCCCGGTGGGTGGCGGCAAGGTTTTCCTCGCGACTGGCGTGCGGGACAAGAAGAATTTCACGGCGCATGGTGCCATCCGCGGCGCTGGTAGTGCTCACTGAGGTCCTTCCTTAATTGCCGTATCAATCAGTACGTCCAGCCTATCCTCCGGGGTGGACATCCCGTCCTTGACCAGCCAGAGGAAATACTCGACGTTACCGCTCGGTCCCGGTAGCGGGGAGGCAGCCACACCTTTTACGCTTAGGCCGAGCTCCTGAGCGAAGACCGCCACGTCCTTGGTTACTTCCGCGCGAAGCTCGGGTGACCGCACCACGCCGCCGGCGCCAATACGGTCCTTACCTACTTCAAACTGTGGCTTGACCATGGGCAGTAACCACGCGCCATCGACCATGCACTCCACGATGGCCGGAAGCACCAATTTCAAGGAGATAAAAGATAAGTCACCCACCATGGCATCGCACGGCCCACCGGTCTGCTCTAGGGTCAGATTACGAATATTCGTGCGGTCTAACACGGTAACGCGCTCATCGTTTTGCAGGCGCCACAACAGCTGCCCGTAGCCCACGTCAACCGATAACACCTCCGCGGCACCGCGGCGTAAACAGACATCGGTAAACCCACCGGTCGACGCTCCTGCGTCCAACACGCGCTTGCCCTTCAGATCCACGTCAAAGGCTTCAAGTGCGCCCAAGAGCTTGTGTGCGCCTCGCGACGCCCAGTCATCCCCCTCACTGGCCTCCACCTTGATGGATACCTCTGGTTCCACCACCGTGGCGGGTTTGGTGGCCTTGAAACCACCAACCGTCACGCGGCCGGCCTTGATCATCTCAACAGCGTGCTCACGTGAGCGCGCGATCTTTCGGCGTACCAACTCCGCGTCAAGACGGCGACGTTGCGGTGGCATAGACAGGTCCTCTTTCCCCTACATTCCTTGGTGTAAAGCGCTAGTTGTCTTGAAGCGCATCCCGCAGCACGGTGTGAGCACGGTCCAGCTGGACCAGCTCCTGCTCAAGAGTTTCCACTGGCTCGTTAAGAATCGCGGCGATGGACTCATCCAGTTTTTCTGGGGCAAGCACCGCCCGCGGGTCATGGGGCTTTACCGCCATGTGGATACTACCCTTTCAGCGGCCTCGCTCCGCGGCTGAATATAGCGAGGAGGCTCAGCGCCCGCCCAGGCTACTTCCAAAACCGTGCGCAGCGCCTCGACCGAAGTCGACTTCTCATCGCCTCCTTGGAGGACGATGTCATAACCGTCATACCGAGCCCGGAATCCGCCCTGGGCTCCTGGCCGTGCCTGTGCTTCCGAGAGGGAGAGCTCGTGGAAGCCCGCGCCGATGAAATTGGGACGTGCCTCCGGAATGGCCTCAATAAGCGCCAGCTCACGAGACACACCGGTCAACACGTGGAACGTATCCATCGCTGCGTTATTACCACCGACGATATCGGTGTCCAGACGGTCGCCGACAGCAAGGGGTTTGGTCGACCCCACCAGCTTGGCCGCCTGCGTAAACATAGCGGGCTCCGGTTTGCCTGCAGAAATAGGTTCAACGCCCGTGGTCGAAACAACAGCCGCGACGAGCGAGCCATTGCCCACGGCCATTCCTCGCTCCGTCGGCAGCGACGTATCGAGGTTGGAGGCGTAGTATTTCGCACCTTGATTGATAGCAAATGCCCCCTCGGAAAGCTGTTCCCAACCGACCGACTTATCCATGCCTTGCAACACTGCCGCAGGCTTATCATCGGCGCTGTCGACTACTTCGAACCCTGCCTCACGGGCCAGAGTGCGGAATGAGTCAGCGCCGATGACAAGAACCTTGGTTCCTGCCGGGAAGTCCTCACGGGCAATTTTGACTGCGGCTTGCGCGGAGGTAACAACTCGGTTGGCATCCGTTTTCAGTCCAATTTCTCCGAGCATGCCAGCCACGGTCTGGGGGCTGCGGGAAGCATTGTTCGTCACATACACCGCGGGAACACCACAGGAGTTAATAACGTCAACGACGCACTGGAGGGCCTGTCCTCCCTCCCACACGGTTCCGTCAAGATCTAGCAGCAGCGAATCGTGGGTCTTGAGAATACTCATTATTTACATTCGGCCAGGCGCTCCGCGGCGTCGGTCCAGTCTCCTTCATCGATGTCAACCGCATGCTGGAACCATTCCTGTGCCTCCTCCTTACGGCCGGCCTCCAGCAGAGCATTGGCGTAAGCATAAGAAAGGCGGCAGGCAGACACGCCTGTGGCGTCCTTGTTCGGCTGCGCGCGCTGAATCGTGACCACAGCAGAATCTGCTTGACCCATGTCTAAGCGTGCACCTGCAGCCACGATTGCCAACTCGATGGCATCCTCCGGTGCCAGCTCCTTGGCCTCTTCGCTGCGCCACAGCTCCACGGCCTTCTCTGGGCGACCAAGGCCGCGTTCACAATCCGCCATCACGGCAAGCAATCCAGGGCCACCGGAAATGCGGCGCGCAGCGCGCAACTCCGCTAGAGCTTCCCTCCACTCCCCAGCACGGTAGGCGGCGATTCCATTCATTTCACGCGCAACCGATACGCGTCCAGCGCGATCCTTTGCCGCGCGCGCGTGGCGAAGTGACAGCTGCGGGTCATCATCAAGCCACGTTGCCGCCATAATGAGATGCTTGGCCACTGCTTCGGAATTTTCCTTCGATAGCGAGGAGAGGTCCTGCAGCACAGAAGGATCGAGGTCAGTGATATCGATATCAGATGGCAGATCCGGGTCCGTCATGCGGCGATTGATCCGCTCCTCACGGTAGCCCGAACGCTGCGGATGCGAGGCCTTGTGCTTATCACGATCGTGGCCCTGCCGATCGTTGCGGCGATCCCCACGACGAGGTTTAGCACCAGCGCGACCGCCACGGCGATCATCGCGGCGATCGCCGCGACGCTCTTCTCGACGCCCCGATGCGCCGCCACGCTTCTCAAACTTCCGGCCACCAGAGCGGTTGTTTCCCCGGTTGCTTTCCGAGGAACCTTCGCGGCCACGCTCGTGGTCGCGGGAGTTAGATTCAGACATTAAATCCATGCACTTTCTGCGGTAGACGCGTCCGTATGTACCGAACCAGTGTACAGGTCAGCGGCCCGAAACCGGCAATGCACCGACTGGTGAGTGAAATGACCCACAACCATGGCTAATAGTCAAAATTCACGGGCCCTCAGGCAAGGAATCAAGCCGATCCAATGGCCAACCATGCCGAACGCGATCCAAGCCCGCAGCCACCTGTGAAGCGGACAGCCCATGTTCCACGCTTCCGTCGTCCAACGGCCGACCACGAACGACGGCCCAGAATGTCCACCCATTATTGCGGATTGCATCAAGGCGGATACCCTGGCGGTCACGCACCATGACAGCGCCTTCCCTAATCATTCGGTCCAACCTCAGCCCTTCCACGGACACCTCGAGCATCCGGGACTCGCCGTTTGGCGCCACGACCAACGCCTTCGTAGCATAAAAATTCCCCTTCTTCCCACGCCTAGCATTCTCCTCATCGTGAAATAGACTGCCAAGGAGAACCGGATAAAAATCGATCCAGCCATTCTTCCAGGCCCTATTAATGCGAAGAGCAAACAGCGCATGCTTAGCGATGAGAAACAAAAAATAAAGGAGCAACGCGCCAAGAAGAAACGCCAAGAGAACCGGAACCTTGAAGCTGTTAAGAAGCAAGCCCACAAAGAAGATGAGTCCCGCTGCCAAGACCATCGCTCCGAAAAACACAAGCCCACCACGGATATCGCGCACTTGCGGAACAGGCTCTACTGATTCAAAGACCGGACAAAGGTTGTAGGGAGAGGGGTTCTCGTTCTTTCTCCCGTAGGAAACAGCCTTCAGATTCTTCAGGAAGACCGGGTTATAAGAATGAGTAAAAGGAGCCGACGTTTGCGGGAACCTCATCGCGTTCTCCTTCGCTATCCCGCCAAAAGTTGATACCGACTTCATTCTAGTTGTAAGGCACGAAAAGGGAACGACATCCCGCTATCAATACAGTGCTGGTGGCCGACGATTTACGGGAGCGCTAAAGACTTAAAACGTCAGGCATGTAGTCCCTTAAATGACGAAGTTAGGCGTCTGAACCACTGATGGGGGTTGGTGTCTTGGTCTATAAGTGCAGACGTGGATGTGCAGCACGCAGGTTAGTGTTTTCGGGTTTGTACTTTTAGGCTGTGTGCGTAAACGAAGAAGCCCGTCACCGTTGAGTGGTTGCTCAACGGTGACGGGCTTTGTGTATTGAGTTA